>NZ_JADOGI010000306.1 GCF_015645445.1 Nonomuraea cypriaca | reverse complement strand
GCACGGGCTGAGCGCCTTCGAGGCGATCCACCGCGCCTTTACCGGCAACCTCTGGATGCCGCCGATCGCACTCGACGCCTGATCAGCACGTATCACCCAGCGTCACAGAACCTTCTGATTGCTTACCTTTATTGTCAAGCGTCCGGGAATTCTCCGACTACACAGAGCTACTTTGACCCTGCTCACACGGCAACCGTGCTCTACCAGCTTGCCGGGCGGATCCATGACCGACGGCGCTTGGTCTTGATGCCGCGAGTGGTGATCTCGGTCCAGAAGTCGTCGTCGTGGTCGCTGACGACCTGGTTCCAGAGCTTCTGCACGTCGACCGGGCCAGAGCCGCCCGAGGGGCACAGCGCGGGAGTCGCCGCGCCGGCCGGGGCGTCTTTCGTGAAGCGCCGGCCGCGCGCTGGGGCCGGTACATCTTGCTGATCTGTTCATCTCGCTGTCTTCGAGGTGGACCAGGTCATGGCTGATGTTGCGTGCGTGGCGGCCGATGGGCTGCGTGCGGCGGTAGAGCATGGCGGAGAGCGGAAACGTGGTGTCGATGTAGTCGATGTAGTCGATGTAGTGCCTCCACTTCGCCGCCATGGCCGTCAAACCGCTGCTCAGGTATGCGTCGGCGATGTGGCGGTAAATGTCGGCGACGATGGTGCCGCACAGGCGGTCACGCACGGCCAGGTCGGGCAGGGTGAGCGTGAGCTTGGCGTTCATGCTGGCGGCGCGCTGGAGGAACAGGCAGCCCTCTTGGGGGGCGTCGTTGTTGATGAGCAGGACGCCGAGTTCGAAGGCCGCTGAGGCGTGGCCGTTCTCAGCATCGCGGAAAGTTGCGGGCCACACGGGCCGAACCAGGTGCGCATCCGGTCCGCTGTGGCCTGCCCGCGGGGTGAGGCGCCCAGGACGGCGAAGGTGGCCTCCTTCTCCACGGGCTGGGTGCCGTCCTCCAGCGGACGCGGCAGGCCAGGGCAGGGCTCTTCGGATTCGGGTGGTACAAGGTCCGGCGTGACGAGGGCGGACAGCTCACCGTCCAGCACCGGCTCGTCCGGGATGTCCTCGAGCACAGGCCGCGGTGCGGCCTCTCTGGTCGGTGAATCGATCACTACCGCGCGGGCCGCGGGCTGCTCGGGCACGCTGGTCATGCGTGGCGACTCGGCCTTCTACAGCGCCGACGTGGTCGCCGCCTGCCGAGATCAGGACGTCCGCTTCTCCGTCACCGCCACGCTGGATCCCAAGGTCAAGGCGACGATCGCCACCATCGACGACGATGCTTGGACGCCGATCAGATACCCTCAGGCGATCTTCGATGAACAAGCCGGCGGCTGGGTCTCCGACGCCGAGGTCGCCGAAACGTCCTACACCGCCTTCACCAGCAAGAAGAGCAGACAGGTGTCCGCCCGCCTGATCGTGCGCCGGGTCAAGAAACTCGACCAGCCTGCCGGAGAGGGCCAGGGCGAGTTGTTCCCCGCCTACCGCTACTACCCGATCTTCACCGACAGTCCGTACGCGCTGATCCAAGCTGAGGAGCAGCATCGTGATCACGCGGTGCAGGAGCAGGTCAACGCTGATTTGATCGACGGGCCGCTCGCTCACATGCCCTCTGTTAACTGAACTACGGAGCCTGTTTCTGCAGTTCAGCGGTGATATTGAGTGGTCTGCTGTTAGCGTCGCCAGCCATGACTTCGGCATCTGCATCATCGAATCGGGACGTGGCGTCGTTGATCGTGTCACTGACGGGGTCGGTCGTGGAGACGGCTGATCCGTTCGAGCCGTATCAGCTGCTGGACGGCAGCGGACGACCGGTGGCGGCGGTGACGTCGTTCATGCGGGAGCTGCTCGCTTCGGCGAGGGCGCCGTCGACGTTGCGGTCCTATGCGGTAGATCTGCTGCGCTGGATGCGGTTCTTGACCGCGATCGATGTCGCCTGGGATCGCGCGATCCCGGTCGAGGGCCGCGACTTCAGTCTGTGGATCCGCCAGGTCCACAAGCCGAATCGGAAGGCACCGGCGGGCCGTGTGTCTCGTCGTGAGGGCAGTAAGCCGCAGTCACGTCGGGAAGGTCTGGCTGCGGGGGTGGCGCCGGGCGAGGTCAACCGGGTCACGGGCAAACCGTCGCCGGACCGGGGGTATGCGCCGCGGACGGTGAATCACTGCGAGACCGTGCTGCGGACGTTCTATGACTTCCATCACGAGGCGGGGACCGGGCCGATGGTCAACCCGTTCCCGTTGGACCGGTCACGACGTGCTGGCCGAGCTCATGCCCACCATAATCCGATGGAGCCGTGGAAATATGAACGTGAAGGACGTTACCGCAGTTCGGTGCCGCAGCGTCCACCGCGGGCAATCCCGGACGAAATGTTCGAGCTGCTGTTCGCCGCGTTGCCATCGCATCGCGATCGGGCGTTGGTGGCATTTTGGATCTCCACCGGGGCGCGTGCGTCGGAGCTTCTGGGTGTCCGGCACAAGGACGCCGACCCGGGCCAGCAACTGATCACGGTCATCCGGAAGGGGTCCCGCGTCCCGCAGCCGCTGCCCGCCTCACCCGACGCCTTCGTATGGTTGCGGCTCTATCAGCAGGAGATCCACGGCCTGGTCCCTGCGGGAGGGAACCAGCCGTTGTGGTGGACGAGGCGACGGCCGTTCGCAGCGTTGACTTATCACGCCGCGCACCGGATGTTCGAGCGCGCGAACGCGGTACTGGGCGCGAACTGGACGTTGCACGATCTGCGGCATTCGGCGGCGCACCGGATGGCCCGTGATCCCGAGCTTCCCCTGGCCGATGTCCAATGGATCTTGGGGCATGCGCACCTGACGACCACGCAGTTGTATCTGAATACATCGATCGAGGAGGCGGTGGCCGCGGTGCGTGCCCATCACGACCGCCAGTCCCGCAATCTCAGCATGCCGGCGCCACCTGCCGCCGACGGGTACGACCCCGCGGCATTGGACGTCTTGTTCGGACGGCAAAGGTGAGAGCGCGGCCCAATGACCGGGTTGTCTCACCGCCACAGGCGCCGGACGCCTCGGATGCCGGCGCGGTCGGTGCCGTGGATCGGCGGCGTGACTTCCCGCGCCGTCTGCCGCGGGCGTGCTGGGCCCAGAGCCTGGCGACCGCGCAGGAGGTCATCGCCCGCATTGACGCGCCGCCGTTCCGCCCTGACAACGGCTCGGGCTATCGCCGTCACGGTGCCGCGCGGGTCCTGGAGTGGCTGGCCAGCCATCCCGGCGACAGCTGGCAGGAGCGGTGGCTCGCCTCGGCAGCAGAGGATCTCCCCAAGGAGACGTGGGTGGACGCCGCGATGGCGTGGCGGGCCGCCACCGGCCGATCGTCGGCCCCCTCCAACCGCGACAGCCTGCAGACCGGGCTGTTGATGCTCGTCTTGGCCGATGTCGTCCGCCCATCGCTGACCTGGATGGTCCCCAGGTCCTCCAGCGGCATCGTCCGGGCGATGGAACAGTGCCGCGACCCCGAGGGCTATGCCGCGTTGCGGGCGATGATCGCCGCCGACCCCGACGGCATCACCGCAGGTCAAGCACGCCTTGCCCTCGGACGGATCACCATGATCCTGGCCTGCAAGGGAGGCCAGGTCCGCGACATCACCGTCGGCGACTACCTCGACCTGCTGGAGGCGATGCGCGAGACCAACACCGGCGGAGCCGGACGGATCCTGGCCTACCGGCTGCTGCACACACTCGGACATCTGGGCCCGGACGCGCCGACCACCGGCAGGGCGTTCCTGCAGGCCGCCGGGCAGCGCACGGCCGAGGAACTGGTGGACCGTTATCAGGTGCGCTGCCGGCCCGTCCGGGACCTGCTGGTGGAGTATCTACGAGAACGCCAGCCCGCGCTGGACTACACCACCCTGGCCAAGCTCGCCAATGATCTGGTCCGCCTGTTCTGGGTCGACCTGGAACGGCACCATCCGGGCATCGACACCCTCCAGCTCACGCCCGAGACGGCCACCGCGTGGCGGCAGCGGGTGTCGTTTCGGACCAAGACCGTCATCGATCCCGACGGCCGCCGATCCGAACAAGTCCTGGCGCGGGCGGACGCGCGCAGCGTGATGATGGCGGTCCGCGCGTTCTACCTCGACCTCGCCCAGTGGGCGCTGGATGAGCCGCACCGCTGGGCGCAATGGGCCGTCCCCTGCCCGATCAAGGAAACCGACTGCAACCGGGCCAAAGAAGACAAGCTCGTCAAGGCCCGCATGGACCAGCGCACCCGTGAGCGCCTGCCCGCCCTGCCCAAGCTCGCCGATGCAGTCAACCAGCACCGGCAGGACGCCGCCGCCCTGCTGCAGGCCGCCCGCGACACCCGCCTCGACGCGAGCTTCACCTTCGCCGGCCGGACCTGGCACCGCCTGTCGACCACCGCCTACGCCGGCAGCATCTGGATCCAGCCCGCCGACGCCGACCCCACCACCCGCCTTGACGCGGTCAAGCACGACGCCGACGCGTTCTGGGCATGGGCGTTCGTGGAGGTCCTGCGCCACACCGGCATCCGATTCGAAGAACTCCGCGAGCTCAGCCACCACAGCATCACCTCCTACCGGCTCCCCACGACCGGCGAACTGGTCCCGCTCCTGCAGATCGCCCCGTCCAAGACCGGATCCGAACGACTCCTCCTCGTCGACCCCGAACTGGCCGACGTGCTCAGCGCGATCGTCACCCGCATCCGCGACACCACCGGCGCCGTCCCCCTGGTGACCAGCTACGACACCCACGAAAAGATCTGGAACCCGCCGATGTCACTGCTGTTCCAGCGCACCATCGCCGGAGAACGCCGCCCCATCAGCGACGGATCCCTCCGCGAGATCTTCCAGCAAGCACTCGCCGGATCCGGCATCCGAGGAACCGACGGACAGCCACTCATCTTCACCCCGCACGACTTTCGCCGGATCTTCGTCACCGACGCCGTCATGAACGGCCTGCCTCCACACATCGCACAGATCATCTGCGGGCACCGCGACATCAACACCACCATGGGCTACAAGGCGATCTACCCCGCGGAGGCCATCGAGGCCCACCGCGCGTTCATCGCCCGCCGCCGGGCCGCCCGCCCCAGCCAGGAATACCGCACCCCCACCGACGCCGAATGGGATGAGTTCCTCACCCACTTCGAGAAACGCAAGCTCTCCATCGGCACCTGCGCTCGCGCGTTCGCAACCCCCTGCATCCACGAGCACGCCTGCATCCGCTGCCCCATGCTCAGGCCCGATCCCGCCCAGCTGACCCGACTCCAGGAGATCCACGACAACCTCCTCGCCCGCATCGCCGAAGCCGAACACCAAGGCTGGCTCGGAGAGATCGAAGGACTCACCATCAGCCTGGCCGGCGCACGCGAGAAACTCCGCCACCTCAACCAGCAACAGCGCGCTATCACCCTCGGCATGCCCACCTACCGCGACACCACCGCCAGGAACAGCACCGTGACCCGTTAACCAAACCGGTCACACAAACAACCTCAAACCGGACTCAAGATCGTAGTTCAGAGAACCGACGGCATGTGCGCGAGCGGGCCAGAGGTCAGGTCGGCGAAGATCTGCTCGATGATGGCGTGATCGCGGTGCTGACCTTCGGCTTGGACCAGGTGGAACGGGCTGTCGGTGAACACCGCGTGGTAGCGGTAGGTGGCGAACAGTTCGTCCTGACCGATCGTCGCCTGCTGGTTGAGGCGTTTGACCCGGCGGACGATCAGGCGGGCGGTGACGGCCTGGCCCTTCTTGGAGGCGAACGCGGTGTAGGTCACCTCGGCGATCTCGGCGTCGGAGATCCAGGTGCCGGACTCCTCGTCGAAGACGGCGTTCGGGTACTGGATCGCGATCCACGCGCTCTCGCCGATCGCCGCGATCGCCCTCTTGACCTTCGGGTCCATCTTCACCGTGACCGAGAAGCGCACGTCGTGGTCGCGGCAGGCGTTGATGACGGCCGCGTTGTAGAACGCCGAGTCGCCGCGGGCGACCAGGATGGCGGTGCAGCCCGCTTCGCGCGCGGTTCCGATGGACTCGCGGATGAAGGAGGCGGCGCCGCGGGCCGAACCCGCCTTGCCGCCGCGTAGCCGGGTGGCGGCCACGACCGGGGCGGCGAGCGGGGTGGAGATCGCCGAGGCGAGTACGTTCAACCCGCGGACCAGCACACTCTTACCCTGGATCTTGGTATGGCCGAACCCCGCGCCCTGCTTCTTGGCCCGTAGATCCGTTTCTGCATCGAGTCCAAGTCGAGGAAGGCGAGTACGTCCGCGCCGGGCAGTAGCGAGGTGTGCGCGGCGAGCCGGGCCAGCAGTACTCGGTGGACCTTGCCGAGTTGGCGGGCGTTGCCCCAGTTCAGGCAGCGCAGGAACGACCCGAGCGTGGACGGGGCGCGGATTCCCTCGAACAGCTTGCCCATGCCGCCGTGCCGCAGCGCGTCCAGATCGTCGATGGAGTCGGCGCCGGCGAGCATCCCGGCCACGATCGACCCGATTTTCAGCGGCGCGTTCGTCCCGAGCGGGTCAGCGATCGCCACGTGCTCGCCCACCAGCCCGGCCAGACCGCACTGCTCGGCCAGCCGCATCGCCGGCACCAGCCCCGCGTGCGCGACCAGGTGCTCCTCATCGAAGATCGCATGAGTCTTGGCCGGGGCGTGAGAAACTAGCACTTGAGAGGTGTCCTCTCGATTTGGTTGACGGAAGCCTGAAGAACTCCCATCATCCCAGGTCGGAGGGCACCTCCTCGCGTTTCAGGGCATTCGGATCAGAATCGACGCGGTGGATCCAAGCTCAGTGAGGAGGTCGTCGACGTGGCCCTGAATGGCGGGCCGCATGCTTTCGATGGAACGCGAGGTGAACGGCTTGACGAACAGCCTGCGGTAGGCGGTGTGCTCCGGCAGGTCGAGCCGGTTCATCATGCGGACCTTCTGCATCAAATGCCGGTGCGGCATGAGAATGGGGAAACCCGGCTTTCTGCTGTCTGCGCTGAACCGCCTGTCCGTCAGCACGGCCCGGACATCATCGAAACGCGTGACGATCCAGGACGTGCTGCCGTCGGGGAGGCGCACCTTGGCAACCGGCTCGTCTTCGCGGAGCCGGGCGTACATGCTGGGAGGCTCCAGCGGGTTCTCGCGGCGTACCGGGAAATCCATCCGGGTCTGCTGTTCGATCGACATGATTTCTTCTTTCTCCTCGGCTTTTCGGCGTCTTGCCGTTCGTCACTCGCGGGCCATCTGGGCGGCCAGTGACAGCGGCCTCAAATCCGTCCAGTGCTCATTGATGTAGTCAATGCACGCGCTGCGGCCGTCCTTTTCCTTGACCACCTGCCAGCCGTGCGGCACGTCCGCGAACGCCGGCCACAGGGAATGTTGCCCCTCGTCGTTGCGTAGGACCAGGTATTCAGCTTTCTCATCATCTAGCGGATTGCCCACGGAATTCCTCCTTTCCTCGGACTCTGTCGAGTTCCTGAGAAACAATCCAGCCTATTTCAGCGGCTGGGTTCGGTTGCATCATCTCCCCATGTCGGCAGCAGATTTCGACATCGTTTATCTGGCCGTTAACGTAGGGGGCCCAGCCGTCCACCAACGGCGAATTCGCATTGCGGCCCTGCGTCGCCACGAAGAAGAGCAGATCGCCGTCATATCTGGCCGGGGTGAATGTGCGGACCAGTTCGATGTTATTGATCCAGGTGTCGATGAGATTCGAGATCTGTTTCTGGGTGAGAAATCGCAGAGAATGAACTTCCGTGTTCACGATCTCCATGAATCTGTCACGATTCATCGCCGATCTCTCCGTTTCTGGGACAAGGCGGCCGAGATCGTCCAGGATCAGCGCGAGCGCCTCGTTCTCCGGCACGCTTCCCGCATCGATGTGGTATTCGCTGCCCGGGTAGGAATCGAGAATGGTAAGCAGGGCCACCTCCTCGCCCTGTTCGCGCAGCTCCGTCGCCATCGCGTACGCGACCAAGCCGCCGAAGGACCAGCCGAGCAGGTGGTAAGGGCCGGACGGCTGCACGCCCTTGATCTGGGCCACAAAGTCACGGGCCATGGCGTCCAGACTCGACGGTGACAACGTCGGGCCGGTGAGGCTGCGGGCCTGGATCGCGTACAGAGGGCGGGCGTTGTCTATGGGGCCCAGAAGGCTGGAATAGGACCAGGCGAAGCCCATACCGGGGTGAATGCAGAACAAGGGCGGGAGTTGGCCTGACGGGCGCAGCGGTAACAGGAGGTCGAAGGGGTTTCGCTGACTGTCCGCGGTGGTGACCTCCTGGGCCAGCGTGGCCACCGTAGGGCTTTCGAAGAGATCGCGGACGGTCAGCTCGGTGTGCATGACGTCGCGTACACGACTGATCAGACGGGTCGCCAGGAGCGAATGTCCGCCCAGGTCGAAGAAGTTGTCGTGGATGTCGACGGTGGGCAGGTTGAGGATCTCGGCGAAGAGTCCGGCCAGGATTTCCTCAGCCGGGGTGCGCGCGTTGCTGTGTTCGGCGGTGCCGTACACGGGTGCGGGCAAGGCGGCCCGATCGATCTTCCCATTCGGGGTCAGGGGGAACGTGTCCAGCGTCATGATCGCTGTGGGGACCATGAACGCCGGCAGGTGAGCGGTGAGTTCGGCCTTCAGATCGGCACCGGAGGGTTGGTGGCCAGGAGCGGGTACCACATAGCCGATGATCTGTTTGCCGCGCGCGTCGTCGTGGTGGACGTTGACGGTGGATTGCGTGATGCCGGGTAACTGGTCGAGTGCCGCTTCGACTTCGCCGAGTTCGATGCGGAAACCACGGATCTTGACCTGGTGATCATTGCGGCCGAGGAACTCCAGTTCACCCTCACAGGTCCAGCGCACCAGATCACCGGTGCGGTACATGCGTTCACCGGAGCCAGCGAAAGGATCGGCGATGAAACGCTCGGCGGTCAGATCAGACCGGTCGAAGTAGCCACGGGCCAACCCCGTCCCAGCCAGATACAGCTCTCCAGGCACCCCGGGCAGCGCCAATCGCAATCGCTCATCCAGGACATAAGCGCGTAGCCCATCCATGGGATGGCCGATGGGGATGTTACGGGCATACTCGGCGATGGTGTTCGGAAGCGGATGGCAGGTGGCGAACGTGGTGGTTTCGGTGGGGCCGTAGACATGCACGACACGGGTGCGAGACAAGGTCATCGTGGCGGCGCGCATGGTGGCGGCTGAGACGAATTCCCCGCCGGTCCAGATTTCGGCGAGTGTCTCCAGGCCTGGGGGTTGATCCTCGATGAGGGTGTTGAACAGAGCGGTGGTGACGAACGCAGCGGTGATGCGATGCCGGGCGATGATGTCTGCCAGGCGGGCGGGCTCTACCGGGCCCGCCGGAGCCACGATCACCGTGCCGCCGTTGAGCAGTGGAATCCACATCTCATAGGTGGAGGCATCAAAAGCATGGGGGGAATGCATGAGCACTCGCCGGTGCGCGTCACCGCGCCAGGCATGGTCGGCTGCCAGAGCGACTACATCGGCATGGGTGACGGCCACTCCTTTCGGGGTGCCGGTCGAGCCCGAGGTGAACATCACATAGGCGAGTTGATCGGATTGCGGACTCAGCAGGGCCGGGATGGCACCGGTGCGCTGCTGGGCGTCGATCAGTAACAGGGGCGGGCCAAGTTCAGCAGCGCGTTCCCGCATGGCCATGTCGGTGAGCACGATCGGTGCTTGGGTGTGAGTGAGAACCCATCGCATGCGCTCGGCTGGGAAACTCGGATGCAGCGGGACATAGGCGCCGCCGGCCTTGAGAATCGCCAGCGACGCGACGATCACCAGAGGTGAGCGCTCCATCAGTATCGCCACAGGTGTTTCTGCTTTCACCCCTGCCGCTACCAACCGCCCGGCCAGTTCCTCGGCCCGGGCATCCAGTTCCGCATACGACCATTGCGTCCCCTCACCCGACACCGCAACCGCATCGGCGGACTTCCTTACCTGTGCCTCAAACGCCTCCGCTACCGTGTTGGGAGGAAGATCCAGCTCCGTCACCCGTATGCCTCGCTCCAGCCGCCACACGAACGCGATTAGGCCGCTCAGCTTCGCGACGGCGTGAATGGAGATTCGCTGCCGACCCAGTACGTCGGGCGCCAACCCGGTGGCCGCATGCCACTCCTCGGCTAGGCGCCGGGCCAGGTCATCCAAGGTCTCCTCGCCGCGGACCCGTACCGAAAAGGACAGGGACGTCTTGGCGTCTTCCGAATCCGCGCGAAACACGATCTCGGAAATCATCGATGTGCGGTTTAAGTAAGCAGCGATAATGGCAAGCGACGCGCAGCGGTGCGTGGCAGGTTCGATCAGAAATATGGCCCCCGACCCTCTGTCGACCAATGCCGACTCGACCATCACAACGGCAGAGTGAATGACATTCCCCAGACTCATCCCCGTAGAATCCCCTCGAACTTGGAGTCAGCATCAGGCTAAGAGCAAGGCACTAACCTCAATCTTTCACGATCTTGAGTGGGTCTGTTCCGCCTCTGGTTGATCATGGTTTAGGGCGCCGTCAGGGTTGACGAGCATGCCGGAAGCCCGGCGGGGCGCGCCGGTATGGGCCCTGGTGTCC
>NZ_JADOGI010000305.1 GCF_015645445.1 Nonomuraea cypriaca | reverse complement strand
CTCCTGCGCCGCGCGCTCCACTGCCCTCCCCACCGACTCCTGCTCCGGGGCCCCGCGCTCCACTGCCCGTCCCGCCGACTCCTGCTCCGGCGCCCCGCGCTGCGCCGTCCGTCCCGCCGGCTCCGGCTCAGGCGCCCCTCCCCCCGCCGTCCGTCCGGGTGGGCGGCTCGTCGGCCGGGTCAGGGGCGTGGGGTCATCCTCTGACACGGGTGGACTCCCTCTCGACCAGACGGAAGCCGACCGTGAGACGCCGCGGCGGCGCCTGCCGGGCGGCCGGCGACTCCATGCGCCAGGCGATCAGCGCCACGGACTGCTCGGCGATGGCCTCCCGCCCGGGGTTGACGGTCGTGAGCGTCGGGTTGCTGTGGGCGCTCTGCTCGATGTCGCCGAACCCCACGACGGCGACGTCCCCGGGCACGCTCAGCCCTGCGGTGTGCAGGGCCCGCAGCGCGCCCAGCGCCAGCGCGTCGCCGAGGGCGTAGAGGGCGTCGAACTCCGGCCGGTCCAGCCGCAACTCCCGCGCCGCGTCGGCCCCCGACCCGGGTGTGACCGCCTCGGCCGCGATGACCCGGCCGGCCGGCAGCGCGATGCCCACCTCCGCCAGTCCCGCCACGAACCCCCGGTAGCGGCCGTCGTGCTCCGGCGGCCAGCGCGTGTCGCCCGGCAGGATCACCGCCGGCCGCCGCCGCCCGGTGGCCAGCAGGTGCCGGGCGACCGACAGCCCCGCCGCGTACTCGTCCGGGGTGACGGAGTCGATGACGCCGGAGTCGGCGGACGCGCCAGCCAGCACGACGGGCGCAGGGCCGCGCATCGCCATGAAGTCCGCCTCCGCCAGGGACACCGCGACCAGGATGACGCCGTCCACGTGCCGGAGCCGGGGGCTCAATGGGGCGGCGCGCTCGCGTTCGAGGTCGCCGTGGGTCTGCTCGACGACGACGGCCATCCCGCGTTCTCGCGCCGCGGCCAGCACGGCGTCGGCCAATTCGCGGAAGTACGGCACCGTCACGTCCGGCACCGCCAGGCCGATCGCCTGTGCCCGGCCCGACCGCAGCCGTCTCGCGGCCACGTTGGGCCGGTAGCCGAGCGTCGCGATCGCGTCCTCCACCCGCCGGCGCGTCGGCTCCCGCACCGGGACGCTGGCGTTGACGACGTTCGACACGGTACGGATGGAGACCCCGGCCAGTTCGGCGACGTCGCGCAGCGTGGCCGTGCCGCGGCGCCCGGCCCTTCCGGCGGCGGGCGGCACACGCGGCGCGTGCTGGGCGGACGTCACCTGAGCTCCTTTGCAACGGTTACGGCAACTGTGCGCAGAAGTTACGGGATCATGTCCGCGAACGTCAATGGCCCGCCCATCACCGACCCGCCCGCGTGGCGCGAAAACCGCGATCCGTAGCGACGTTACCGCGGGCTCGGCCCATAGCGACGTTACGGCGGGCTCGGCCGGCCGCCGGCCTTTCCCTGATCCGGCCGGCCACAGCCCATCTCGGCGGCCCTGTCGAGATAGCGGTGGTCCACGAAGTTCTCGGCTCGCACCGGTTTGTCGATGGCACCGGAGGTGTACATCAGGTCGGCCAGTCTGGCGTAGCCGTCGGGGTTGAGCACCCGGCCTGGGTCGGTCGGGTACATGCCGAGCTCCTGGGCCAGGTCGTAGAACTCGGCGACGTCATGCTCGCTGGTGCCCTGGACGTTGTCCAAGGTGAACTGGACGAACGCGTTCCGGTCCGTGTTGATCATCTGGTTGGCCTCCAGGTTGGCGCAGGCGAGCGCCTGCGCCACCTCGGGGTTGGCGTCGAGATAGCCGGACTCTGCGTAGTAGGTACGCGAGGACAGGCCCGGCACCAGTTCCGCCGCATACCCGACGAGGCCCAGGTCGGCACCGCGTTCCCGGAGCGCGATCCAGTTGTCCACGAACACGATGGAGGCGTCGGCCTGTCCGGCGATCAAGGTGGCCGTACGCTCGGTGCTGCCGCCGATGGGCATCATCTGGACGTCCCGGTCAGGGTCGACGCCGGCCTTCTTCAGCAGGTGCTGCAGCAGGAAGGTGTCGAAGCCGCCCGGCCCGCTGATCGCGACCCTGGCGCCGCGCAACTGCGACACGTCCTTGATCCCGTTCCTGGCGACCAGGGCGTAGTGCATGGTCGACACCGGTTCGCCGATCGCCCGGACGTTCATGCCCCGTGCCGTGCCGATCATCAGCTCGTCGGAGCTGCGGGCGGCGACATCGATCTGGTCGGCCACGATGGCCTCCAGGCCGGACAGGTTGGTCAAGGTGACCAGCTCGACGTCGGCTCCCCAGCTCTTCAGGATCTCGATGGCGTAGCTGGTGCTGGTGCCCAGGGCCTGCTCCTGGGCGGTGCCGATGCGGATGCTGGTGCCGGAGAGGTCGAAACGGGTGTCCCCGCTGAACGCGGCCAGCGCCGCCGGCACCCGCGGCTCCGCCGTGCAGCCGCCGAGCACGAGAGTGAGTGCCAGGAGTGCGGCTCCCCCGGCCCGGACACGGGCGACGCTTCGACGGTGCGACGTCATCGGGTTGCCCTCCTTTCCGCTATGCCTGTTCCGGCCAGGCGCGCACCGGGTTGACCAGGGTGCCGATCCCCTCGACCTCGACTTCCATGACGTCTCCCGGCCGTACCTTGCGAATGCCGGCCGGTGTGCCGGTCAGCAGGACGTCACCGGGGACCAGCGTCATGTGCGCGGACACGTACGAGACCAGTTCGGGGATGCTGAAGACCAGGTCGTCGGTGCGCCCGTCCTGCCGTACCTCGCCGTTGACCACTGTGCGGACCCGCAGGTCCTCGACACCGTCCAGCTCGGTCTCCAGCCAGGGCCCGACCGGGCAGTGCGTGTCGGAGCTCTTCGCGCGCAGCCACTGCTCGCTGGGGTGCTGCCAGTCGCGCACGGTGATGTCGTTGGCGCAGGTATAGCCGAGGATGTGGCGCGCGGCGGCGTCGACACCGACCTGCTGAGCCCGGCGGCCGATCACCAGGGCCAGCTCGCCTTCGTGCGCGACGTCCCGCACCCCCTTCGGGTACAGCACCGCCTCGTCGGGCCCGATCACCGCGTTGGCGGTCTTCAGGAACAGGAAGGGCTCAGACGGCAGGTCCCTTCCCTGTTCCTTGAGCAGCGAACGGTAGTTGCGCCCCGCGCAGACCACCTTGCTCGGCTCGCACGGCGCCAGTAGCCGCACGTCGGCCAGGGTCCCGACGCGCGCGCCGCGCCGGAACGCGTCGTAGGGATCGCCGTCCAGCGCCCAGACGGCGTCGTCCTCGACGATGCCCCACGACGCACCGCTGTCGGTGGAGTAGCGGCAGATTCTCATGGTGATCTCCTTATTTCGGCAGCACAGCGCGCAGTACCCGGAGGAAGTTGCCGCCGAGCAGCGCGCGGACCTCGTCCGGTCCGAACCCCCTGGCCAGCAGGGCCACGGTGAAGTTGGCCAGCTGGTCGATCTCGACCAGGTCGTCGAGCACGGGCGGGGGCTTGCGGGGGTCGTGGAACAGCGCCTCGCGACCTGGCCGCGGCCCGTCGCTGGCCACGAAGTCGCCGCCGAAGGCGACGTGCTCGATGCCGGCCACCTCCACCAGGTGCGCCACGTGGTCGATCAGCCCGTCCAGGGTGGGCCGCTCGCCCACGTAGGTGGGCAGGGTGTGCACGCCCACCAGGCCGCCCCGTTCGGCGAGCGCCCGGACCTGGTCGTCGCTGAGGTTGCGCGGGTGGTCGAACACCGCGCGCGCGTTGGCGTGCGTCACCACGACCGGTCCCCCGGTGACCCGCAGCGTGTGCCAGAAGCCCGACTCTGCGATGTGCGACAGGTCGACCAGCATGCCGAGCTGTTCCATCCGCTTCACCACGGCCACGCCGAACCGGGTCAGGCCGCCGCCGCTGTCCCGCTCGTGTACGCCGTCACCCAGCTCGTTGCGTACGTTCCATGTGGGCTGCGTGGACCGTACGCCCAGCTGGAAGAGGGACTCCAGGGCGGCCATGCTGCCCTCCAGCGGGCTGCCGCCCTCCAGGTGCAGCAGGAAGCGGGAGGTCCCGTCCGAGGCGTCCGGCAGGTCGTCGGCGCGGAGCACCACCCCGGCCGGTACGTCGGGCTCCGCGCACGCCTTGACCAGCGCGTCGATGTTCTCCAGGGTGGCGAGCAGCTTCTTGTCCCGGCCGTTGGAGTGCGCCAGCGTGTCGCCGCCGACGGCGTAGACGACCAGGTCCACGCTGCCGGCGGCCAGCCGCGGGATCAGCCGGTCGCGGACGGGGTTCTCCTCGCCGAAGTTCAGCCAGTGGATCTGTTCGTAGCAGTCCCGGTGGCCCTCCACGACGAAGGCCTCGCGGTGGATGGCGGCGGCGTCCGGGACGATCTCGGTGTCGGTCATCAGCCCTCTCTCTGTCCTCTGGTGTGCTTGGGTCACGTCTTCCACGAGGAGATCCGTCGTTCGAACGCGTCCAGCCCGGCGATGAGCACGGTGCCGATGAGGGCGATCACCACCACCGCCCACAGCATCCGCGCGGTGGCGAAGCTCTGCGCGCTGTCCTGCAACAGCCCGCCCAGCCCGGTCAGCTCCAGGAACATCTCGCCGATGACGACGCCGACCACGGCCCGTTCGGCGCCGATGCGGAGGCCGGCGACGACGAAGGGGATCGACCCGGGCAGCAGCACGTGCCGGACCGTCTGCAACCGACCGGCCCCGTAGGCGCGGGCGACCTCGACCAGGTCGGGACGCGCGCTGCGGACTCCGTCGGCGGTGGTGGTGGCGATCGCGATCATCGACCAGAGGAAGACGAGGAAAAGCCGGCCACCGTAGCCGATGCCGAACCACAGGATGATCAACGGCACCATCACCACCCGTGGCGTGGAGAAGATCCCGAACAGGTACGGGTTGAGCAGCCGGCCCAGCGTCGCCCACTGCGCCATCAGCACGCCCAGCGCCACGCCGACGACCGCCGCCAGCAGGTATCCGGCGATCAGTGCCTGAAGGGTCACCACGGTGGCGGAGACGAGCTCGCCCGACGTGAGCAGCTCGGGCAGCGCCCCCATCATCCTGGACGGCGGCGAGAACAGCAGCGGATCGACGCTGCGGCCGACGACCTCCCAGGCCGTCAGGAAGACCACCAGGCTCAGCACCGGCAGCCACAGGGTCGACTTGAGCAGGACCCGCGACCAGTCGCGGTGAGTCGGCGCGCTCATGTCTGCCACCTCTGGAAACGTCGTTCGACCAGGCCGACGAGGAAGCTCAGGCCGATGCCGAGCAAGGTGAGCGGGAGGATCGCCGCGAATACGTACTCGGTCTGGAAGGAGGCGCCGTAGTTGCGGATCAGCCCGCCGATCCCGCCGAGCCGCAGGTAGGTCTCCGCCACGGCCATGCCGACGACCGCCCGTCCGACGGCCAGCCGCAGCCCGCTCATGATCAGCGGAACCGCGGCGCGCAGCCGGACCTGGACCAGCAACCGCAACCCGCCGCGCAGCCCGAAGGAGCGCGCCACCTCCACCAGCTCGCCCGGTGCGTCGCGGACCCCGGAGGCCACGCTGAGCAGCACGGGCACCAGACCGGCGAGCAGCACGATCGTGACCCGCCCTGCCATGCCGAAGCCGAACCAGACCAGCACCAGCGGCACCAGCGCGACGGTGGGGATGACGAAGAGCGCGCTGAAATACGGGCTCAGCGTCCAGTAGGCGATCCGGGACCGGCCGATCAGCACGCCCACCACGAACCCGACGGCCAGCGCCCCCAGCAGGCCGAGGACCAGCAGCAACAGGCTCTGGCCCAGTGCGAGGGGCAGCTCTCCGCTCGCGGTCAGCTCCGCCAGGGCCGCCGCGACCGCGCCCAGTGACGGCAGCAGCAACGCGTTGTCCAGCAGGTGCGAGCCGATCTCCCAGCAGACGAGCAGCAGCGCGGCGAACCCGGCGTGCTGGATCAACCGGCTGGGCCGGCGGCGCGGCGTGGCCTGGTCCACCGCCGGCCGCGCCGGTGCGGGGACGACGGCGGTCATGTGACGTCCGCCTTCGCCTCCTGGCCCCGCTGGTTGATCAGGTCGTCGCGGAGCATCCCCCACAGCTGGGAGCGGATGTCGGTGAAGTCACGGTGCGCTCGTACGTCGTAGTCCCACCGGGGGCGGGGCAGGTCGACGGGGATCAGCGCACGGACCCTGCCGGGCGACCGGGAGAGCAGCAGCACCCGGTCGGCCAGCAGCACCGCCTCGTCCAGGTCGTGGGTGACGAACACGACGGTCTTGCCGCTGTCCTGCCACAGCCGCATGAGCTCTTCCTGCATCAGCTCGCGGGTCTGGGCGTCGATCGCGCCGAACGGCTCGTCCATCAGCAGGATGTCGGGGTCGGTGGCCAGTGCCCTGGCCAGGCCGACCCGCTGCTGCATGCCACCGGACAACTGGTGGGGGTGGCTGCCGGCGAACTGCTCCAGGCCGACCTTGCGCAGATAGGTCATCGCGATGTCGGTGGACTCCTGGTCGGGCATCTTCCGGATCTTCAGTGGGAAGCGCACGTTGTCCAGCACGGTCTTCCACGGGAAGAGTCCGAAGGACTGGAACACCATGGCCCGCTCGGGTGTCGGCGCGGCGACCGGGGTCCCGTCCACCAGCACCTGGCCGGTGTCGGGCGGGGTGAGCGAGGCGATGATGCGCAGCAGGGTCGTCTTGCCGCATCCGCTGGGCCCGATGATGGTGAGGAACTCGTTGCGCCCGATGGTGAGGTCGACGTCGTCGAGCGCGTGCACGCGGCCCGTGTCGCCCTTGGTCCTCATGTCGAAGAACTTGCCGATTCCCTGGACGCGTATCTTCGCGTCGGATGGTTCCCGGTCGCGCATGCGACCTCCTCGGATCTGGCTGCTCTGTGGTGTCTCTTCCGGTGCGCCGGGGGTTCTCGCTCTCAGCCGGTCAGGGATCCGATCGGGTCAGGGATCCGGTCGGGTCAGGGGTCCAATCGGGTTGGTCAGCGTGCCCAGCTCGCCGATCCGCATCGACACGACGTCGCCCGGCCGCAGAAAGCGGGGCGGGTCGAAGCCGAGTCCGACCCCGGCCGGCGTGCCCGTGGCGATGATGTCGCCCGGCTGGAGGGTGATTCCGGCGGAGAGGGTGGAGATGAGCGTGGGGATGTCGAAGATCAGATCACGGGTGTTGGAGCTCTGCCTCAGCTCCCCGTTGACCCAGCACTCGACGGTGAGGTTCGTGGGCTCGACCTCGTCGGCCGTGACCGCCCAGGGCCCCATCGGGCAGAAGGTGTCCAGCGACTTACCCAGGAACCACTGCTTGTGATCGCGCTGCAGGTCGCGCGCCGTCACGTCGTTGATGATCGTGTATCCCCAGATGTGCCGCCAGGAGTCCTCCTTGCTGATGCCGCGCCCACCGGTGCCGATGATGACGGCCAGCTCGACCTCGTAGTCCAGCGCGTCGGTGACGCCCGCGTGCGGCTCGATGACCTCCCCTGGGCCGATGACGCTGCCGGTCGCCTTGGTGAAGAAGATCGGCAGCGCCGGCACGCCCGAGGGGTTGCCCGTGCCGTCGTCGGAGCCGTCGAACCCGCTGCCGGCGAACTCCGCGGAATGGTCGTGGTAGTTCTTGCCGACGCAGAAGATGTTGCGCGACGGCCGGGGCATCGGCGCGCGCAGGGTGACCGCGTCCAGCGGGATCTCCGTCCCGTTCACCGGCGGGCGACCGGCCGGGAGCGCGTCCCAGCGCCGGATCAGGGTCTGCAAGTCGGCGCCGGAGTCCATGCCACCGGGACCGGTGACCTCGCGGATGACGTTGCGTTCGGTGTCGAGAGCCCCGAGCGACTCCCGGCCCTCGTACCGGTAGGTGACCAGCTTCATGTACCCGCCCTTTCGCACCGGCGTTTCCGCTGTGGTCATGACGTCGCCCGATCAGCGAGTGGATGACCAAGATTGGCCCTTATTGGTACCAATTGGTCTCACTTGGTTGCCTACCATATGTGAGGCGAATCGCGGACGCAATACCGGTATGTCGGCTACGCATGCCCTACTGGCCCATATAATTGGTTCGGATTGGTTGGAGGGGTGCCATGACAGAGTCCGCAAGTCCCGCGCTGGGCGGGGAAGCGCGCGTGATCGAGTTCCTCGAACGGCAGGTGACCGAACTCCGGCTGAATCCGGGCAGCAAGTTGCCGACCGAGCGCGAGCTGGCGGAGCACAGCGGCCAGAGCCGGACCACCGTCCGGCGGGCACTGGGCATGCTGGAGGCACGCGGCCGGATCATCCGCCACGTTGGGCGCGGCACCTTTCTCGCCCCCGGTTCCGGGCCTGGCCCGGAGCCAGGGACGACCGGCATCAGCCCGGCCGACATCATGGCGGCCCGGCTGCTGGTCGAGCCGCCGACCATGCCGCTGGTGGTCACGGCGGCCACCCAGGCCGACTTCGCCGAGATGGGGCGCTGCCTGCGCGGCGGTGAGGAGGCCGAGAGCTACACCGAGTTCGAGCAGTGGGACGCGGCGCTGCACCGCTCATTCGCGCTGGCCTCGCACAACGGCCTGCTGGTGCGCATCTGCGACCTCACCAACGACGCCCGGCACGAACCGCTGTGGGGCAAGCTGAAGCAGAACAGCTTCACCCCCGAGCGCCGCGACGAGTACACCCGCGACCACCGCGCGATCGTCGCCGCCCTGACCGACCGCGACGCGACGGTGGCACAGGCCGCGATGCGGGACCACCTCCTCCGGGTCCGCCGCTACCTGCTCGGGGAGTGAGCGGTAGACTAGAAGCTTCTCATCCGGACGCCGGCTCATGCCGCGGCCACCAGAGCACGATCAAGATCCAGACGACCGCGACGGTTTGTGTCACCTCGTACGGTGGCGCAGATGCCTCACCAGGTCAGGGGGTGCCCGGTCAGTGGTGTACGTGGGGTAGCACCTCGCGGGCGTAGAAGTCGATCACGCGTTGCTGGTCGTTCTGGCCGGAGTGGACGAAGGGTGTGCCGCCGGCGTCGACGATCCGCTGCAGCGCCTTGATGTGTGTCTCGGGATCGGTGCCGCGCGGCCATGACTGGTAGACCTGCGGCAGGGTCCAGCGTTTCTCCGCGATGCGCTGGATGGTGACCGGGTTGGGCTGGTAGAGCAGGTCGCCGAAGCCGTGCACGGTGAAGCGCCACTTCTGTGCCGCCTGCTCGGCCTGGGCCCGGTCGCCGACGACCACCCAGGTCTCCACCAGCTTCGGCATGGCGTCGGGGTCCTTGCCGGCGGCGCGGGCGCCCTTGACGAACTGGTCGTGTATCCGCGGGTTCGTGAGGTCCTTGGTCTGGGTTATCCAGCCGTCGCCGTACCGACCGGCCAGGTAGGCGCTCCTCGGTCCGCTGGCGGCCACGTAGATGGGCACCGGCGGGTCGGGGACGTCGTACAGCTTGTACTGGTCGGTGCGGTAGTAGTCGCCCTTGAAGGTGACGCGTTCGCCGGTCCACAGGCGGCGGATCAGCTGGATGGCCTCCACCAGGCGGTTGTGGCGTTCGGGGTAGCGGTCGAAGCGGCCGGTGGTGGCCTGTTCGTTGAGCGCCTCGCCGGTGCCGAGGCCGAGGAACACCCGGCCGGGCGTCAGGATCCCCAGAGAGGCGAAGGCCTGTGCCACCTGCGAGGGGTGGTGGCGGTAGAGCGGGCAGGTCACCCCTGTGCCGTACCTCAGATGTGACGTACGGTCGCCGACCAGGGCCAGCGTGATCCAGGGGAACATGGCGTGCCCCTCGTTGTCCTGCCAGGGGTGGGCGTGGTCGCTGGCCCAGACGTGGCTGAAGCCGGAGCGGTCGGCGCGTTCGGCGAACGCGACCAGCTCGGGCGTACGGAACTGCTCGTGCCCGAGGACGAAACCCACCGGGGCCACCTGCCGTCCGGCCGGTCCCTGCGCCGGCGTGGCGGTCTCGCGGGACGGCGACAGCCCCGACATTCCGGCGGCGCCCAGCGCGGCGGCCCCCAGACGCGAGAACTCCCGCCGCGACATTCCCCCGCCGGCGCCCGGCCCCTCCCAGACCTCGTGTCCGCTCATGGCGACCACGCCTACCCATTACGAATCGGACAAATCTGACATATCGCGGCGGTCGGAGGCATCCGCCGGCAGACGACAGGGACCCCTACTGGTAGAGCCGAAGGCGGATGTCGCGTGCCGACTGCATGTGCGTCGCGGCGATCTCGTGCGCCTTGGCCGAGTCGCCGTCCTCGATGGCGTCGATCAGGGCGTCGTGCTCGGCCAGGACGTCCTGCCAGCGCCCCGGGTACATCAGCGTGTTGGCGGGGTGCCGCATGATCTGCCGTTGCAGCCTCGTCAGCGTCTCGATGAGGGCGAGGTTGTGGCTCGCGTGCCAGAGAGCGTCGTGGAAGGCGAGGTTGACCTCGCGCAGTTGCTCGCCGTTGTCCACGTCCGCGGTGCGCATCGTGTCATTCGCCTGGCGCAGGCGTACGAGATCCAGAACCGTCCGGCGTTCCGCCGAGATAGCCGCCGCCTGCGCCTCCAGGACGATGCGGACCTCATAGAGGTCGAAGACCTCGTCGGTGCTCCAGACCCGGATCCGCATCCCCCCGCGGGACGACCGTTCCACGAGGCCGTCCTGTTCGAGCCTGCGCAGGGCCTCGCGGATGGGCGTACGGCTCACGCCGTGCTCCTCCGCCAGGGCGGTCTCGGTCATCTGCGCCCCCACGGGGTAACGCCCGCTCACTATCGCCTGGCGCAAAAGCAGATAGATGTGATCCACCTCAGGCTCCCGCCCCATGTGCACGACTG
>NZ_JADOGI010000304.1 GCF_015645445.1 Nonomuraea cypriaca | reverse complement strand
TTGTTTTTTTTGGGGGGGGGGGGGGGGGCCCCCCCCCCCCCGCGGGAGGGCTCTTCGGGGGAATCGGCCATGGTGGTACGCCTATCGCTCAGCGGAGGTATGTCATGGTACGGCCAGAGCCGCCCGCTATGAGGGTCGTTTGGCCTGGGAAGCAGGCGCCAGGTTGTCCCCCTTGAGCCAGGCGGTGATCACCTTGGCGATGCGCGGCCCGGCCTGACCGTCCCACAGCACCGGAAGTTCGCCGGCCGGCGTGGCGGCGCCGTCGGCCAGCGCCTTCTCCGCGGCGGCGGGCAGCAGGGCGGGCGTGACCAGGCGGTTCGTGCCGTGCGTGATGGTGATCGGCCGCTCGGTGTTGGGCCGGACGGTCAGGCAGGGGACGCCCAGCATCGTGGTCTCCTCCTGCACGCCGCCTGAGTCCGTGACGACCAGCGCGGAGCCGCGTACGAGTGAGAGGAAGTCCACATACCCCAGCGGGTCCACCACCTTGATCGACTCACCGTCGACCAGCCCGGCAGCGGCCAGCCTGGCCTTGCCGCGCGGGTGGATCGGCACCACGAGCGGGATCTGCCGCGCGACCTCCAGCACCGCGTCGACCAGTTCCTTGGCGGCCTCCGGGGTGTCCACGTTCGCGGGGCGGTGCAGCGTGGCGACGGCATAACGAGCGGGTATGGCAAGCCGTTCGACCACGGGCGCGGGGTCGAGTGACGGCAGCGCGGAGAACAGGCTGTCGATCATGGGGTTGCCCACCAGGTGCACCTTGGACGCGGGCACGCCCTCGTTCGCCAGGTAGGACAGCGCCTCGGGCGAGGTGACGAAGAGCAGGTCGGCCAGTGCGTCCGTGACGACCCTGTTGACCTCTTCCGGCATGCCCCGGTCGAACGAGCGCAGACCCGCCTCCACGTGCGCCGTCCTGACGCCCAGCTTGGCGCAGACGAGGATCGCGGCCAGCGTCGAGTTCACGTCGCCGTAGACCACGACCAGGTCGGGCTCCTGCTCCTGCACGACCTCCTCCAGGCCGACGAGCAGGGCCGCGGTCTGCTTGGCGTGACTTCCGGAGCCGACCCCCAGGTTCGCCACCGGATCCGGCAGGCCGAGATCGGCGAAGAACACGTCGGACATCAGTGCGTCGTAGTGCTGACCAGTGTGGATGATGCCCTGCCGCACGCCGAGTTCACCGAGTGCACGGACCACCGGGGCCGCTTTCACGAAATTGGGACGAGCACCCAATACGTGCAGGACCAGGGGGTTCTCCCTCATTGACCTCGCCTTTCATGACGGAAGGGAAAAAACGCTGCCTATGGTACGGTCACCGCGTGGCATCCGACGCCAGTCGTCAAGACTCCTCTAAGGTTTCCGCGAAGTCCGCCCGTGCCGGCGTCGGTGGACTTCTCAAGGGCTTCGTCCAGCACCCGATCATCGTCTCCCGCGTCGTCGCGACGAAGGTCAAGTCCGACCCCGTCCGGGTGGCCCAGGCCGCCGCCGACGCGCTCCCGCCCCGGCTGCGTCCCGTCGTGGGCAAAGTCGCGTGGCCGGCCGCGCGACGGGCCAGGCGCATGGTGCGCAAGTTCGGCATGCGCGTGATCAAGGGGCCGTGGAACGAGGCCAAGGAGCACTGGGACGCCGGCCGGGTCAGCGAGGCCGCCGCGGTGCTCGAAGCCCACACGAAATACCCGTTCGTCAAGCGCCGGGCCGCCTACTACCGGGGCGAGCTGGCCGCCATCAGCCCCGACCCGATCCCGCCCGAGCCCAAGGTGGCCATCCTGACCCGGGTCCAGAACCGGGTCCTGCACGTGGTCACGAACGCGCTGCCGTACACGCAGGCCGGCTACACCGTCCGCACCCACCGCATCGTCACCGCCCAGAAGGTCGCGGGGATCGACCCGCACGTGGTCACGAGCTGGGGCTGGCCGATGCTGCAGGGGCACGCGGACGCGCCGCCGTTCGAGGAGATCGACGACATCCCCTATTACCGGCTGCTGCCGGACGGGCACGGCGAGATGCCGTTCGAGACCCAGGGGCGCATCATCAGGGGCGCCGCCGCGGTCACCAAGCTCGTGACCCAGTTGCGGCCGCAGATCCTGCACGCCGCCACCGACCACCGCAACGGCTCGATCGCCCACGCCGTACGCGACAGGACGGGCACGCCCTTCGTCTACGAGGTACGCGGCTTCCTGGAGGAGACGTGGGCCTCGCGCGACCCGATCAGGGTCGGCAGCCAGCGCCACGTGCTCCAGCGCGAGCGCGAGGCGTTCCTGATGCGGGAGGCCGACGCGGTCGTCACGCTGGCCGAGACCATGGCGACGGAGATCGTCGAGCGCGGCGTGCCCAGGGAGAAGATCCACCTGGCGCCCAACGCGGTGGACGACACGCTGCTGACGGCCCACTACGACGGCGCCTCGTTCAGGGACGCGTACGGCATCGCGCCCGGAGAGATCGTGGTCGGCTCCGTGTCGAGCATCGTGGCCTACGAGGGATTCGCCACACTGCTGCGGGCCGCGGCGCTGCTGCGCGACGAGCGCACGCCGGTGCGCGTGCTCATCGTGGGCGACGGCACCGAGCGCGACAACCTGCTCGAACTGGTCGAGGAGCTGGGCCTGGAGGACGCCGTCCTGCCCGGGCGGGTCGGTCCCGAGGAAGCGCTGCAGGCGCAGGACGCCATCGACATCTTCGTCTGTCCTCGCGAGGACCTGCGCGTATGCCGACTTGTTACTCCATTGAAACCCGTCGAGGCGATGGCGCTCGGAAAGCCCGTCGTACTCAGCGATCTGCCCGCGTTGTCCGAGCTTGTCGGCTCGGACGGAGCCGGGCTGCTGGTCCCGCCCGGCGACCCCGCTGAGCTCGCCAAGGCGCTCGCGGGACTCCGCGAGGACCCCGCCAGACGAGCTGAGATGGGTGAGGCAGGACGGGCGGAAGTGGCGGCGAAGCGTACTTGGAGTCGCGTTGCCGACTCTTATCAAGCTCTATACCGATCTCTTGCCGAATGATGACCTACAAGATGGCTGTCTCTTGTGACGGGTTCGGTCGCATTAGGCGTGAGCTAGGTGGACTTGAGATAGCCTTTGCGACCATGAAGTGTTGTCTCCGGCTCTCTAAGGCACAGCTGTGACAGAAATCGACTTGGCTGTCATCGGCCTGGGTTACGTCGGCATGCCGCTGGCCAAGGAAGCGGTGAACGCCGGCCTGCGGGTCGTCGGCGTGGACGTCGACCCTGGCAAGGTCGACGCGCTCAAAGCCGGGCAGTCCTACATCGATGACCTCACTGACGCCGACCTCGAGCACATGCTGGCCAACGGGTTCAGCGCCACGCTCGACGAGGCCGTGCTCGCCCGGAGCAACACGATCGTCATATGCGTGCCCACTCCGCTGGACGAGGACCACCGCCCGGACCTGTCCGCTGTGGAGGGCGCGACCAAGGCCGTCGCGCGCAACCTGAGCAAGGGCACGCTCGTCGTGCTCGAGTCCACCACCTGGCCAGGCACCACCGACGAGGTGGCCAGGCCGCTGCTGGAGACCTCGGGGCTGGTCGCGGGGGAGGACTTCCACCTCGCCTTCTCGCCCGAGCGCATCGACCCGGGCAACCCCAAGTTCGGCCTGCGCAACACACCCAAGGTCGTGGGCGGCTACACGCCGACCTGCCGCGACCGGGCCACGGCGTTCTACGGGCGGTTCATCGAGCAGGTGGTGCCGGTCAGCGGCACCCGCGAGGCCGAGATGGCCAAGCTGCTGGAGAACACCTACAGGCACGTCAACATCGCCCTCGTCAACGAGATGGCGATCTTCTGTGACGAGCTGGGGATCGACCTGTGGGAGTCGATCGAGGCCGCGGCGACCAAGCCGTTCGGCTTCCAGAAGTTCCTGCCGGGACCGGGAGTCGGCGGGCACTGCATCCCCGTCGACCCGTCCTACCTGTCGTACACCGTGCGCAAGCTCGGCTACCCGTTCAGGTTCGTCGAGCTGGCGCAGGAGATCAACGAGCGGATGCCGTCCTATGTGGTGGCCCGCGTCCAACGCTTGCTGAACAGGTATAAGAAGCCCGTAAACGGCGCCAGGGTGGTTATGCTCGGCGTCACGTACAAACCGGATATCGCCGACGAGCGTGAGACCCCGGCGCTCCCCGTGGCGCGGGCGCTGCTGGAGCTGGGCGCCGAGCTCTCGTTCGTGGACCCGTACGTCAAGGAGTGGTCTGTAGACGGCACGCCGGTGCCGCGTGAGGAGGACCTGGCCGAGGCGGTGATCAACGCGGACGTTTCGCTGCTCATGCAGCAGCATGCCGCGTTCGACCTCGACATGGTCGAAGCGAAGGCCAGTCTCGTGCTCGACACCCGCGGCGTTCTCGCCGAGGGTGAACGCGTCGAGCGGCTGTAGCGACGGAGGGCTGCGCGCAGTGCACGTGCTCGTCATGACGGTGGTGCATAACCCCGAGGACGCCCGGATCCTGCACCGGCAGATCCGCGCCTTGGTGGATGCCGGTCATGAGGTCACGTATGCCGCCTCTTTCACCGCCTTCGGCGTCGTCCCCCGTCCTTGGGTCACCGGTGTGGATCTTCCCAGGGCGGCTCAGCGGAAACGCCTTTCCGCGATGTGGGCCGCGCGGCGGCTGTTCAAACGCATGCGGGACAAGGTCGATCTCGTCCTGGTCCACGACCCCGAGCTGCTGTTCGCCGTGTGGGGCATGCGTAACAGGCCGCCGGTGGTGTGGGACGTGCACGAGGACACCCCGGCCACGCTCTCGCTCAAGCCCTGGCTGCCCTCGCCGCTGCGGCCGCCGGTGCGGTTCATGGCGCGCATGCTCGAAGGCACCGCCGAGCGTCACCTGCACTTAATGCTGGCCGAGACGGCGTATGCGGGCAGGTTCAAGCACGCCCACCCGATCGTGCCGAACGAGACGTGGGTGCCCGACTCCGTGACGCCTCCTGGGGACGACCGGGTCGTCTATCTGGGCTGGTTGTCCAGGGCCAGGGGCGTGGTGGAGGCCGTCGAGGTGGCCAAGCTGCTGCAGCCGTACCGGGTGGCCGTGGAGCTGATCGGGTACGCCGACCCGCAGAGCCGTCCCGTGCTCAACCAGGCCGTCACCGAGGGCCTGCTGGAGTGGCGCGACTTCATGCCCAACGACGAGGCGCTGAAGCGGCTCGACGGGGCGCTGGCCGGGTTGTCGCTGCTGCACGACGAGCCCAACTACCGGCACTCGATGCCCACGAAGATCGTGGAGTACATGGCGCACGGCATCCCCGTCATCACCACACCGTCGCCGCGCGCCGTCGAGCTGGTGGAGCGCTACGACAGCGGCGTCGTGGTGCCGTGGGAGGACCCCAAGGCGGTGGCGCAGGCCGTACTCACTCTGCGGGACGACGTACGCGAGCGGCGGGCGCAGGGCGCGCGCGGCTACGCGGCGGCCCGCGCGAACCACCACTGGCCCAACTCCGCCAAGCGCTTCGTCTCCCAGCTGGAGTCCTGGGCCGGAGTGAAGCGGTAATCCGATCGAGGGCGGTAGGGGTAAGGGTGGGTCTCTGAACGTGCGCTGGCTCTTATTGGTCGCGGGCGCAGCCCTCGTGGCCGTGGTCGCGGCGGTGCTCGTGGTCCTGCCGTCGTCCTCGGACAAGCCGAAGCCCGTGGCGAGCAAATCGCCGCGGACGACCGAGCCGTCCCCGAAGGTCAGCGAGTTCACCGACCCCTGTGGAACGTTCGACACCGAGCAGCAGGCCAAGTACGCGATCACCGGCTACTGGATCACCCCCAAGTCGGACCCCTGCACCTGGCGCGGCCAGCTCCAGGAGATCCACCAGGTCGGCGGCGACACGATCATCAGGATCGGATACGGCCTGCAGTTCCGCGAGGTGACGGACGACGGCGAGATCCTGGCCAAGGACGGCACGCTCGACTCGCTGTACAAGGCGTGCGAGGAGGACGGCCTGACCTGCCACGACTCGGCGGAGCGGGACCTCAGGCAGGCCAACCCGGACAACCGGATCGGCCGCACGTACGTCTACCGCACCGACGAGTCATTCGGCCCTGACGTGTTCCGCTGCCCCGAGATGGAACACAGCATCAGGGTGGGCAACCGCATCTACTACCGGCTCATCACCCAGGTCGACGGCTCGGACGACGCCACCTGCGACTTCAGCGGCAAGGCCGCCTCCTACGACATGATCCTGGTGGCCGGCTCGCCCAAGGACAGCCTGAACGAGCTGCTCGACCTGGGCGACCAGTTCGGCATGCGGGTCTTCCCCGCGCTGCCGCTCGCCCCGCGCGACTCCAAGACGCCGACCAGGGCGGAGACGCGCCACCTCGGCACGCTCACCACGCTGACCCGGCGCATCCTGCAGGACTACGGCGTGCGCTACGCCGACCGGCCCTCGCTGGGCGGCGTCTACCAGCCGTTCGAGGTCCAGATGTCGGACACCCTGGCCGGCAACCCGACGCTGGAGGTGTACGCCGACCAGCACACGATCGTCGAGCAGGAGCTGCCCGGCAAACCCATCCTGATCAGCCCGTACCTCGACGCGCGCGAACGGGTCGCGTTCGGCCAGTCGCCCAAGCAGGTGGCGGAGGGCTTCAAGGCGCTGGCGCAGACCGGGGTGGGCATCATCGCGCCCCAGGACAGCCGGGGGACCGGCAAGGTCGGGCTGTACTGGCCGGACGAGGCTTCCAGTCAGGTGGACGAGCGGCTGCGGCCGGTGGTGGGCGAGTCGACGTACGAGACCGCGTACCAGGGGTCCACGCGCGACTACTACCGGGAGATGGCGGCGGCCAGGGAGGAGATGGTCGAGGTCGGTTACCAGGTGCAGCTGTGGGCGAACGTGGAGGCGTTCGAGCCGTCGGGCGAGGAGCCGTGCGCCCCGCAGGGGACGCGCGGCAAGACCGACAAGAAGCGCCTGGACCAGGCCGTGACGATGGCCGGACGTTACGTGCAGAAGATCGTCTCCTACATGTGGAGCGACTTCATGACCTGCGGCAAGCCTTCACTCGAGCAGGAGATCGCCGCGGACTGGCAGCGGCCGATCGCCGTGGACGCCATCCGCCGGCCCAGGGACGTCCAGGACGGGGTGGAGGTGCGCGGCTACAACTTCACCGGCGGCACCGTCACCGTCGAATGGTCGGGGGGTACGAAGGAGCTGGTGGTGTCCGAGGTCGGATGGCTGGAGCAGAATCCGGATCCGGCGGAGGAGCTGCCCGTCGGGATGGTCACGGCCTGGGTGCCGTTCGACTGGAGCCAGGTGCCTGGCGGGGAGTGGGTCAAGATCGGTGTGAAGGGGCCCTCCGGGCAGTCGACCACCGAGCCGTTACACGTACGCATCGTCACGTAGGCTCCGGCGCGTACCGTCCTCGACGTGCTCATGGTGGCCCGCGACTGCGTGTAGCCTGCCCTGCATGGTTCCGAGCATCCCGGTCAGCGTCGACCTGGTCGTGCTCACCGTGCGCAACCAAGCCCTGAGCGCCCTCGTGTGGCGGCGCGACAATCCGCCGTTCCTGCGGCGCTGGTCGCTGCCCGGCGGCTTCATCCAACTGGACGAGGACCTCCCGGCCGCCGCCCAGCGCATCCTCGCGGAACGCGCCGGCCTCCCGGGCGCGCCGGTGCACCTGGAGCAGCTCCAGACGTACGGCTACCCGGACCGCGACCCCCGCCAGCGCGTCCTGAGCGTCGCCTACCTCGGCCTGGCCCCGGACCTGCCCGCCTCGGAGAAGGCCCACATGAGCTGGCAGGCGGTGGACGCCCTGACGGTCATGGCCTTCGACCACCGCCGCATCATGCTGGACGGCATCGAGCGGGCGCGGGGCAAGCTCGAGTACACGTCGCTGGGCGCGGCCTTCTGCCCGCCGGACTTCACGGTGGCGGACCTGCGCCGCGTCTACGAGATCGTCTGGGGCCGCCCCCTGGACCCGCGAAACTTCCACAGGAAGGTCACCAAGGCGGAGGGCTTCCTGCTGGAGACCGGCGCCACCACGACCAGGGATGGCGGCCGCCCGGCCAAGCTCTACCGGCGTGGCCCGGCCGAGCTCCTGCACCCGCCGATGCTCCGCTCCCTCAAGGAGTGAGCCCGCTGGCCTGGACGGATGATGCCGCACGCCGCCGCGCCTCTTAAGGTTAGGACATGCCTCGTTTCCGCCAGATCCTGGACACAATGACCGCCTACAAGCCGGGCAAGGCCGTGGTGGCTCCCGACGGGCGGTCGTACAAGCTCTCCTCGAACGAGTCCCCGTACGACCCGCTGCCCTCCGTGGTGGAGGCGATCGCCGAGGGAGCGCGGCAGATCCACCGGTATCCGGATCCCGGCTCGGTCAAGCTGACGGAGGCCATCGCGGCGCGGTTCGGCGTGCCGGCCGACCACATCGCGCTCGGCGCCGGCTCGGTCACGGTGGCGCAGCAGTTGCTGGAGACGGTGGGCGAGCCCGGGGTCGAGGTCGTGTACGCGTGGCGCTCGTTCGAGGCGTACCCCCTGCTCGCCGACCTGGCCGGGGTGAAGTCGGTCATGGTGCCGCTGGCGGGCGAGGACCACGACCTGGACGCCATGGCGGAGGCGATCAACGACCGGACGCGGCTGGTGTTCGTGTGCAACCCGAACAACCCGACAGGCACGGCCATACGCAGGGGCGCGCTGGAGGCGTTCCTCGACCGGGTGCCCGAGCACGTCCTGGTGGTGCTCGACGAGGCCTACCGCGAATACGTGCGCGACGAGGACGTCCCCGACGGCCTCACGCTCTACCGGGACCGGCCCAACGTCTGCGTCCTGCGTACGTTCTCGAAGGCGTACGGGCTGGCCGGACTGCGGGTCGGCTACATGATCGGGCAGGAGCCTGTGGCGTCGGCGGTGCGCAAGACGATCGTCCCGTTCGCGGTCAACCACCTCGCGCAGGTCGCGGCCATCGCCTCGCTCCAGGCGGAGGATGAGCTGCTGGAGCGGGTCGAGCGGGTGGTCAAGGAACGGACCCGGGTCCGCGAGTCGCTCATCGCCCAGGGCTGGACGGTGCCGCCCACCGAGGCGAACTTCGTCTGGCTCAGGCTCGGCGAGCGCACCCTCGACTTCGCCGCCGCCTGCGCGAGCGAGGGCGTGGCGGTGCGGCCGTTCGCCGGGGAGGGCGCGCGCGTGTCCATCGGCGACCCGGAGGCCAACGACGCGTTCCTGGCCGCCGCCAAGGCATTCCCCCGCTAGCCCCGTTTTCCGCCCGTCACCGCCGCCGACCTGCGCCGATCACTCACAGTGCAAGACCGCTGTAGCGGCCGGCCCGCGACGATGCGGCGTGTGCGGAAAACGGGGCTAGACCACCTCCGCGGGGGCCTCCTCGACCGCCGGCCGGACGCTGGTCTTCGATCTACGGCGTCGTCGTTCGGTGGACACCACCAGCGCGACGCCGACCAGGATCACCAGACCACCGAGCACTACCTGCGTCGTCACGTGCTCGTTCACCACCAGCACGCCCAGGATGACGGCGACGACCGGATTGACGTACGCGTACGTGGAAACCAGCGAGATCGGCGCGTTGCCGAGCAGCCACGTGTAAGCCGTGAATCCGACCAGCGACCCCACCAGCACCAGGTACGCCAGCGCCGCCCACGACCGCCCGGAGATCACGGCCGGGTCGAGCCGTTCGCCGAACGACAGGCCGGCCAGGGTCAGCCCGGCCCCGCCTGCCACCATCTCGACCATGCTGGCCGCCCACACGTTCGAGGGCATTGGGATCCGCGCCGACAGGAACGACCCGATCGACCACGACAACGAGGCCACCAGGATCACCACGATGCCGGACGTGCTGGCCGACTCGCCGCCGCCGTTCAGCGACAGCGCCGCGACCCCGCCGAACCCGACCAGCACCCCCGCCAGGGTCAGCACCTCGGGCCGGTCCCTGGCCACGATCCTGAACACCACCAGCCACAGCGGCACGGCCGCGACGAGCAGGGCGGCCAGGCCCGAGGAGATGTGCTGCTCGGCCACCGCCACCATGCCGTTGCCGCCGGTCAGCAGCAGCAGGCCGACCAGCGCGGCCCCGCCGAACTGCCGCCACGTCATCCTGAACGGCGCCCGCCCGTACCTGATCGCGAGAAAGCCGCCGAGCAGCAGCGCCGCCGTCACGAACCGCAGCGCACCGCTGAGCATCGGCGGCATGGTCTCGATCGCGATCCTGATGCCGAGGTACGTCGAGCCCCACACTACATAGACGATGGCCAACGCGCTCCAGACCAGAACCGGAGCCCGGCTGTCAGTAGTGTTCGTACGCATGGCTCATGACCATACCGGTCAACCACGACAAAATCGCGCGATTATCGGACTCGTAACGCGGGCGGGATCAGCGGTTCTCTCCGCGATCAACGCCGCCCAGGCGGCCGCGGACCTCACGACGCCGTGTCCGGAATGGCCTGCGCCTGCCGACCCCATAGACGATCCCGCGCCCGCCGGCCCTTCCAGCGCCCTCACAGCCCCGCGTAGCCGCTTCCCAGAACCCACTCACTCCACGACAAAACTCCGGCCCCGCGACCACGCCCGAAAACCACGCCCCCGCAACCAAGGTGACAGGCCCTCAGTCCCCAAGTTGCCCAAAAGCCAAGAAGGCCACCCATAAACGAACAAGCACACCAGTGCACCCAGGCCATCGGCAGATCGCCGGCCCGAAGAAGGGGGAGGGAAGTCCGCACCAGAAATTTTGGTGCCCCCGTCCGAATCCCATCGATCGGGGGCGTGGAAGAACATACCCGCATCTACACGCGTCAACCAATAAGTTCACAAGAGTCAACACTCAAGTTCGCAAAGCTGACATCCCCCGTCAATGCCCCC
>NZ_JADOGI010000303.1 GCF_015645445.1 Nonomuraea cypriaca | reverse complement strand
GACGGCGGCAGGGAGGGGGGCGGTGGAGGCGCATCCCAGAAGTCCGGCTCTTGCATGATTCCTCCAACTATCGAGATATCGTGACGATATATCTAGATAGTTGAGACAGCAAGGGCTCGGTTGGCGGTCCGCGCGAAGTTAGTGCTCGTTAACCGAGGCCGCGATCGCGGCCCGCGCCATCGCGTGCAGCAGAGGCCGCATGTCCCGCGCGGGAAGCTCGCCGGCGCTGTGCGGTGTGGAGTTGAGCAGGCCGAAGACGGCGTGCGTGGCGGCGCGCAGCCGCGCGGGCGGGCACGAGGGGTGCAGCTCGGCCAGCACGGTCACCCACTCCTCGACGTAGAGACGCTGCAGCCGCCGGATCCTCCGGCGCTCGGGCTCGGGCACGTTGCCCAGCTCCCTGTCGTGCACCGTGATCAGCGCCGGCTGCTCGATGGCGAACGTGATCTGCACGTTGAGCAGCGCGTCCAGCGTCTCGCGCGGGTCGGCGGGCGAGGTGACGACCGCGGCGGCGGACTCGCGCAGCCGCGAGCTGATGTCCAGCAGCATCTCGGCCAGCAGCGCTTCCTTGCCGCTGAAGTGCCGGTAGAGCGCCGGCCCCGAGATGCCGACCGCGCCGCCGATGTCCTCGATCGAGACGCCGTGGAAGCCGCGCGCCGCGAACAGCCGGGCGGCCGCCTCCACGATCTCCGTGCGTCTTTTGCCCCGATTGCGGGCCAGGGTGCGGGTAGGTGTCGAGGCGGTGGTCACGTCTCACATGCTAGACGGTTACGTTAATGATGACTAACATATTGAGCCATGAGAGGGGACTCATGAGCGACTGGCCGGTGCTGAAGTCGGCTGCCGAGCCTGCGAGCGAGACGTACAAGAGCAATGCCGAGCTCAACGAGCGGCTCGCCGCGGAGCTGCTCGAACGCCTCGCCGCCGCCGCGCCCGGCGGGCCGGAGCGGTCGCGGCAGCGCCATGTCGAGCGCGGCAAGCTGCTGCCGCGCGACCGCGTGGACGGCCTGCTCGACCCCGGCTCCCGCTTCCTGGAGCTGTCGCCGCTGGCCGCGAACGGCCTGTACGACGACCAGGCCCCCGCCGCGGGCATCATCACCGGTGTCGGCCGGGTCTCGGGCCGCGAGTGCGTGGTCGTCGCCAACGACGCGACGGTGAAGGGCGGCACGTACTACCCGGTCACCGTCAAGAAGCACCTGCGCGCGCAGGAGGTGGCCCTGCACAACCGGCTGCCGTGCGTCTACCTGGTGGACTCCGGCGGCGCGTTCCTGCCCAGGCAGGACGAGGTGTTCCCGGACCGCGAGCACTTCGGGCGCATCTTCTACAACCAGGCCACGATGTCCGCCCGCGGCATCCCGCAGATCGCCGCCGTGCTCGGCTCGTGCACCGCCGGCGGCGCGTACGTCCCCGCGATGAGCGACGAGGCCGTCATCGTACGCGGCCAGGGCACGATCTTCCTGGGCGGCCCGCCGCTGGTGAAGGCGGCCACCGGCGAGGAGGTCACGGCCGAGGAGCTGGGCGGCGGCGAGCTGCACGCCCGGGTCAGCGGCGTCACCGACCACCTGGCCGAGGACGACGCGCACGCGCTGGCCATCGTCCGCGACATCGTCTCCACCCTGGCCCCGCGCGCCGAGCGGCCCTGGCAGACCATCGCGCCGGAGCCGCCCAGGCACGACCCGCGCGACCTGTACGGCATCGTGCCCGCCGACACCCGCCGGCCGTACGACGTACGCGAGGTGATCGCGAGGATCGTGGACGGCTCGCGGTTCCTGGAGTTCAAGGCGGAGTACGGCGCGACGCTCGTCACCGGCTTCGCCCACGTCCACGGCCATCCGGTGGGGATCGTGGCGAACAACGGCATCCTGTTCAGCGAGTCCGCCATGAAGGGGGCGCACTTCATCGAGCTGTGCGACCAGCGGCGGATCCCCTTGGTGTTCCTGCAGAACATCAGCGGCTTCATGGTCGGCAGGGCCTACGAGTCGGGCGGCATCGCCAAGCACGGGGCCAAGATGGTGACGGCCGTGTCGTGCGCGCGGGTGCCCAAGTTCACCGTGGTGATCGGCGGCTCGTTCGGTGCGGGGAACTATGCGATGGCCGGCCGGGCGTACTCACCCAGGTTCCTGTGGATGTGGCCGAACGCCCGCATCTCGGTCATGGGCGGCGAGCAGGCCGCGAACGTGCTCACGACCGTCGGCAGCGCCGACGCCGACGCGATCAGGGCCCAGTACGAACACCAGGGCAACCCCTACTACTCCACGGCCCGGCTCTGGGACGACGGGGTGATCGATCCGCTCGACACCCGCACGGTCCTGGGCCTGGCACTGTCCGCGGCGGCCAACGCCCCGCTCGAACCCGCCGGCTTCGGCGTCTTCCGGATGTGAGCGAAGCAATGAAAGACGTGCGAAGCGCTGCCCCGCAGGGGCAGCGATGAAGGAGGTGCGAAGCGCCATGTCTTTGGGGGGAATGCGGGGGGCGTGCCCCCCGCAGGTTCTCATTGCTAACAGGGGTGAGATCGCCGTTCGTGTCATTCGTACGCTGCGGCGGCTCGGCATCACGTCGGTGGCCGTTCACACGCCGTCCGACGCGGACGCCAAGCACGTTCGCGAAGCCGACATTGCCCTTCAGGTGCCGAAATATCTGGATATTGAGGCAATTGTTGGGGCGGCTCGCGCTTCGGGGGCGCAGGCCGTACATCCCGGATATGGGTTTCTGGCGGAGAACGGCGTGTTCGCGCGGCGGTGCGCGGAGGCCGGCATCGTGTTCATCGGGCCGCCCGCCGCGGCCATCGACGCGATGGGCGACAAGATCCGCGCCAAGGCCACCGTGGCGGCGGCCGGGGTGCCTGTGGTGCCGGGCGGGGCCGAGCCGGGCGACTCGCTGGCGGACTGGCGCGACTTCCCGGCCCTGATCAAGCCCTCCGCCGGCGGCGGAGGCAAGGGGATGGTGCTGGTCCGCTCGGCCGCCGAGCTGCCCGACGCCCTGGAGTCCGCCCGCCGTACGGCGCTGGCCGCGTTCGGGGACGGGACCCTGCTGATCGAGCGGTACGTCGAGAACCCCCGCCACATCGAGATCCAGATCCTGGCCGACACCCACGGGAACATCGTTCACCTGGGCGAGCGCGAGTGCAGCCTGCAGCGCAGGCACCAGAAGATCGTCGAAGAGGCGCCGTCGCCCTTCATCGGCCCGGAGACGCGCGCCCGCATGGGCGCGGCGGCGGTGGAGGCCGCCAGGGCCGTCGGATACACGGGTGCGGGCACGGTCGAGTTCATCGTGGACGGGTCCACCGGGGCCTACCACTTCATGGAGATGAACACCCGGTTGCAGGTCGAGCACCCGGTCACGGAGCTGGTCACGGGCGTCGACCTGGTGGAGCTGCAGGTGCGGGTGGCGGCGGGGGAGCTGCTGCCGTTCGCGCAGGAGGACGTACGGCTCACCGGCCACGCCGTCGAGGCCCGCGTCTACGCCGAGGACCCGGCCCGCGGCTTCCTGCCCGGCGGCGGGCACGTGCTCGCGCTCCGCGAGCCCGGCGGCATAGCCTCGCCGAGGCCGGGCGGCATGGCCATGCCCGGGGCCGGTGGCGTGGCCGGGCGGGAGCCTGGTGGCGTGGCGTGGCCGGGGCCCAGTGGCGTGGCGTCGGGTGGCGCGGCTGAGGGAGAGCCGGTTGTGCGGGTGGACTCCGGGCTGGTCGAGGGCGGTGTCGTGGGCAGCGAGTTCGACCCCATGCTGTCGAAGGTCATCGCCTGGGCCCCCGACAGGGAATCCGCCCTCAGGACACTCGACCGGGCGTTGGCGCGCACGGCCGTGCTGGGAGTGGTCACCAACATCCCGTTCCTGCGCGCCCTCGCCACGCACCCGGCCGTACGGGCGGGCGAGCTGGACACCGGGCTGGTCGAGCGCCTGTTGCCCGAGCTCGTCCCCGGCGCGGGCGTGCCTGACGAGGTGGTCGCGGCGGCCGGGCTGGTCTTCCACGCCATGCCGCAGGGCGACGATCCGTGGGAGGTCACGGACGGGTGGCGGGTCGGGGAGAAGGCGTGGACCACGTGGCGGGTGGAGTCACGGGGTGGGGTGCACGCGATCCAGGTCAGTGGCCTGCCCGAAAAATCCGCTGAAGTGCTGATAAATGGGCAGCAGGTGCCTGCGGGGATCCGCGTTGGTGCCGGCGACCTGGCCGTCACGCTCGGCGGGCGTACCGAGCGCTATCTCTGCGCGCGCCGGGGCGACACGGTCTGGCTCGGCAGGGGCGGTGAGTCGTGGGCGTTCACCCGGCACCTCATCGGCGACCCGGGCGACCGGCCGGGCGCCGCCGCGGCGGGCGACGGCGTGGTCAGGAGCCCCATGCCCGGCACGGTCCTGGTGGTCAAGGCCCAGCCGGGCGACCGGGTGAGCGAGGGACAGCCGCTGGTCATCGTGGAGGCCATGAAGATGGAGCACACGGTCACCGCGCCACACGACGGCGTCGTCTCCGAACTCGCCGTCCAACCGGGCCAGCCGGTCGACATGGACGCCGTGCTCGCCGTGGTGACTCTGGAGGAGGCTTGATGTCGTACCAGATGGATGGGCTTCCTGAGCAGGTCACGATCTACGAGGTCGGGCCGCGGGACGGGTTGCAGAACGAGCCGTCGGTGGTGCCCGTCGAGGTGAAGGCCGAGTTCATCGACCGGCTCGCCGACGCGGGGCACAAGGTGATCGAGGCGACCAGCTTCGTGCACCCGAAGTGGGTGCCGCAGCTCGCCGACGCCGACGAGCTGCTCACCAGGCTGCACCGGAGGCCGGACGTGCGTTACCCGGTGCTCGTGCCCAACCCGCGCGGCCTCGACCGGGCGCTCGCCCAGGGCGTGGACGAGATCGCGATCTTCGCCAGCGCCACCGAGGCGTTCGCGGCGAAGAACCTGAACCGGACCCTGGAGAGCCAGTTCGTCATGTTCGAGCCGGTCGTGGCCAGGGCGCTGGACAGCGGCGTCAAGGTGCGGGCGTACGTGTCGATGTGCTTCGGGGACCCCTGGGAGGGGCCGACGCCGATCGCGCAGGTGGTCGCGATCGGGGAGCGGCTGCTCGGGCTCGGCTGCCACGAGCTGTCGCTCGGCGACACGATCGGCGTCGGCACGCCGGGCCACGTGACCGCCCTCATCCGGGCCTTCCGCACGCCGGAACGGCTCGCCGTGCACTTCCACGACACCTACGGCCAGGCGCTCGGCAACACCCTGGCGGCGCTGGCGGCGGGCGTGACCACGGTCGACGCCTCCACCGGCGGCATCGGCGGCTGCCCCTACGCCGAGTCGGCCACCGGCAACCTCGCCACCGAGGACCTGGTCTGGATGCTGCGGGGCCTCGGCATCGAGACCGGGCTCGACCTGGGCAAGCTCGTCTCCACCAGCGTCTGGCTGGCGGAGCTGCTCGGCCGGCCCAGCCCCTCCCGCGTCGTACAGGCGCTTTCGAAAGGCTGACATGCTCACAGACGAGTACGAAGAGCTGCGCAAGACGGTCGAGGGGTTCGCCCGCGACGTGGTGGCTCCGGTGATCGGCGACTACTACGAGCGCGAGGAGTTCCCGTACGACGTCGTGCGGCAGATGGGCGCGATGGGCCTGTTCGGGCTGCCGTTCCCGGAGGAGTACGGCGGCATGGGCGGCGACTACTTCGCGCTGTGCCTGGCGCTGGAGGAGCTGGCCCGTGTCGACTCCAGTGTGTCGATCACGCTGGAGGCGGCGGTGTCGCTGGGCGCGATGCCGATCTACCGGTTCGGCACCGAGGAGCAGCGCAGGGCCTGGCTGCCCAGGCTCACCTCGGGCGCGGAGCTGGGCGCGTTCGGGCTGACCGAGCCCGGAGGCGGGACCGACGTGCCTGGCGGGATGCGGACGACCGCCGTGCTCGACGGCGGGGACTGGGTGATCAACGGGACGAAGGCGTTCATCACGAACTCAGGCACCGACATCACCTGCGTCATCGGCGTGGCCGCGCTCACCGGCGACCGTGAGATCTCCACCATCCTCGTGCCGAGCGGCACGCCCGGCCTCTCGGTGGCGAAGAAGTACTCCAAGGTCGGCTGGAACGCCTCCGACACCCGCGAGCTGTCCTTCACCGACTGCCGCGTCCCCGAAGGCAACCTGCTGGGCGGGCGCGGGCGCGGCTACGCGCAGTTCCTGCAGACGCTCGACGAGGGCCGCATCGCGATCGCGGCCGTCAGCGTGGGCCTGGCCCAGGGGTGCGTGGACGAGTGCCTGAAGTACGTCAGGGACCGGACCGCGTTCGGCCACCCGATCGGCCACTACCAGGCCATCCAATTCAAGATCGCCGACATGGAGGCGCGGGCGCACACCTCCCGGCTGGCCTACTACCACGCGGCCGAGCGGATGCTGGCGGGGGCGTCGTTCAAGAAGGAGGCGGCGATCGCCAAGCTGGTCTCCTCCAACGCGGCCATGGACAACGCGCGTGACGCCACGCAGGTGTTCGGCGGTTACGGGTTCATGAACGAGTTCCCCGTCGGCCGCTTCTACCGCGACGCCAAGATCCTGGAGATCGGGGAGGGCACCAGCGAGGTCCAGCGCATGCTCATCGCCCGCCAACTCGGCCTCGCCGACCTGTGAGCCGGTTTGCGCGGGAGCTGCGGAACGATCTAGTGTCGTCAGGCATGACGGCTGACGATCTTCTCATCAGGAAGGCGGAGAAGGCCGACGCGGACGAGGTGTTCGCGCTGGCACGCGAATTCGGTCTGACGTTCAGGCCCGAGCGCGAGGCCTTCGACGCGGCTCTGCCCGAGCTGCTGGCGAACGAGGACGCTTTACTGCTCACCGCCGTCGTGGGCGGGCGGGTCCACGGTTATCTGCTGGGGTTCGTGCACCTGACGCTGTTCGCCAACGGCCCGGTCGCCTGGGTCGAGGAGGCCATGGTCCAGTCGGGCTCGCGCCGGCAGGGGATCGGGCGGTCGCTGCTGGAGGAGTTCGAGCGGTGGGCCCGCACGCGTGAGGCGGGTTACGTGGCGATGGCGACGCGGCGGGCGCCGGAGTTCTACCACGCGCTCGGATACGAGGCGTCGGCCACCTTCTTCCGCAAGGTCCTGCGCTAGCACGCGGCCGAGCAGACGGCGGGCAGGCGGCGGGCAGGCGGCGGGCAGGCGGCGGGCAGGCGGCGGGCAGGCGGCGGGCACAGTGGCGTTCAACGGCTAGGTTGGCTACCGATGATCCGGGACGCGCTGGAGGAATGATGTGGGAAGAGCAGTTCTCCGAATTGTCGGCCGTCGCCGCCCGCCAGAACGGCATGGTCACCGAAGCGCAGGCCGGGCGGATCGGCGTCGATGAGCCCGCTCTGCGCCATTTCGCGGAATCGGGACTGCTGCTGGAGCTGGACTGGGGGGTCCACCAGTTGCCCTGGGGCTCGCTCGGCCCCAGGTATGCCTACCCCTACGCGGCCTGGCTGGCGTTGTCGCCGGGGAGTTTCCGCTGGGAGCGGCCCCAGCAGGGCGGGGAGGACGCCGTGCTCTCCCATGAGTCGGCGTGCGGGCTGCACGGCCTGGGCTCCGTGCCGAGCCCTGAGGTGGTCTTCACCGCTCCGGAGGCCCTTGGGGAGCCCCGGGCGACGAAGGTTCATGTCGCGCCGCTCAGGCCGGAGGACGTCACCACGGTGGAGCACGTCCCGGTGACGACCCCGCACCGCACCGTCGTCGATCTCGTGGCCGACGGGACCGATCACGGGGAGCTGCGCAGGATTCTGATGGACGCCTTGCTGAAGGACCTGGTCGACCTGCGGGCGATCCACCAGGATCTGGCGCCGTTGGCCCAGCGGCGCGAGTTCCCGGCCGGTGGCAGGGAGTTCGTCCAGTACTTCGTCCCTGACCTCACTCCCGCGCTGCTGTCCCCGCGCAACGTGCGTGCTTACGCCGCCCTGGTGTTCCCCGACCGGGTGGCCGGCCTCCAGCCTGACGTGGCCAGGCTGCTGCCGGTGCCTGACGCGGTGCTGAGCTACGAGATCGCCGCCGAGATCGTCGGTCAGACCGGCTCCGCCCGATAGCGCGGGCCGGTCGCCCGATGGAGCGGGCCGGTCGGACCGCGACGTGCCTGGGCGTCAGAGCGGGCCGGTCGGACCGTGACGTGCCTGGGCGTCGGCTGCCCCTCGCCCGAGGGCGTGCCGGGCGTTCCAACTACCGTGTGCGCGGCTGCGTGGTGACGTCACGGACGGCCGCGCGCAGGTCGTCGATCTCCGACTGGTCGAGCTGGAAGGCCCGCAGGTCGTCCAGTGCCTGCCGGGTGATGTCCTCCGTGGCGAGGAGGAACTTGAGCGCCCTCGTGACGGCGGCGGCGCGCTCGTCTGGATCGGTGGTGCGGTAGGCGTGGTCGATTCTGATGGCGTCGTTGTCGAGCCTGGAGCGGTCGACGTGCAGGACGGCGTACGGATGCGCCAGGGAGACGCCTTCGTACTCCTGGTCCTTGGTGAAGCCCGGCTCCAGGACGCCCTGCAGGGCGAGCCGGATGCCGAGCCACTTCTGGCCGATCTCGTCCGGCGTGCGAGCGTCCGTGCGCAGCCACCGGCGCAACTGCTCGGCATAGTACTTGCTGCGCTCCCAGTCGCTGTCCGACCAGGGCGTCCATTCCGCGCCGCGCATCTCGACGCTGCGTCCAAGCCGCTCCGGCCAGCGGTCCATCTCGCCGCTGTGCGCGAGCCGGTTGATCCGGTCCATGGTGACCGCCACCCGGGCCGGATGGTAGACGGCGACGGGCTGCCCTCTCCGGTTGTCCGGGTCGGGCAGGTCGGGGCCGAACAGCACCCGTCGCATCGCAGGGAGCGGGGCCTCGGCCGTCTCCGAGACGTCGAACGTCATGATCGGACGTCCCAGGCGGTCGAAGCGGGGGTTCCCGAACGCGTCGCGGAGTTGCCGGGCCTCGCCGTAGGCCCAGCTCTGCCAGTAGAGCATCCAGCGGTTGCCCTTGTTCCCGTCGTGCTCGCGTGCCTCGAAGTAGACGGTGGGCACGCCGAGCATCGCGGGGATCTCCAGCGCCCCGCTCTCCATGCCGAGCTGGATCACGTCCCGCTGGGTGTTCAGCAGGTGGAAGAACAGGGCCTGCTCGCCGTAGGTCAGGCGCCCCCCGTCGTTGCGTGGGTCGTCCCAGAACTCGACCAGCGTCCGGGTGTCCACTCCGTCCAGGGCCCCGGCCCGGCGCCACTCCTCCTCCAGCCCGGGACGGCCCGCGAAGACGTCGTCGCCGAGCAGGACGATCCGCCGGCCGGGGTGTTCCGCGCGCAGCGCCTCGATCGTCTGGCGCAGGACCTCTGGGCGGGTGTCCAGGTGCGGGCCGTGCCGGCTGCCCACCGGCTGGCCGCGCGTGTCACGGACCCAGAGCAGCGCGAACTCGTCCGCCTGCCCGTTGGCCGCGAGGAGCCGGTCGACCACCGCCTGCGCGCGTGACCTGCGCCGCTCGGCCTCCGCCTCGTCCGGGCCGAGCATCCGGTCCACCATCCGCTGCCGCGCCTGGTCCGGGTCCGCCTGGATCGCCCGCAGGGCGAGGAGTTGGGCGCGCATCCACTGCGTCTGGCCGTAGTGGCTCTTCATGCTGCTGCCGGCGTACGCGAGCCGGATCCTGTGGGGTTCGATGCCGTAGTCGTCGATCAGGCGCTCCCGCAGGCGAAGAGCGTCGCGCAGCGGCTGTGCCTGAAGGTCGACGAGGTCGTCGACCAGCGTCGCGGGATCGACGGCGGCGGGGCTCTCCCCTCTGGACAGCCGGCGCAGCGCGGCGGTGTTGGCGTGATGCGCTTCGACGCCTTCAGGCAACTCGCCCAGATACGCCACGTGCCCCTGGTAGGCGTCCCACTGGAAGTTGTTGATGCCGCGTTCCGCCATGTAGGCGATCTCGATCGTCAGGTCCGGGTCGGCCATGAGCGCCGCCGCGTGGCTGTACAACTCGCCTCGCTGGTGCGAGTAGAACCGCAGGTGCTTGAAGTTCTCGTTGTCCGGGCCTGGGATACGCGTCAGTTGCGCGTACGCGCTGTGGTACATCACCCGGCTGATGACGTGGTCCAGCTTCTGCGCCGGCGAGAGCCCGGGATCGTCCTTGATCCGCTGCAACTCCTCGTCCAACCGGCCCGCCGACAGCTCGTCCCATTGGGCGATCCGCCTCGGGTCGGCGTGGACCGTCGAGGCCGGCGGGTCGGTGGGCACGGGCAGCCGCCGGACCCCCTCGGGGCCCGTCGCCGCGACCGTGTCGTCGTCGGCGTGCGGGGCGTCCTCGCTCTCCGCGGTGATCCACGTCCGCAGGTCAGGATCCCAGCGGCTCGGCGGTGGCGGCTGCTCGCTCAGCAGCGGGTCGAGGAACGCCCGCACCACCGGGACCGCTTCGCCGAGATCGCCGTACGGAAGTCCTGGCGTCGTCCTGGCGTACCCCTCGAACTTGCTGAACCACTCGGGGTTGGGGATCTCGAAAGCCGGCGGTACCTTCAGCTCCTCGTGCTGCTCGATCCGCCACTTGAACTCCTCGTGCAGCATCGCGTGCGTGGCCGGGCCGTCCCACGACGAGCTCAGGATGATCATGATGACGTCGACGAGGTCCTGCGCCCGGTACGGCAGGTCGCCCATCTGGCAGTTGAACAGCCCGTCCCCGCGCGCGACGCAGTCGGAGCACTTCGAGTTCACCGTCCTGACGCCGTGCGTGAACATGCCCGACACCTTGTGCGCCAGCGTGTCGTCGTAGGAGATCACCCTCATGGCGGGGCTCTCGTCGGGGTGCCCGGTCGTGACGATCTGCTGCGGGAAGGCGATGACGTCCGGGGGCTCCCACACCGGGCGGGTACGGGGCGGGGCGAGGTCCACGCTGAGCGACATGATCTCCATG
>NZ_JADOGI010000302.1 GCF_015645445.1 Nonomuraea cypriaca | reverse complement strand
TGTAGGCGTGCACCTGGGCGGCGTCGGCCAGCTTCTCGTACGGGTCCCTCGGCACCCCCTTCTGCGCGAACACCTTGAACCTGGTGCCGCTGTTGCCGAACGCCCACGACGGCGTCTCGATGTGCTGCGCCCGCAGCGTGGCCTTGATGTCAGTCATAGCTGTCCGAGCCCTAAATGCAGACGATGGTGGAGGGGTGCGGCTCCCGCGCAGTGACCGCAGGGCGGGTTATGCGGGAGCCGCGGGCGTCTCAGGTCAGAAGTCGAAGTCGTCGATGTTGTCCTTGGTGAAGACGAAGGGGTCACCGAGCAGCACGGCACCGTCCTTGCCCACGGTGTACTCGCCCAGCTTGCCCGCGGTGAACTTGTCGCCCTCCTTGCCTGCGATCATGCCCGAGGCCAGCGCCCCGCCGGTGTAGGCGGCCAGGTAGCCCAGGTCAGAGGGGTTCCACAGGGCGAACGACTTGACCGTGCCGTCCTTGAGGAAGGCGCGCATCTGGTTCGGTGTGCCCAGCCCGGTGAGCTGCACCTTGCCCTTGTACTCAGAACCCGACAGGTAGCGGGCGGCCGCCGCGACACCGACCGTGGTGGGCGAGATGATGCCCTTCAGATTCGGGTACTTGGCCAGCAGGCCCTGAGCCTCCTGGAAGGACTTCTGGTCGTCGTCGTCACCGTAGACGGTGCCCACCAACTTGAGCTTGGCGTATTCCGGCTTGGCAAGCTCGGTCTTCATCATCTCGATCCAGGCGTTCTGGTTCGTCGCGTTCGCCGTCGCGGACAGGATCGCGATCTCGCCGCCGTCCGGGCCGACCGCCTCCGAGATGAGCTTGATCTGGGAGGCGGCGATGCCCTCGGCGCTGGCCTGGTTGATGAACGCGTCGCGACAGGTGGGGTTGGTGTCGGAGTCGTAGGTGACGACTTTCGCGCCGGCCGCGCGGGCCTCGTTCAGGGCCCCGCAGATGGCGTCCTTGTCGTTGGCGGACACCACGATGACGTCGGTGCCCTGCTGCGACAGCGTGTTGATATAGCTGACCTGAGCCGACGGGCTGGCCTCCGACGGGCCGGTCTGGCTGTAGACGCCCTTAAACTCCTCGACGGCGACCTTGCCGCCCTTGTTGTCGGAGGCGTCGAAGTACGGGTTGTTGACCGCCTTGGGCAAGAAGGCGATCTTCAGGCCCTCTTTGATCGCTGCTGGCGCCTGGCTGCCGCTGGCACCGGCGGAGGCTTGCGGGGCGGCCGGCGTCTCTTCACTGGCGCAACCGCTGACGGCGAGGGCGAGCGCGGCCAGCACGGCCAGGGCCACCGCCCGGACTCCGGTGTTCTTCGCTGCCATGTTGGGTTCCTTTCGGCGTGCCGCTCACTCGGCCGCTGTCTGGGTTAGGGGGTGGTGGGTCGTCGTCGGCGCAGCCGATCACGCACCATGCCGGCGACGTTCGGGCCGACGACGGAGACGATCAGGAGGGAGCCGGTGATGATGGTGAGGGTGTTGGCCGGCACGTACGCCAACTGCAGGGCGTTGCGCAGGATGCCGAGCAGGATGACGGCGGCGATGACCCCGATCAGACGGCCGCGGCCCCCGAAGATCGACACTCCGCCGAGCAGGATGGCGGCCACGACGGCCAGTTCCAGGCCGTTGCCGTTGTCGGCGCGGGCGCTGGCGAAGCGAAGCGTCCAGAACACCCCGGCCAGCGACGACATCGCGCCGGTCGCCACGAACAGCCAGAACTTGGTGCGGAGCACCGAGATACCGGTGAAGCGGGCGGCCTCGGCGTTGTTGCCCATGGCATACAGGCCTCGTCCGATCGGAGTGGCGTGCAGCACGACGCCGAAGACGACGGCGAGCACGGCCACCACGGTGATCATCCAGGGGATGGTCAGTCCGGGGATGGGAGCGATGGCGCCCATCGTCCACTCGGGCGGGTAGTCGGCGACGGCGCGGTCGCCGAGCACCACGTACGCCAGGCCGCGATAGAGGGCGAGCGTGCCGATGGTGACCGCCAGCGACGGCAGCCCGAAGGCGGTGACGAACAGCCCGTTGACCGCGCCGAGCAGCGCCCCCAGCAGCAGGCAGACGGCCAGGAGCAGCGGCAGCGAGGTGATCCCCCACAGCCACATCTGGCCCATGACCGTGCAGGTCAGGCCGAGGATGCTGGCGACCGACAGGTCGATCTCGCCGGTGATGACGATGAGCGTCATGGGCAGGGCGATGAGCGCGATGGGGATGGCCTCGAGGGTGACGAACCGCCAGAACCTCGGGCTGGCCACGCCCTCGATGGCGAGGGCGCCCACGAGTACCACCGCGACCACGGCGATAAGCAGGACGGCGTCCCAGGAGCCAAGGATTGCGCGAGTGCGTGCTTGTCGCTTCATCACGGTCCCTCCGTCCGCGTCGAGTGGCGTAGCGTGCGGGTGAGCCGGACGGCCAGCGCCCGGTCGAGGCCGATCGCGGCCAGGATCAGCGCGCCGACGGCGGCCCGCTGCCAGAACGGGCTGACGCCGAGGACCGGCAGGGCGCTGCCGATCGTGGTCAGCAGCACCGCACCCAGCGCCGCGCCGTAGACGGAGCCACTGCCGCCGAAGATCGCCACGCCGCCGATGACCACCGCGGCCACGACGTTCAGTTCGAAGCCGCTGCCGGCGTTGGCGTCCAGCGTTCCGAAGCGGGCCGCGTACAGGACGCCGGCCAGGCCGGCCAGCGCCCCGCTCACAACGAACGCGGCGAAGACGCGACGGCCCACCGGGATGCCGGACAGCCGCGCGGCGGCCGGGCTGGAGCCGATCGCGTACAGTTCACGGCCACTGCGGAACGTGCGCAGGTAGTAGCCCGCAACCACGATCACGACGATCGCGAACAGGGTAAGTACCGGCACTCCGGCCACGGTCGCGTTGCCCATGTGCAGGAATCCGGGCGGCATGTCGGCGGCGTTGATCTGCCGGCCGGTCGCCCAGGTGTAGTCCACGCCGCGAAAGACGTACAGGGTGCCCAGGGTGACGACGAGCGCCGGGACCCGCGCGGCGGCGATCAGCCCGCCGTTCACGACCCCGCACACCGCGCCCAGCAGCACCCCGACCAGCAGTGCCACCGGGATCGGCAGGTTCGGGTTCGCCATGAACAGGCTGCCGGTGGCGAACGCCGACAGCCCCAGCACCGAGCCGACAGACAGGTCCACGTTGCGGGTGACGACCACGATCGTCTGCCCGACCGCCAAGACGGCCAGAATGGTCGAGCCGAGCAGCAGATCCTTGATCCCCTGCGGGGTCAGGAAGCGCGGATTGACGATCGTCGTCACCACGATCAGCAGCGCCAGGGCCAGGGCGATACCCAGCTCCCGGAAGAGGAAGAAGCGGTGCACGAGGCGGGAGCTGTCAGAGGCGCCCCGCTGCGAGGGCGGCTGTGTCTGCAACGCCGTCACGGGGCACCTCCCTGCCCGGTCGCGGCCAGCATCACCGACTCCTCATCGGCTCGTGCCCTGGGGATGTCGGTGACCAAGTGGCCCTCGTGCATCACCAGCACCCGGTCAGCCATCCCCAGCACCTCGGGCAGCTCACTGGAGATCATCAGCACCGCCACGCCCTGCCCGGCCAGCTCCGACAACAACCGGTGCACCTCGGCCTTGGTGCCCACGTCGATCCCCCGCGTCGGCTCGTCCACGATCAGCACCCGCGGGTCGGTGGACAGCCACTTGGCCAGCACCACCTTCTGCTGGTTGCCGCCCGACAACGCCGACACCGGATCTCCCAGGTCAGCCGTCTTGACCTGTAAGCGGTCACTCCAGATCGTGGCGGCGCGGCGTTCGGCGCCGCCGAACAGCAGACCGAGCCGGCTCAGCCGCCAGCGCCGGGTCAGCGTGGCGTTGCGTTCCACCGACAGCTCCATGACCAGGCCCTGCTGGCGGCGGTCCTCCGGCACGAGCGCCAGCCCGGCCGCGATGGCCGCGGCCGTGTCTCCACGGGTCAATGTACGGCCGTCCACCAGCACCTGGCCGGCGTCGTAGCGGTCCACGCCGAACACGGCCCTGGCCACCTCGCTCCGGCCGGCTCCGACCAGCCCGGCCAGGGCGACGATCTCTCCCGCCCGTACCGTGAATCCCACGTCGGCGAACACCCCGTACCGTGTCAGGCCGCGCACCACCAACCGCTCAGCCCCTGCGGTCGTGTCCGTTTTCGGGAAGAGGGCCGACACCTCGCGGCCGACCATCCGCCGGACGACCTCATCAACCGTGAGAGCGTCGGCCGGGTCGGTGGAGACCCAGCGGCCGTCGCGCATCACGGTGATGCGCCGGCTCAAGGAGAAGACCTCGTCGAAGCGGTGCGAGATGAACAGGACCGCCGCGCCTGCCTCCTGCAACGACCGCACCACGGAGAACAGCCTCTCGACCTCCACTCCCGACAGCGCCGCGGTCGGCTCGTCCATGACGAGTATCCGGGCATCCAGAGCCAGCGCCTTGGCGATCTCGACGAGCTGCTGGTCGGCGATCGACAGCCCGCGCGCGGGACGGTCCGGATCCAGAGGCACGCCCAGCCGGTCGAACAGCTCCACCGCCCTGGTGCGGCACGCCTTCGCGTCGATGCGGCGCAGGCGTCGCAGCGGCTGGCGGCCCATGAAGATGTTCTCCGCCACTGACAGGTCCGGGAACAGCGTCGGCTCCTGGTAGATCACCGCGATCCCGGCCGCCTGGGCGTCCGCCGGGCTCGAAAGGACCACCTCACGGCCGTCGAGCAACACCACTCCGGCGTCGGGCTGGTGGGCACCCGCAAGGGTTTTCACGAGGGTGGATTTGCCTGCGCCGTTCTCCCCCACCAGAGCGTGAACCTCGCCGGCATGCAGCTCCAGGCGCACGTTCGAGAGTGCTTGCACAGCGCCGAAAGACTTGCTGATGTTCCGCAACTCCAGGATGGGAGGTGAGTTGATCACATGCCCTCCAACACCACAGGCAAAACGTTTTAAGTGACCCAGACCGTAGATGAGGTCATCCTGCCTGTCAATGGGCCGTTGACCAGCCATGATGTCCCCGCCCCTTCAACCATCGTGGCCAAAGGGGCGTCGAGGGAGAATCATCACGATTCGGCCGCAACGAGACCGTGGCGATCCCAGCCTTCATACGCTCGGCGCGCGTGGAAAACCGGTTGGCCGCTGGGAGCCCCGGCCCATGCCCAGCGGTCTGCCGGGCGTTGACCAGCGCCTTTGCACATTCGGCTGTCCGTAACCGCCGCTTGCTCTGGCATCCTGCATGCGGCATGGCAGCCGCTGCCGCCTTGCTGAGGCCGCCAAGACCGAACCGGGCCAGGCTTACGCAAGCGCTGCCATGGAGGGCCGGCAAGCTGCTCTCCATGGCGGAGCCACACCAGATCAAAGGCTGCGTAGCACTGGATAACGGTACCCTGCCAATTACGGAGCAACTCCTTCAGGCAGGACATGGACCGGGAATCGGTATTCAAACAGTCTTGACGGCGCCTCGCGTAACGCTTACGTTAACAACAGCGACGGGTCGCTTAAAACGTTTTAGCGGACCGGGAGGCGCGGCCATGCGCAAGCCCATCGCCACCTGCGTAGACGATGACCTGCACGTTCCCGTGACGGCAGCCTCCTCAAGGCTTTTTCCCCCTAGTGCCGAAGGCTGGCGAAGCCGGCCTCTGGGATCAAGCGGCTGCTTTCTGATCTCAGCCCCGCGTGGCAGCGGCCCACACCGTACAAGGGAGGCACGCCAGTTACCGCAAGCGCGCAACGCTATCGACCCGCGAGCGCCACCCTGGTCACCGCGGCACCTGCCGCTCATGGTCGCATGACTGATCTGCTTCGGATCGGCAGTAGCTGACCCTTGCTTCATGCGCTGACTCAGACCGGCGGTCCCGAGTTCCGCCCTCATGCCGACCTTCCTGGTTCGCCCGACCGCTCATCGTCGGACGCGTGCCCGCGGACGGTCGTGGTGGGACACGACGGCGAGTCCAGCGCCTGATTGGCTTCTCACCCGCCCGGGTGAGTTCGCCTGGTCGCTTCCCGTCCCGTAAGGACGGAGCCCCAGGAACCAGCAGGCGAAGAACCAGCCGGCGCGATACCGCCGGTCGGGAAGGAAGTGAGTCTGTGTCCAAATTACGTCGTCGGATCCGCGTGCTCGCAGGGCTGGGAATGTCGACTGTTCTCGTATTCTCACAGCCGCTGAGTGCTCCACCTGCCCTCGCTGGTGGTGGCGATCAGGCATCCGTTGAGGTGGTCGACCTCAACGTGGACGGGAGGTACGACGAGCCCGTGGTCATCGACAGTGCCGTCCCCTCGTTGGGGTGGCGGATGAGGGAGACCAAGCGGGCCCGCGCCCATCCGTGCTACCGGCCCCACTCGCGGGCCGCCTGCCCGGGCGACAGACAGACCGGCTACCAGGTGCAGGCCGCCACGAGCGAGGAGAACCTCGAGCGAGGCCGGCTGATCTGGGACTCGGGCAAGGTCAACTCCGCCGCCCAGTCGGGCATCCGCTACGCCGGGCAGCCCCTCCGCTCACGCCAGCAGGTCATCTGGCAGGTACGCGTCTGGGATGCCGGCAAGCAGGCCTCCGAGTGGAGCAAACCTGCCGCCTGGGAGATGGGCCTGCTTCAGCAGAGCGACTGGGGCGCGGCCCGGTGGATCGAATACCCCGGACGTACAGAAGCACAGCCCATGCCGATCTTCGCTCGTCAGTTCGCCGTTGACCGCAAGAAGCGCGTAAGCAGCGCCCGCCTGTACCTGTCGGGCGTCGGCCTGCACCTGCCCACCCTCAACGGTCGTCAGCTCAACGACGAGGCCCTCGCCCCCGGCAACGCCAACTACCAGCTCTCCAGTGAGTACCGCACCTACGACGTCACGGACGACCTGCGCGCCGGAGCCAACACCGTGGGTGTCCGGCTCGGCAACGGGCCCGCCTACGTACGGCGCAGCGTCACCAACCCGGCCGTAGGCCGCACGGCGCCCTATTCCTGGTGGCAGAGCCAGCTGAAGGGCAGCGGCGCTCTGGCCACCGACGCCGCCGCCGGCGCGACCACCGTGAAACTGGACAACGTCGGCAACTACCACGTCGGCGGCACCATCAACATCGACACCGGTGACGGCGGCGAGAATCTCGAATCGCGCGCGATCACCGCGATCGGCACCGCGGGCGCCGACGGAACGGGCATCGCCTTCACACCGGGGCTGTCCAAGCCGCACGCCGCGGGCGCGACCGTGACCGGATCGGGCAACAACATCGCCGCCAGCGACGCCAGCGCGGGCGCGGCGGTCACCCCGCGCCTGATCGCACGACTGGAGATCACTTACAGCAACGGATCGACGGAGCCCATCGTCTCCGACCGGAGCTGGCGCACCGCGCTCGGCCCACTCGTCACCGACGCCTGGTACTCCGGCTCGGACTACGACGCCCGCCGCGAGCAGCCCGGCTGGGACGCGCCGGGCTCCGACCTCGGCGCCGGCGCCAAGCGGCGCGACAGCTCGGACATGTCCTGGGTGAACGCGGGCATCGCGCCGCCGCCGAACCTGGCCACCAAGCTGGTCGCACGTGCTGCCGAGCCGGTGAAAGTGGCCGAAACGTTCAAGCCCGTGTCGATGACGAACCCGGCGCCGGGCACCTGGGTGTTCGACTTCGGGCAGAACATCGTCGGCTGGCCGCAGCTGAACCTCAAGGGCACCGTGCCCGCCGGAACCACCATCCGGATGTCACCCGCCGAATCGCTCGCCGCCGACGGCACCGTCGACCAGGCCTCCCTGATGGGTGGAGGCGGCTCCCGAGGGCGTGACCTGTTCAACACCTACACCACCGCCGGCCTGCGCGGCGGGGAAACCTGGCACCCCGACTTCAACTACTTCGGCATGCAGTGGATCCAGGTCACCGGCCTGCCGGAGGGATACACCCCCACCAAGGACCTGATCAAGGGCATCCGGCTACAGGCCGCGACCCCCACCGCGGGCGAGGTGACCACCTCCAACGCGCGCATTAACCGCATTCACACGATGGCCCGCTACTCGTTCTCCGCCAACATGATGTCGGTGTTCACCGACTGCCCCGGCCGCGAGAAGCTGTCCTATCCGGCCGACTACACCATGCCGATGGGCTCCATCCACCGCAACTACGAGCTCGGCGCCTACCTGCGTACCACGATCCGGCACCTGGTGGAGGGACAGTCGAAGGCTGACACCCCGATGGCAGGGAACGTGGCGCTGAAGACCCCCGTCTACGACTGGGGCTACAGCGGGCGCTTCGGTGACGAGATCAACTGGGGCAACGCCATCATTCTGGTCCCGGCGATGCTGTACGAACTGTACGGCGACACCGAGGCGATGACCCGCTACTACGACCAGATGGTCGACTTCGCCGACTACATCCAGAGCCAGAAGGTCGGGACGGGCGAGAACGCGCACATCGTCGACGCCGCCCTGGCCGACTGGGTGGCCGCCGACCAGACCTCGGGCCGGATCACCGGCACCTGGGGCTACTACATCATGATCAGCAAGCTGGCCACGATGGCCCAGCTGACCGACCACGCCGACGACGCCGCCCGCTACCGGGCACTCGCCGTCGACATCAAGAACGCCTTCAACGCCCACTTCTACAACCAGCAGCTGCGCCGCTACACCACCGACGGCAACGCCGGTACCGCTGGTGCGACGCAGACCGCGCAGGCGCTCGCCCTCGACGCTGGACTCGTCCCCGACAGCGAACGCCAGGCGGTTCTCGACGCGCTCGTCGAACTCGTCCACGCCTTCCATCCCAATGGTGAAGGCCCGCACTTCAGCGGCGGCACCATCGGCATGGCGCCGACGGTGCGGGCGCTGGCCGCCGGCGGCCGGGATGACGTGCTGTGGGAGCTGCTCCAGGGCAACGATCAGCCGAGCTACGGCTACTTCATGGAGTCCACCACCGCCAATCCCGGCGGCATGACCACCATCGGCGAGCGGTGGAACCGGGGCGACTCCAAGAACCACATGATCCTCGCGCAGATCGAGGAGTGGTTCCACAGCGGCCTGGCCGGCATCCGCGAGGCCGACGGCTCGACCGCCTACCGCAAGCTCGTCATCCAGCCCAAGCCGGTCGGCGACCTCACCTTGGTCAAGGGCAGCTACACCACGCCCCAGGGCGTGGCGCGGTCCGAATGGAGTCGCGCGGAGCGAACGTTCAAGCTGACCGTCGAGATCCCTGCCAACACCACCGCCGAGGTCTGGGTACCGGCCAAGGAACGGCGCCCCGAGGCGAGCTCCCATCGGGCCTCGTTCCTGCGCATGCAGGGCGGCTACGCCGTCTACAGCGTCCCGTCCGGTTCGTTCACCTTCGTGGCGACAACGACCGGCTGATGGGCTGTCACCCCGCTCTTCACGCCGATCGCGAAGAGCGGGGTGACAGCACGGTCACATTCCGTGTCCCAGTGCGCAGCGTTCCGGGGCGCGCCTCGCCGCTGTGCGCGTGTCGATCAGGAGATCCCCGTGGAGCAGATTCGTGGATCCAGCGCACTCCCGGTGCGTCGGCACTTCATCGTAGGGCTGATGGCCATCGTCCTGGCCATGGCGATGGCCATCGTTCCGGCAAGCCGTTCCTCAGCCGCGGAGCTACCGACATGGCCGGCGAATCCCAACTGGCAAAGCCTGGTGCCGGGACCGTCGAGCAATGACGTGCGGCCCACCCGTGTCGTCCGGACGCAGGGCTCCGTCACCAACGCGGGGACCCTGGTAGGCCAGAGCACCGCTTCCGCTGTGCTGACCGTCGCGCCTGGTGGTCAGAGCGCCGCCATCGTGCTCGACTTCGGCAAGGAGGTCGGCGGTACGCCGTACATCACCGTCTCCTCCTCGACGCCCAGAGCCCCGGCGACGTCGAACACAGTACGCATCTCGACCAGCGAGGCACTCGGTTTCCTCACCAACAGCAGCGGCGCGTTCGTCAATGACAACGGCTCACAGGTCAACCTGACTGTCACCAGCGCCCGGACCTACACCGGCGGGCTTCGCGGCGGCTTCCGGTTCGCCGCGATCGAGCTGCGGACCGCTGGCACCGTCAGGCTCACCGCCGCCGGGCTGAACTTCAAGGCCTACCGTGCGGGCCCGCTGAGCGCGGGTCCTGTTCGAACTCCCACCAGTCGTTGTTGACGTTGTCGCCCTCGACCTGGTGGGCGGAGGTCGCGCTACCCCACAGGAAGCCCAGCAGGCAGCACGAGACGGCCGCAGCCCCATCCTCGCTGCCATCCTGGGACAGACGGGCAGGATCGGCGCCCAGGAGGTGTTCGCCGCCGCTTCGATGGGGGATGCGGTCAGCATCGACCTCCTCACCCGGGCCGGCGACCTGCTCGGCAAGGTCACCGCCGTTCTGGTCAACGGACTCAATCCTGACCTAATCCTGCTCGGCGGCGGACTGCTCGACCTCCGCGATCCGCTCGTGACGGCCTTCCGGGCCGCCGTCGAACGCCATTGCATGCCCAGCGCCACAGCAGACCTGGCCATCCAGATCGCGACGCTCGGCAACTCCGCCGGCCTCATCGGGGCGGCGAATCTAGTCGTCGATGAGCTGCTGTCCCCGCGGCGCCTGGGCGTGTGGAGCTCGCGGGGCACTCCGGCCGGCCTGGCCGACGCCATCCACCGCGGGTGACCGTGGCCCTGACATCGTTGTGGCGGTGGAACATTCCTTGACGCCGTCCACACAGGCCATGGCCCGCCTGGGATCATGTCGCGTGATGTTGTCCACGGTATACGTCGTTGCCCGGCGCCTACTGTCTTTGCCCGCCCTGCTGACCCTGCTGGCTAACTTCCAGTTCAAGCGGTCAGGGCGAGTTCTGCCAGTTCGAGGCGAGCGAGATGGCTGGTTCGGGTCCGGTCGAGGGCGTGTCCATTCCACCAGGCGTCCAGGCGGATCAGGT
>NZ_JADOGI010000301.1 GCF_015645445.1 Nonomuraea cypriaca | reverse complement strand
ACCCTGGTCTGCGCGGTGGCCGCCGGAGTGGCGGGCAGCGCGGCGGGCACCGAGCTCACGCGCGGCCCGAGCACGGCCGAGCTGCACGCGGCGGCCAAACGGGAGATCGCCGAACGCTGGCGTACCTGGCCCGCCGGACGTATCTTCCCGGCCACATTGCCGTACTCCGCCGAGCAGGGCGGGCGGGAGCGGGCCAGCAGGATCGGCATCTCACCGCACACCGCGTGCGACCCCGTCGACGCCAAGGCGGTCGAGGCGCTGCACAGCGCGGGCTGCAGGGGGGTGCTGCGCGCCACGTACATCGACGCGCTGCGCGGCGTGCTCGTCACCATCGGCGTGGTGGCCCTGGCAGACGAGCTGGGTGCCGTACGCGCCAAGTCCGCCTTCGCCGAAACCGGCAAGCCCGAGCCTGGGCTGCGTCCGCTGGCCTTCAGCGGCACGGTCGCCGACCGTTTCACCCCCGGCGTCCGTCAGGCTGGATCGGTCCGCCAGGCGGGGCCGTACCTCGTGCTGACCACGGCCGGGCAGGTGGACGGCCGGCCCGCCAACGCGGCGGGCGAGCAGCGGCCGTCCATCTACGCGTTCGCCGCCGAGATCTCCGAGCACGTCCTGAGCGACCTGAGCACCCCGCGGATGCCCGACTGCACGACCGGGGAGTGGCAGTGCTGAGTTCGGCGGGGCTGCGGTGGGCCGGGGTGGGCGCGGTCGTCGCGGCGTTGCTGTTCGCGCCGTCGGCGGCACTGGCCGACGACGTGCGCGGCGGGCAGCGGGCGGTGATCAAGACGCTGGAGCTGACGCAGGCGTGGCGGGTCAGCAAGGGGGCGGGGATCACGATCGCGGTGCTCGACTCCGGGGTCGATCCCGGCCATCGCGACCTGGCCGGGTCGGTGCGCGTGGGCAAGGATTTCACCGCGGGCGCGAACCCCGCGGGGGTGGCTCCGCGCAGGTTGCACGGTACGTACATGGCCTCGTTGATCGCCGGGCACGGTCACGGTGACAAGGGAAGATTCGGGATCATCGGCGTCGCGCCCGAAGCAGACGTACTGTCGGTAAGGGTCATCCTCGAGGACGAGGAGCCGGGTTTCCGCGAGTTCAACTCGGCCGAGCGCTTCGAGCACGTGGTGGCCAAGGGCATCCGGTACGCCGTCGACGAGGGGGCGGACGTGATCAACATGTCGATCTCCAAGGAGCTGGCGACCCGGGAGGAGCGGGCGGCCATCCGCTACGCGATCTCCAAGGGCGTCGTGCTCGTCGCCGCCGCGGGCAACGACGGCGAGAGGGACCTCGACGGCGACTTCGCGCCCTACTCCTATCCGGCGGCGTTCCCCGGGGTGGTCTCGGTGGGGGCGACGGACCGGCGGCTGCGGCGGGCCACGTTCTCCAACTGGAACTCCTCCGTGCTGGTGGCCGCGCCCGGCGTCGACATCATGGGCGCGGGTCCTGGCGACGAATACTGGGTGGGCCGCGGCACCTCTCAGGCGACCGCGCTGGTGTCCGGAGTGGCCGCCCTCATAAAGGCCAAATATCCGGATATATCGCCGCCGCTCTTGGCGCAGGCCCTGACCGCGGGCGCGACTGACCGCCCGCCGGGCGGCTACGACACGGCCACCGGCTTCGGCATCGTGAACGCCCCCCGAGCCCTGGCCGAGGCGGGCCGGCTGGCCGGGCACACCGAGACCGCCACAGGCACCCAGGTCCAGGATCCGGCCATGCCGGTGGCCGGGGGCCAGGCGGGCCGCATCAAGGTCATCGTCAGGGACGAGAACCGCGTCACGGTCTACACGGCCATCGCCGGCGCCGCGACCTTCGGCGCCCTCGCCTCCCTGAGCGTCATTTTCCTCCTCGTCAGACGCGTCCGCCGCGCACACAGCTCGCAAGACGCATGATCCGCCCATCAAGGGGGACGAAATAGACAATGGACACGCGAGGGAGCGCCGTCGCCTGGAGGAGGAGCGCCGGGAGCGCAGCGACCAGAGCGACGGGGGAAGGCGGCGGCATCCGGGCGGACGAGCCCGCCGAACGGAGTGAGGCCATGAGCACGCGAGGGAGCGCCGTCGCCTGGAGGAGGAGCGCCGGGAGCGCAGCGACCGGGGAGAGCGGCGGCATGGGGCGGACGAGCCCGCCTTCACGGAGTGGAGGCCATGAACACGCCACGTAGGTCGACCTCAGGGCTTCCCCGTGCCGGGGGAGAAGCCACGCCGGGTCATAGGAACCCGCTCGGCGCCAGTACCGGCCGGCGGTCGCGTGTGCGGTCGTGGCCGGCGGCGGACTCCCAAAGGCGTGCGGCCGTCAAGCGCCGCGCCGAGCGGGACAACCTGGAACAGGGTGTCCGCTACCGGCGCATGTTCGTGGCGCTGCTCGGCATCGTCGTGGTCGTGTCGGCGGCCGTGGTGCTCCTCGGCACCGTCGGCCTGATCGCCGAGACCCGCTCACGCCCGCTGACCCCGGCCGAGCAGAACCAGTACAAGGAGGAGGAGATCGCCCGGCGCTGGCAGGCGTGGCCCGCCACGGGCGTCTTTCCCGAAGAGGTGAAGTACCTCGGGCTCGACCGCGCCCAGCAGTACGCCAGGCGCGTCGGCATCGCCCCCGAGACCGACTGCGGGAAGGCCATGGACGCCGCCGTGGCCGGCGTACTGGAGGATCACGGCTGTGTCACCGTGTTGCGGGCCACGTACATCGACCAGACCGCGTCGTTCGTCATCACGGTCGGGGTGGCGGTGCTGAAGGACGAGGAGTCGCGGGTGTCGGCGACCGAGGAGCTCACCCAGGACGACCGCGTGGGCGTGCTGCCGGTGGCCTTCCCCGGCACGGTGACCGAACGCTTCGGCACCGAGCAGCGCCAGCGCACCGCCTGGGTGGGCGCGGGGCCGTACATCGTGTTCTCGGCGGCGGGTTACGCCGACGGGCGGACCAGGGCCGCGGTCCCGCCGGAGGAGCTCCTGCACAGCGAGTTGTGGCCGGCCGCCAAGTCGATCGGCAACCAGATCGCCTACTTCCTCGCGGACCCGCCCAAGGTGCCGCCCTGCACCCAGGGGAACGTGTGCTGACCGCCGTACGCACGCTCACCGCCGCACTGCTGTTGTTCGCGGGACCCACCGTGGACCCCGTCAGAGACCAGCAGCAGTGGGTGCTCGACGCGCTCAACGTCGAGCAGGCCTGGACCGTCAGCAAAGGCTCGGGCGTCACCGTCGCCGTCGTGGACAGCGCCGTGGACGACGACGTGAAGGAGTTGCGCGACCGCGTCAGCGCCGGGCCGGACATGAGCACGTCGGCGGTGAGCCGCGAGGTGACGCCAGGCCGGCACGGCACCGCCATGGCCGGCCTGATCGCCGGCTCCGGCGCCGACGACGGGCTGATCGGCGTCGCACCGGAGTCCCGGATCCTGTCGCTGCCCATGGTCACGGACGACGAGCCGGAGAACGGCGTCCCGCCGTTCGACGACCGCAGGCAGGCGACCGAGAGCTCGCTCGCCCGCGCCCTGCGGTACGCCGCCGACCACGGCGCCCAGGTCATCAGCATGTCCATCGGGTCCTACGGGCCGCTCAAGTCGGAGCGGGAGGCGGTGTCGTACGCGCTCGGCAAGGGCGTCGTCCTCGTCGCCGCCGTGGGCAACGACGGCCAGACCAACTACACCAGGGAGAACGGCACCTCGTACTGGAGCTTCCCGGCCGGCTACCCGGGCGTCATCGGCGTGGCGGCGACCGACAAGCAGGGCAGGAAGGCGCCGTTCAGCACCGACAACCTGTCGGTCATGGTGGCGGCGCCCGGCGTGGACGTACCCGTGGTCAGGCCAGGGAGCGGCTACGAGCTGTCGCAGGGCACCAGTTCGTCCGCCGCGCTCGTGTCGGGGGTGGCCGCGCTCATCAAGTCGCGCTACCCGAACCTGGCGCCAGAGCAGGTCGCCCAGGCCCTGGTCGCCGGCGCGAGGGGCAGGCCCGCCGCCGGATACGACGACCAGACCGGTTTCGGGGTGGTGGACGCGGCCGCCGCGCTCAACGCCGCCGAACGCCTGACCGGGGCGCAGCGCAGCGTCGTGCCCGGGATGGAGCACTTCGGCCAGGGCGAGGACTCTCCTTCGCCGTCGCGTCCAGGGCCGGATCCGTTGCGGTTGTGGCTGTACGGGGGCGGGGTGCTGGTGGCCCTCGTCATGTTCTGCGGCGCGATCGTCTTCCTGAACCAGCGCAGCGGCAGGGAATGATCGTTCGGCGCGATGAGTAAAGATCCGCTATGGTCCCGCGTCATGGGATACGAGCTGCGGGTGGTGCGTGAGTCGCCACTCGCCTTCGCGGAGCTCGCGAAGGCCATCGCGCCGGCCGGGTTCAGGCTGCGCGGATCTGACGAGATCGTGGCCGCGCACGGGGACGGCACGCACACGGTGGCGCGCTGGCAGGGCCAACTCGTCGGCGAGCCGGGCTCCGACTGGCAGGTGGCCCAGCTCGTACGCCTGTCGGCCGCGCTCGGCGCCCGGCTGGTGGGCGAGGACGGCGAGGTCTACGCGCTGCGCGACGGCGTCATCGAGGTCGTGACCGGCGGCGGCGCGGTGGAGATCGGCAAGTTCGACGAGATCATCGACGCCGGCCCGGCCGCATGGACTCCATGAACCCCTTCGCCGAGCGGGTCCTCGACCTCGTCGAGCGCATCCCGCCCGGCAAGGTCATGGCGTACGGCGACATCGCCGAATACCTGGGCGAGGGCGGCCCGCGCCAGGTCGGCAAGGTGATGTCCACGTGGGGCGGGGGTGTGCCGTGGTGGCGCGTCGTACACGCGGACGGCAGCGGCGCCGCCCCTGACCACCTGCGACGTTGCCTGGCGCACTGGCGCGAGGAGGGCACCCCGTTGCGCGGCGAGCGGGTGGACATGCGGCTGGGGCGCTGGGACGGGCGTTCAGCCGATTTTCAGTAAGGGCTCTGAGCTGCTGTTTCGCCGAACGGGCGAATCCATGACATGTGATTCCCATTACCATGGGCAGAACACTGATGGCGGCCCGAAAGGCGGTGCCTCCCGATGGCAACCGGCGTCAATGCCCAAAGCCAGGGCGGCGATTCGCTCGCTGACCGCCTGAAGGCTGTCCAGGATCTGTGCGATCGTGGCGAGCCTCTCGATGCGGTCATGCGAGCGGTCGGTCCCGGCGGCCGTGACGCGGCGTTCGACACCGAGGTCCTGAGCGGTCCCCTGGGCAACCGCATCGACCTGGCGATCAAGCGCGGCGCCGCGCGGCGGCGGGAAATGCTCGACCTCGTACGCCCCTACCTGGTGGGCGTCGACGCGGGCGTCAAACGCGACCTGCCCGTCGCGCGCCGCGTCATCTGCCACCTGATCGAGCACCGGCCGGACGCCGAACTCGTCGACGGCGAGACGCTCGCCGACGTCGTGACCGCGGCGGCGGAGCCGTCCAAGCGCATCCGCAAGGGCCTGCGCTGGTACGCCGACCTGCCCTTCCGCGGCGAGCTGCCGGCCGACCTCTACCGCCTGCGGCGCGCCGACCTGGTGCCGGTGACCCACATCGACGACATCGTCTGGGTCAACGGCAAGCTGCGCGTCACCGGTTTCGCCTACCTGGCCGGGCTGTCGGTGCGCAGCCGCAGGTTCAACTGGGCGAGCGTGGTGCTGCGCGGGCCGCGCTGGCTGCCGCCCATCCGGATGCGCACGCGCCGCGTCCTCGCGCCCGAGGCCACGCACGGCGCCCGCGAGCCGGGCTGCAACTACGACTGGTCGGGCTTCACCGCGGAGCTGAGCCCGTGGCCGCTGCGCTGGCGCGGCGCCGTCCGCGGCGCGGTCTCCGGCGTGCGCCGCCGCCTGCGTCACCGGCCCTCCGTGCCCGACACCACGACGTGGCGGGCCGAGATCGTGTTCTGGAGCCGGGGCGCGTGGGCGACCGGCCTGCTGCGCGGCTCCGGCGTCGGCCGCCCTGAGCGCCCGGCCGGGTTCAAGCTGAGGCCCGGCTGGTGGGTCAGGCCGGTCTGGACGTCCGACCGGGCGCTGCAGGTCGTGCTCCAGCCCAACAGGGCCGAGCTGAGCGGCGTGTCCGTCGACGGCGAGCGCCTCGAGCTCAAGATCTTCCTGCCCGGCCGCACGGTGGGCAAGGGCCACGCGAGGCTGGGCGGCCACCGCATCGCCGCCGACTTCACGCCCGTGACCGGCGGCACCCAGGTGGTGGTCGGGCTGGCCGTGCCGGCCCTGCTGCAGGAGAAGGACGGGCGGCGGCTCTGGGTCGAGCCCAAGGGTGACCCGGCGGCCTCCGTCATGCTCGCCGATCTGGTGGAGACCCGCACGACGGTGGGCGACCGCGAGATCACCGTGCTGGGCGACCGCCGCGACCGCGTGGTCGTCTCCGCCCACCGGATCCGCCCGGTGATCACCTCCGCGGTCTGGGAGGGGTCCGCGCTCGTCCTGCGCGGCCACTACCCCGACGCCCCAGGCCCGCGCTCGCTCACGCTGCGCCACCGCACGGGGTTGTCCTACCTGCTGCCGATGGAGCGCTCCGGCGAGGAGTTCTCCGTACGCGTCGAGCCGGCCGCACTGGACCGCTTCGGCGAGCCGGTGCCGCTGTCGTCCGGCACCTGGAACATGTCGCTGCGGCACCCGTCCGGCGAGATCGTCCCGTTCAGGATGGACCACGCCGCCCTGTCCGGGCTGGACGAGGAGCCGCGCACGCTCGGCGGCCACGTCTACCGCATGCTGTCCACCCGCTTCGACGTGCCGGTGATCGCGGTCGAGGAGGAGCGCCCGGCGGACGAGCGCGGCGTGGCGGGCACCCACGTCCTGCGCCGCGTCTTCTACCCGGCCCAGCGCTCCGAGCCGCTGACGGAGGCCACCGTCTACGTCGTCAACGACGGCCGCCTCTACGCCGACAGCGTCCGCGCCATTTACGAGGAGCGCCTGCGCAGGGGCGACGACCGCGAGCACATCTGGGTCGTCAAGGACGGCGCCTTCGTGCCGCAGGGCCCCGCGACCGTGGTGCGCGCCGGCAGCCGGGAGCACCACGCCGCGCTGGCCAGGTCCCGCCACATCGTCACCAACTCGTTCCTGCCTGTCTGGTTCCGCGCCCGCGAGGACCAGGTGGTGCTGCAGACCTGGCACGGCACCCCGGCCAAGCGGATCGGCAACGACCAGCCCCACATGGCCCGCGACCCCAGGCCGCCCATCTGGCACCGCCAGGCGGCGGAGGTGCGCGGCTGGGACCTCCTGCTGTCGCAGTCGCCGTGGGCGACGGACGTGTTGCGGCGGGCGTTCGGCTACAAGGGCGAGATCCTGGAGAGCGGCCTGCCGCGCAACGACGTGCTCAACTCACCCGACAGGGACGCCCTCGCGGCCAGGGTCCGCGAGCGGCTCGGCCTGGTGGAGGGCAAGCGCGTGGTCCTGTACGCGCCCACGTGGCGCGACTACGACCGCAAGAACGCCATGGTCAAGCTGGACCTCGCCAAGGCCAGGCAGGCGCTGGGAGCCGACCACGAGATCCTGGTACGCGCTCACCCCATGCAGGCCGTACCGGCTGTCCCCGACATCGCCCACGACGTCACCACTTATCCGGATATCGCCGACCTGCTCCTGGTCGCCGACGTCCTCGTCACGGACTACTCCTCGGTCATGTTCGACTTCGCCTGTACGGGCAGGCCGATCGTGTTCTACGGCTACGACCTGGCGAAATACTCCTCGAAGCGGGGCCTCTACCTGGACCTGCCCGAGCAGGCGCCGGGGCCCGTGCTCTCGACCTCGTCTGACGTCGTCGAGGCGCTGCGGTCGATCGACGAGGTGGCCGCGGCCCACGCGGACCGCTACGACACCTTCCGCGCCACCTTCGCCCCCCGGGACGACGGCAAGGCCACGGCCCGCGTGGTGGACCACCTCTTCTCCTGAAGCCGCCGCAGGCTCCGGGCCCCGCCCCCCGGCTTCTGATCCCGCTCTGTGGCGGGGTCAGTGCTGGAGCCCGGGGAAGTCTCTGAGAAGGACCGGCCGGCCGGGGGCGTCCTGGTGGGCGGGGCCGCAGGAGAAGTCTTCGACCAGCAGGTAGAGCAGCGCCGACAGGCTCGTCCCGCACACGATCTCGCCGTTGTCGACGAGCCTGCGTACGTCGGCGACCGGCACCCATTCGACCCGCTCCCACGGGCCGGCCGGGAGCCCGACGTGGGTGGCGGACTCGCCGCGGTAGACATGGTGGAGGCTGTCGGAGAACCCGTTGCCCGGCTGGATGGACAGCAGCGGACGCAGCGGGCCAGGACGCCAGCCGGTCTCCTCCTCGACCTCGCGCGCGGCCGCCGTGGCCGGCATCTCGCCCTCGTCCACCAGGCCGAGCGGGATCTCCCAGGCCCACGTGTCGGTGATGAAGCGATGCCGCCAGATCAGCAGCACCCGCTCCTGGTCATCGGTGACGACGGCCCCGGCGCCAGGCGCGGTGCGGACGAGCCGGTGATCGAGGCGCCGCCCGTCGGGCGACTCCACGTCGGCCACCCGGATGTCCAGCCATTCGTCGGTGTAGAGGGACCGCTCGGAGTGAACCTGCCAGCACATCACGATCAGCCCCCGCACCAGGCGAAACATTGGCTCTAAGGTTAACCCTCCGTGGAGCGGCCCCGGCTCACTTCCTGAGGTCCACCTCAAGGGAGAGCGGCGACAGCCGGACCTCGTGCGAGCTGAACGCGGTCCGCGCGATGAGGTCCTCGAACTCGCTCTTCACGTACGCCCGCCGCGGCAGGAAGAAGCGCAGCGTGAACTTCGTGAACGCCCTGGAGAGCGCCCCGAGACCCATCCGCGCGACGTCGGCGTCGACCGCCTCCTTGGACACGTCCCGCCGCAGGTCGAGGATGAGGGCGCCGCCGCCGGGCCGCAGCACGCGGTGCATCTCCCTGAGCGCCCCCACCGGGTCGGAGAAGTTCTTGAACGCGGCGCAGCAGACGACGAAGTCGAAGCTCTCGTCGTCGAACGGCATCGAGGAGGCGTTGCCGAGCCGGAAGTCGACCGCGGCCCCGGCCTCGGCCGCCTTGCCGCGGGCGATCTCGACGAAGGTCTCGCTGACGTCCAGCCCCGTGACCGTGTAGTCGCCGGTGCGGGCGAGCATGATCGACAGGTAGCCGGGGCCGGGGGCCACCTCCAGGATGTCGCTCCCTTGGGGTGTCCGCCGCCGGACCGCGTCGGCCGACTCCTCGAACCTGTCGGTGGCCTTGCCGGTGCTGGTGGCGTACCAGCGGGCGATCGGGCCTTCCATGCCTACGCCCTTGTATCCCTTGCCGGTCTTGGTCATGACATTTCCCTCTCGCTCTGCATGACACGATATATCGCATCTTGACGGCAATCAAGATATGTCGCGACTGCTGTGACGCTGGTGGCGAACACGGTTGGCACGGCGTGTCGCGAGATATCTGGATATTTGCGTCGGTACCGTTGGCGGTTCGCGTGGGGAGACCGGGCAAGTCGGCACGATCTACCCCTGTGGTCTGGTGGAATCTAGTGCTGTGAGTGGTCAGACCTGGCGTTTGGTACGCCGCGACAGCGCAGGGCCTGCCGAGCCCCCTGTTCTGGATGGGCACCAGCGTGCCGTGGTCGCGCACCAGAGCGGGCCGCTCCTCGTTCTCGCAGGTCCGGGCACCGGCAAGACGACCACGATCGTGGAGAGCGTCGTCGACAGGATCGAGCGGCGCGGCCTCGACCCCGAGCGCGTGCTCATCCTCACCTTCAGCCGCAAGGCCGCAGAGGAGCTGCGCAGGCGCGTCACAGGACGCCTGCGCCGCACCACCCGCACCCCGCTGGCCCTGACCTTCCACTCCTACGCCTACGCGCTCCTGCGCCGCGAGGCCGTCCTCGCGGGCAAGGCACCTCCCCGCCTGCTCACCGGCCCCGAGCAGCTGCTGGAGATCCGGCGGCTGCTGCACGGCGAGCTGGAGAACGGCGCCCTCGACTGGCCCCAGTCGTTGCGCGAGCCGCTCAAGACGCGCGGGTTCGCCGAGGAGCTGCGCGACTTCCTGTCCCGGGCCTCCGAACGCGGGCTCGACCCCGAGCGCCTGGTCGCGCTCGGCAGGCGGCACGGCAGGGGCGACTGGGTGGCGGCCGGCCGGTTCGCCGAGCGCTACCAGGTCAGGTTCGACCTCGACCCGCAGGAGACGTACGACTACGCCGAGGTGATCGGAGCAGCCTGCGCGCTGCTGGACGGATCCGATGTGAGCGAGCGTGAGCGCGCCGCGCACGACGTGGTCTTCGTGGACGAATACCAGGACACCGACCCGGCGCAGGAGCAGTTGCTGGCCCAGCTCGCGGGCGACGGGCGCGACCTGGTCGCGGTGGGCGATCCCGACCAGTCGATCTACGGGTTCAGGGGGGCGGACGTCCAGGGCATCATGAAGTTCCCCGACCGGTTCAGGACCCGTGACGGGCGCGACGCGCCGGTGCTGGCCCTGCGCGTGAGCCGCAGGAGCGGGGACGGCCTGCTGGAGGCCTCTCGCCGCGTGGCCGCCCGCCTGCCCGCCGCCCCCATGCCGAGCGACGCGCACGGCCACCGCGACCTGGAGCCCCTGCCGGAGGCGGCGGATGGCGAGGTCCGGGTGCTCCTGGCCGACAGCACCAGCCAGGAGGCCGCGATCGTGGCCGACACCCTGCGGCGGGCGCACCTGATCGACGGGGTGCCGTGGCGGCGGATGGCGGTGCTGGTGCGCTCGGCCAGGCGGCAGGTGCCGCTGCTGCGGCGGGCGCTGGTCAACGCCGGGGTCCCGACGATGATCGCGGGCGACGAGGTGCCCATCGCCCAGGAGCCCGGCGTACGCCCGCTGCTCACGATGCTCCGGATCGCCACCGACCCGGCCCAGCTCGACGAGGGCGTGGCCGAGGAACTCCTGACCGGGCCGCTCGGCGGCACGGACATGATCGGCGTACGCCGCCTCCGCCGCGCCCTCAAAATCGCCGAAAACGAAGCCACCCCCAACCC
>NZ_JADOGI010000300.1 GCF_015645445.1 Nonomuraea cypriaca | reverse complement strand
GCCCGCCGTCCAGACGCGCTCCCCGGCCCTGGCGCCGCCCCGCGGCCCCGCCACCGCCCAGCCCCGACCCGCCGCCCCGCCCACCCCCCCCGGCGCCCCCCCCGTCGCCGGCTCACCACCGGCCGGTCCACCCCAGGCCGGTTCACCGCACGGCGGGCCGCAGCCGGGCATGTCCCACGCCGCCCCTCAGCCTGGAGCGCCCGGTGGACCGCACCAACCCGGCATGCCCCCGTACGGCCCCGGCACGTCCCAACCCTTCCAGGCGGGCCCCCAGAGCGGTCACGCCGGCCTCGGCGGCCAGGCGGGCCCCCAGGGCGGCCACGGCGGTCCTGGAGGCCACAGTGGCCCCAACGCCCCGGGTACTACGCACGGCGCCCCTGGCGGTTACGGCGCCGCAGGCCCGCTCGGCGGCCCTGGCGGATACGGCGCAGCGGGCGGCCCCGGCGGGTATGCCGCGGCGGGTGCCGCCGGCGGGCATGGCGTCGCCGGCGGAGCGGGCGCCCCAGGCGGGCACAGCCCCGGCGGGCATGGTGTCAGTGGGCATGGTGCCGGCGGGCATGGCGTCGCGGGTGGGAACGGCGGGCCCAACGGACCCGGGCGGCCGGGTGGACCGGCGGGCTCGGGGCCGAGCGGACCGGGTGAGGGAGTGCCCGCCAAGCAGCGCCGTACCCTGACGCTGGCGCTGTCCGGAGCGGCCGCCGCGGCGCTCCTCGTGGTCGTCGGCGCCGTCGTGGTGCAGGCGAACAGCAAGGACGTCCCGGTCGTGAACGTGGACAACACCTCCACCACCGACGCCAACGGCGACGGCGCGGGCGCCGGCCAGCCGCCGGTCCAGGCCACCCAGGCGCCGGTGATCCCGACGGACACCGAGCCGGTCCCGACCCTGGACATCGAGGAGCCCAAGAAGACCAGGAAGCCGCGGCGGACCAAGGAGGCCGTCCCCGAGGTCCCGCCGCCGGTGACCTACGCGCCGCAGCCGAGGCGGACCTCGTCCCCCGCCCCGACCAGGAAGAAGAAGAAGACCCTGGTCGAGCCGGACGCGGAGCCGACGAGCAAGCCGACCTCGGGTCCCACGTCGACCATCCCCGCGGCCCAGAAGGCGGCCGGGCCGCCCAAGCCGAACCCGCACAAGGCGACCACGGTCTGCGGCGCCGGCTACAAGGTGATCGAGTCCCACGCGCTGGGCAACAGCGCCACGATCCACCTGCTCTACAACGCCGGCGCGGGGAAGAACTGCGTGGTCACCCTGTCCCGCTACGTGCATCCCGGCAAGGTCGCCATGAACGCGATCCTCCAGGTCAAGGGCGGCTCCAGCGCGAGCAACCCGGGCAGGTTCACCGTCTACGCGGGCCCGGTCCGCCTGCCGGCCAAGCAGAAGTGCGTGATCTGGGGCGGCTCCTTCGGCTCGCAGAGCTGGAAGTCCGGCTGGAGTCACTGCAGCTGACCTCGCGGGAAGCGAGCACCGCCCTCGACCCGGCCCCGGTGCCACTCGAGCGACCGCCGCCCCCTGCCGGGTAGCGTGCTGCGGGTCGAGGCGGGCGCCGTACCGGCGATCATTCATTGAGGGGGACCCATGACGAGCCTGGTGCACGGGGAGCTGGCGGACGGCATCGCGACCATCACGCTGGACTCCCCGCCCAACCGCAACGCGCTGTCCACGCGACTCCTCGCCGACCTCGCGGACCGGCTCGCCTGGGCGCTGGCCGAGCCGGCGGCCAGGGTGATCGTGCTGACCGCCACGGGGACGGTGTTCAGCTCAGGCGCCGACCTTAAGGAGCAGCGGGCGGCGGGCGCGCCGATCACGGGAGCGCTGCCGGAGATCATGTCGCTGCTCTGGGAGAGCCCGAAGCCGGCCATCTGCCGGCTCAACGGCACCGCGCGGGCCGGGGGTCTGGGGCTGGTGGCCTCCTGCGACTTCGCGATCGCGCCGGTGACGGCGTCGTTCGCGTTCACGGAGGTACGGCTCGGGGTCGTGCCCGCCATGGTCTCGGTGCCGGTGCTCAGGCGGCTCGATCCCCGGGCGGCGGCCGAGTACTTCATGACCGGCGAGGTGTTCGACGCCGCCAGGGCGGCGGAGATCGGGCTGCTGTCCAGGGCCGTTCCCGGGGAGGAGCTGGACGCGACGGTCGCGCACTACGCCGAGATGCTGGTCGAGGGCGCTCCGGAGGCGCTGGCGATCACCAAGCGGCTGGTCAGGGACGTACCCACGGTGTCGTTCTCGGAGGGGCTGCGGCGGATGACCGAGCTGTCCGCGGAGCGGTTCACCTCGGAGGAGGGACAGGAGGGGATCGCGGCGTTCTGGGAGAAGAGGCCGCCGGCGTGGGCCCGGAAACCCCCGCTGCCCTGACGGAAAACGCGTTGAGTCCAGGGCCGGCGATCGAGAAGGATGCCTCCATGAGCATCCGCCGCCTCACGCCCGACGACCTGGACGACTGCGCCCGCCTGGCCAAGGACCGTGGCTGGTTGCCCGAGCAGGAGAAGTGGCGCCTGTTGTTCGAGGTCGGGGAGCCGTACGGCATCGACGCCCCCGACGGCGACGGCCTGGCCGCCACGAACATCCTCACCCGCTACGGCGACGACCACGCCGTGATCAGCATGGTCCTCACGGCCTCCAGATACGCCCGTCAGGGCCTCGGCCGCCGGCTCATGGAGCATGTGCTGGAGGCGGCCGGAGAGCGCGTCGTCTCCCTCTACGCCACCGAGAACGGCCGCCCACTCTACGAGCGGCTCGGCTTCCGCGTCGTCGGCCTGGCGGCCAAGCACACGGGCGTCTTCACGGGCGAGCCCTCGGGAATGACCAGGCTCGCCACGGAGGCCGATCTCGGCTGGATCCTGGACCTGGACGCGGAGGTGTTCGGCACGGACAGGTCGGCGCTGCTGCGGCGGATGTTCACCTTCGGCGAGCAGGTACGCGTCGCCGAAGGCGGATTCGGCCACCGCTGGCGCAACGACGACAACACCGTGATCGGCCCGGTGGTGGCCGCGGACGAGGCGACGGCTCGCGCCCTGATCGCCGACCTGGCGCTGGGCGCGGGCGGCGAGGTGCGCATGGACTTCGACCTGGATCGCGAAAGCATGATCGGGTGGGCGGCCGGGCACGGCGTCGGCGACCCGTGGCAGGTCTCGCGCATGGTGCGGGGCGGCGACCTGCCCGGCAACAGGGCCGGCCAGTTCCTGCCGTTCATGCAGGCGCTGGGTTGACCGGCTCGGCGGCGCTCTCATAGGGTCTGTTTTCTAGAATATCGTTCTGTCGAAGGGCGGTACATGACCTCCACCCACATCGACGTCAGCGCCATCGACTTCGACGCGCTCGGCTCGTGGATGGACGACCAGGGGCTGCCCGGCGGCCCGATCACGGACCCGGCGGCGGTCCTGGGCGGCACCCAGAACGTCATGGTCCGCTTCGAACGCGGCGGGCGCGCGTACATTCTGCGCAGGCCGCCCATCCACACCCGCAGCAAGAGCAACGAGGTGCTGCGCCGGGAGGCGCGGCTGCTGGCGGCGCTGCGCGGCACGGCGGTGCCCGCGCCCCGGCTGGTGGCCGCGCAGACGGCGCGGGAGCCGGTGTTCTACCTGATGGAGCCGGTGGACGGGTTCAACCCCTCGACCGGGCTGCCCGAGCCGCACGCCTCCGACGCGGCGATCAGGCATCGGATGGGGCTGGAGGCCGCCGTCGCGCTGGCCGAGCTCGGGCGGGTCGATCCGGGCGTGCTGCCGGGGTTCGGCCGCCCGGAGGGGTTCCTGGAGCGGCAGGTGCCGCGCTGGCTCAAGGAGCTCGACTCGTACGGGGACCTCGACGGCTATCCGGGGCCGGACATCCCCGGTCTGCACGAGACGGCCGGCTGGCTCACCCGCCACCTCCCCCGATCCTTCACCCCGGGGATCATGCACGGCGACTACCACTTCGCCAACCTGATGTTCGCCTGCGACGGCCCCCGCGTGGCCGCGATCGTGGACTGGGAGATGTGCACGATCGGCGACCCCCTGCTCGACCTGGGCTGGCTGCTGGCCACCTGGCCATCGAACAACGGCCACGTGCCGGGGCTGCCGCCCCCTCGGGAGCTCGTCGCGTACTACGCGGCGCTCTCCGATCGCGACCTGTCCGCCATCGACTGGTACGCCGTCATGGCCTGCTTCAAGCTCGGCATCGTGCTGGAGGGCAGCCACGCGCGGGCGTTCGCCGGCAAGGCGCCCAAGGAGATCGGGGACCTGCTGCACGCGACGACTCTGGGGTTGTTCGCGCGGGCACGGGAGTTCATGGACGGCGTTCTCAGCTGAGTCACAATTTCCGGAAAAACGATCACTTGTTCTCCCCCGAGTCGTACAATTGCGCGCAATTGCATTTCATATTCGGGGAAGGATCGTCATGCGAATGCGGTTCCTCGGCTCCACCTCGGAGGCAGGCGCCTGTCCCACCCTGTACGAAACCGACCGCGGCACCATAGTCGTCCAGGGTCTGCAACTCACCGACGCGGAGGCGCTCGCGGACCTGCGCGACGTCCTCGACGGGGAGACCGCGGTCGAGGTGCCCCGCGAACTCATCACCGAAATCGCCCGCCGGGTGCTCCCCCACGGCGCTGAAACCGCTTTCCCCACCAGCGAAGGGACACCCTCCGCAACCGCTTAATCACAATCGTGCTCGGGGCTGGCATGATCGGCCCACCGGGGCTAGCCTCTTGCCGCGTGACGTCGTTTCAGCAGGCGCGCATAGACCTCGGCAGCCAGTTACGCCAGCTGCGCGAGGCAGCCCATCTGTCCGGCAAAGACCTGGCCGAGCGGTTGCGCTGGCAGCCGTCCAAGGTCTCCCGGCTGGAAAACGCCCGGCAGACGGCCACCGAGGACGACGTGGTCGTGTGGGCGCAGGCGGTGAACGCCTCGCCCGACACGACCGACGAGCTGATCAGGCAGGCCATCGCGTTGCTCGAACGGCACGACGACTGGAAACAGCGCCACCGCAGCGGCCTGGCCGCGATCCAGGAGGACGTCCGCGACCTCGAGGCGCGCACGAAGCTGTTCAGGACGTTCGAGCCGGGCATCATCGCGGGCCTGCTGCAGACCTCGGAATACGCCCGGCACGTGTTCCGCAAGGTCAAGCGCCTCTACAGCGCGGCCGACCAGATCGACGCCGCGGTGCGGGTGCGCATGCAGCGCCAGGAGATCCTCTACGACCGGACGCGGACGTTCAGGTTCGTGGTCACGGAGGGGGCGCTGCGCACCTGCCTGGCCCCGGCCGAGGTGATGCGCGGGCAACTCGACCGGCTCCTCGCGGTCAGCACGCTGCCCAACGTGGAGTTCGGGGTGGTCCCGTTCACCACGGAGCTGCCGTCCAGCCCCATCAACGGCTTCTGGATCTACAACGAGGCCATGGTCGCCGTGGCCACCATGACGAAGGACCTGATCCTGCGCGACCCCGATGACATCGCCTTCTACGTGCGGGCCTTCGACGACTACGCGAAGGTGGCGGAGTTCGACGAAGCGGGGCGGGACGTCATCATCAGGCTTCTTCACGATTACCGCAAACAAAACCCACATTAACCGCAGCAATTGCTTGCGACCCACCGCAAGATCGTGCAATTCTGTCGCGAGACGTTGCGGAGGTGACGCATGATGCTTGATACGGCGCTCTGCCTCGAGCGGTTCGCCTGGCACGCGGGCCGGCACGCCGACCTGTCGGTCCAGAGTCTCGCCTTGTCCAGCGACCCGGCGTACGTGTCGGTTCGCAACCGCTTCTCGGCCACCCTCGCGGAGACCGTCACCTGCTCCGACGAGGGCGCGTTCGTGACCTCGTGGGGTTACCGCCTCGGCACCGCCGACGACGTCGAGTCCGCCGCCGCCCGCCTCGCCTTCCTCCTCGCGGCCCTACCGGCCTGACCCGCCCCCGCCTTCCTTCTCACAGCCCTCCCGCCTGCACCTTGCCGGGCGAGCTGTGCGCGGCAACCTGCCCCGGGCGATGACGGGCTGCTGTTCTTGCAGGCCGTATGAGCGGTCATCGGGTGGTCTTCCGCTCCGGGTTGAAGACCCACACGCGCAACAGCAGGAAGCGTACGAGCGTGGCCGCCGCGTTCGCGATGACGACCGCGATCAGCTCCACGCCGTACGAGACCCTGTCGGGCAGCAGGAACAGGCTCCCGGACGTGAGCGTCAGCCCGACGAGGAACGCGATCAGCGCCTCCAGCTGATGCCGCATCGCCCCGGCGGAGCCGGTCACCCCGAACGTGAAGCGGCGGTTCACGGCGGTGTTGGCCACGGCCGTGACCAGCAGCGCGACCGCGTTGGCCGCCAGCGGCGAGAGGATCTCGCGGAGCGATGAGAACAGCACGAGGTACGCCAGCGTGCTCCCGGTCCCCACGATCGCGAACCTGGGCAGTTGCCTGGCCATCCCCTTCGGCAGTTCGGCTCGTTCGACGCGGGCGGGCATGGGGATGCGGGCCGCGCCGGACAGCGTCTCGCGGGCCACCCTGGCCAGGCCGCGCAGGTCGTCCATGGCGGTACGCAGGATGTCCACCCGGCTGTCGGGATCGTCCACCCAGTCCACGGGCACCTCGTGGATGCGCAGCCCGTGCCGCTCGGCGAGCAGCAGCAACTCGGTGTCGAAGAACCACTGCTCGTCCTCGACGCCGGGGAGGAGGGCGTGGGCGATCTCCGTACGCACGGCCTTGAAACCGCACTGCGCGTCCGAGAACCCGGCGCCCATCACGGAGCGGAGCAGCAGGTTGTACGAGCGGGAGATGAGCTCCCGCTTCGGTCCACGCTCCACCCGGGAGGCCCTGGCCAGGCGGGTGCCGATGGCCAGGTCGCTGTGGCCCGACAGCAGCGGCGCCACCAGCGGCAGGAACGCGTCCAGATCGGTCGACAGGTCCACGTCCATGTAGCTGACGACGTCGGCCTCGCTCCGCGACCAGACGTGGCGCAGCGCCCGGCCCCGGCCCTTCTCGTCGAGGTGCAGCGCCCGAACGTGCGGCAGTTCGCCGGCCAGTTCGGTGGCGATCCGCCAGGTGTCGTCGGTGCTGGCGTTGTCGGCGATCGTGATGCGGAAGCCGTAAGGGAAGGTGCCTGCGAGGTAGGCGTGCAGCCGGGTGGTGCTCGCGCGGAGCGCCCGTTGCTCGTTGTGAACCGGGACGACCACCTCGACCAGGCGGGTTCTTAATGCTGCTGTCTCCATGCGGCCCAGCTCATGTTCGGGGGTCTTCACCGTTCGGTATTCAACGGGACTCATCCGATTGTGAGTGACGGATGAGACTTCCCGGTAGATCCAGAGTCGCGATCGCTCCGCCACCGGGCGCGTTCGCCAGCTTTACCTGCCCTCCGGCCTCCGCGACGGCCTGGGCCACGATCGCCAGCCCGAGCCCGGATCCGGGCAGGCCGCGCGCGGACGGCGAGCGCCAGAACCGCTCGAAGACGTGCGGCAGCTCCTCCTCAGGAAGTCCGGGGCCGTGGTCGCGCACGGTCAGCCTGCCGTTGTGCAACGACACCTCGACCTGGTTGCCGGGGCTGAACTTGGCGGCGTTGTCGATGAGGTTGAGCACGGCACGTTCCAGCGAGGCGGCGTTGCCCACGACGTACCAGGGCTTGAGGTCGGTGGCGACCTCCGCACCGCGCAACCTGGCCCGCTCCACGGCGGCCGTGACCACCTCGTGCAGGCCCAGCTCGACGTGCGGCTCGTGGTCGGTGTCGCCCCTGGCAAGCTGGAGCAGGTCGGCCACGAGCGTCGTCAGCTCGGCGAACTGGGCCTTCACGTTGATCAGCAGCCGCTCCTTGGCGTCCGGGTCGAGGCTGCGGCCGGTCTGCTCGCTGCGCAGCAGCAGGTCGATGTTGGTGCGCAGGGTGGTGAGCGGGGTGCGCAGCTCGTGTCCGGCGTCGGCGACGAGTTGCTGCTGGCGCTCGCGGGAGCCGGCCAGGGCTGCCGTCATGGCGTTGAACGAGGAGGACAGGCGGGCGATCTCGTCGTTGCCCTGGACCGGGATGCGGGTGTGGAGGTCCTCGGTGCGCGCGATGTGCTCGACCGCCCCGGTGAGCCGGCCCACCGGGCGCAACGCCGCGCGTGAGATCGTCAGCCCGGCCCAGCCGGCGCCCAGCACGCCCAGCGCGGCCACCGCGCACAGCGCCAGCGCGGTGTTCCGCAGTGTGCGCTGGACGTGGTAGAGCGGCCTGCCCTCCAGGACCGCCACGCCGGGACCGAAGTTCGTCGTCACCACGCGAACCGACCTGCCCTCGCGCGTCACGCCGTCGCGGCGGATCTCCGCATCGTGCTGGTCCACCGCAGCCCGGTCCTCCGGCGTCGGCAGGATGGGCGAGCCGAACGCGCACGTGGTGCCGTCGGCGTACAGGAGCGTCACCACATCGTACTTGTCCGAGGTGCCATCAGGGGAGCATGCGTTGCGCAGGTAGTCCTGGTTTTTCTGTTCCTCGGGTTCCAGGATGGTCAGGTCGAGCTGTTCGACCACCTGGTTCTGGACGATGAGCCAGGACAACCCGGCGCACGCCGCGATGGCCAGCGCGACGGCCGCCGTGACCAGGAGCGTCAGCCGGGAACGCAGACTCCCTCGTCTCATGGGGCCGCCCGCAGGACATAACCCACCCCGCGCACCGTGTGGATCACCCGCGGCTCTCCCCCTGCCTCGGTCTTGCGCCGGAGGTACATCACGTAGACGTCGAGCGAGTTGGACGTCGGCTCGAAGTCGAACCCCCACACCTCGCTCAGGATCTGGTCCCTGGTCAGGACCTGGCGCGGGTGGGCGAGGAACAGCTCCATCAGCAGGTATTCGGTCCTCGTCAGGTCGAGCAGGCGCTCGCCCCGCGTGACCTCCCTGGTGGCCGGGTCCATGCGCAGGTCGGCGTACGACAGCGTCGCGCCCTCGGGGGCGGCGTCCGCGCTGTTCAGGGCGCCGCGCCGGAGCAGCGCCCGCACCCTGGCCAGCAGCTCGTCCAGCTCGAACGGCTTGACCAGGTAGTCGTCGGCGCCGGCGTCGAGCCCCGACACCCGGTCGCCGACCGCGTCACGGGCCGTGAGCATGAGGACGGGGATGTGGTTGCCGGACGCCCGCAGCCTGCGGCACGCGGTCAGCCCGTCGAGGCGCGGCATCATGATGTCGAGCAGCACCGCGTCATAGGGGCTCGCCGACAGCTCCTCCAGGGCGGCGTGCCCGTCGTTGGCGGTGACGACCGCGTAGCCCTCGAACTCCAGGCTCGACTGCAGTGCCTCGCGCAATGCGGGCTCGTCGTCCACCACCAGCAATCGTGCGGGCTCGCTCATGCTACAAAGTTAGGGCGTCATCATGAAAACACCATGAACGCGTTCATCCTCATATCGTGATGCTCACCACGTTACGGGCGCGGTGGTGCGGCTCCGGTTCATGCCAGGAGCGCCATCGCCGCGTTGTGCCCGGCGATCCCGCTGACGCCGCCGCCCCTGCGGGCGCCCGCGCCGCACATCAGGATCCGCTCGTGCTCAGTCTCCGCGCCCCACCCGCCTTCTTCCGCGTACGGCCAGCTCAGATCGGTGTGGAAGATGTGGCCGCCGGGCAGTCCCGCGTCCCGTTCCAGGTCGACGGGCGACTTGACCTCCACGCACGGGGTGCCGTCGTGGGCCTTGAGCAGGCAGTCCTCGATGGGCTCCGCGAGCACTCGGTTGATGGAGGCGAAGGTGGCTCGGAGCGCCTCCTTCCTCGCCTTTTCCGGATTTTCCCGGAAAAGGCGGGCGGGCATGTGGAGGCCGAACAGCGTCATCGTCTCGGCCCTGCCCCTGAGGTCAGGCCCGAGGATCGACGGGTCGGTCAGCGAGTGGCAGTAGACCTCGGCCGGCGGCAGTTCCGGGATCTGCCCGCGGGCCGCCTGCGCGTACGCGGCGGCGAGCTGGTCACGTGTCTCGTTGATGTGGAACGTCCCGCTGAAGGCGGCCTTGGGATCCACGGACGCGTCCTTGAGCCTGGGCAGCCTGGCGAGCACCATGTTGACCTTCAGCTGCGCGCCCTCCGGCACCGCCCCGGGCCTGTCGAGCACCCGGTCGAGCACCGCGGGCGGCAGGTTGACCAGCACGTGCCCGCCGTTCACCGTGTGCTCGCCGTCCCCGGCCACGAACGTGACCTCTCCTGACGGCGAGATCCCGACGATCTCCGCCCCGGTCCTGATCTCGGCGCCCGCGCGCCTGGCCGCCGCCTCGAGTGCCCCGGACACCGCGCCCATGCCGCCCACCGGCACGTTCCACTCGCCGGTGCCGTCGCCGATCACGTGGTAGAGGAAGCACCGGTTGGCCGTCAGGTCGGTCGCAGGGTCGGCGAACGTGCCGATGAGCGCGTCAGTGAGCACGACGCCGCGTACCGTGTCGTCGCCGAACCGCTCGTCCACGGTCTCGCCGATCGGCCGCTCGAACAGGTCACGCCACGCCTGCGCGCCGACGATCCGCTCGATCTCGGCGGGGGTGCGCAGGGGTTCGAGCAGGGTGGGGGCCAGGGCCCGCGCCACGCGCGCGGTCATGCCGTAGAAGTCCTGCCACGCCTTGTGGTCGGCGTCGCCGCCCGTCACATGCCGGAACGACTCCGCCGTGCGCCCCGCGTCCTCGTTGTCGACGAGCAGCCCGGTCTCGTGCTTGGGGGTGTACGAGGCGTAGCGGCGGCGACGCAGCTCCAGCTCCAGGCCGAGGTCCCGGACGATCCGGGACGGCAGGAGGCTCACCAGGTAGGAGTAGCGCGACAGGCGTACGTCGACGCCTGGAAAGGGCCGCGCGGAGATGGCCAGGCCGCCCACGTGGTCGTACCGCTCGAGTACGAGCACCCGGCGCCCGGCCTGCGCCAGGTACGCGGCCGCGACCAGCCCATTGTGTCCACCACCGGCCACAACCACGTCATATGAGCCCACACCCGCACCCTAAGCCCCAAACCACACCATCCGTCAACGCTCAACCGACCGCCGTCCTGGGCCACGGGCAGACGAGGGGCGAGGTCGGGTCAGGGACGGATGAGGGGCGGGGCGGTCAGGAGCGGACGAGGGCTGGGGGTCAGGGG
>NZ_JADOGI010000030.1 GCF_015645445.1 Nonomuraea cypriaca | reverse complement strand
AATCGCACCAACTCACCACCCTCCCGCGCCGCCACCACGGGACGTCCGCCTCCCCTGCCCCGGCCCTGGGGCGACTCCACGCCCGACGCCCCCGCCTCACGCGACAAGGCGCCCTCACGCCCCGGCTCGCGGGGCAAGGCGCCCTCATGCCCGGGGTCGCGGGACAGGGCGCGGGCGGCCCAGTCGGCGGCGCTGGCGCCGTGGCCGCGTAGCAGGGAGGCCATGGCGAGCCGGCCGGCTATGCCCGAGGCGAGGCGGGGGTCGTGGCGGCCGTGGGACCAGGCGTTGTCCAGTCGCCTGACGGCCTCCTCGAGCCGGCCGGCCACCAGCGCAACCGAGCCCAGCGCGTAGTCGCCGACCGCGGGATCGGCCGCCGGGGCGACCTGGGCGGCCAGGGCGCCGGCGTCCGCCGGGCGGCCGGCGGCCAGGAGGGCCTCCACGGCCTCCGCGATGAGCCGGTCGCGGGCCGGCCCCTCCGCCGTGAGCTGGGCGGCCCGCGTCAGGCACCCGCACGCGCTCGGCCAGTGCCCCGCCGCCGCCTGCCGCCGTCCGACGCCGGCCACCTCGCGTACCAGCTCCTCGTCCACCTGGTCGGCCGCCGCGAGCCGGTGGTGGAGCCGGTGCACCACGTCGTCGGCCAGGTCGGCGGCGAGCAGGTGCAGGCGGCGCCGGGTGGCGGGCCCGAGGTCGTGGTAGACGGCGGCGCGGACCAGCGGGCTCGGAAAACCGAGCGAGACTCCGGCCCCGGTGCGCCACTCGACGAGCAGCCCCGCCGCCGCGGCCTGCTCAAGAGCGGGCAGCGGCTCGGCGAGCTCCGCCATCCGCCCCACCAGGTGCAGCGGCGCGGAGGTGCCGAGCACCGCGGCCGCCGTCACCAGCCGCCGCGCCGCCGCCCCGCACTCGCCGAGCCGGTCCAGCAACATGATCGTGTACGCGCGCGGCGCCGGCAGCGGGGCGTCCACGTCGGCCAGCGTCTCGGCGCGCACCTGCTGGAGCAGCGCCCGCGCGTGCAGGGGCACGCCCTTGGTGTGCTCGTGCAGCCGCTCGGCGGCCTGCGGCGTCAGGCGTACCGGACCGAGCCTGGCGCTCAACGCCTGCAGCTCGCGCGCGCTGAGCCCGCTCAGCGGCAACCGGAGCGCGGCGCCGCCGCGCAGCAGCCGCCGCAGCCCCTCGGGCAGCCTGGGGTCGTCGCTCTCCCTGACGATCACCACGGCGAGCACCCGGTCGGTACGCAACCTCCGCAACGTGAACGTCAGCGCCCGCAGCGACGGCAGGTCCCCCCACCCCACGCCGTCGATCGCGATGACCACGGGCGCGGTGCGCTGGAGCCCGCCGAGCAGCTCAAGCAGCGCGGCCCCCACCACCAGCGGGTCTGCCGGCGCGGGCGCGCCGGGGCCCGGCAGGCAGGCCAGCGCCTCGGGCACCGGCTGCGCCTGGGCGGCGAGCTGGCCGAGCACGCCGTACGGCAGCTCGGCCTCCCCTTCCTCCCCGCTCACGTCCAGCACGATCGCGTTCTCGACGGCCGAGAGGAACTCCCCGGCCAGCGCGGTCTTGCCGATCCCGGCCGGCCCGTCCAGCACGACGAGGCCGGAGCGGCCCTCGCAGGCGCGGCCGAGCTGGGCGTGCAGCACCGCGAGCTCCCTGCAGCGGCCGACGAAATGCTCGTCGCGGGAACGCTCTGGTCGATGACGAAGGGCGCGGGCTGTCATGGACTCACCCCCTGGACCAACTCATCGTGGGCCTTGGTCCGGCGACCGTCCAGTGCCCGATCGACCCGAGTCGGTCCTCGACGTCGTTAGGGAACCGCCCCGGGGTTATCCCCAGGGCGTTCCCTGATGCTCGCGGCAGATCGCGTTCGTAGCGTCCAACGTGGACGAATCCCCCAAACGCTGGGAGAACATCATGCCGTCCTACATCGCGGAGGAGCAGCGGGGAACCGAGGCACGGATTCTCAACGTGCTGTTCCCCACCATCCTCCAGGGCCTCCAGCTGACCCACCAGGCAGCCGAGCGGTTCGGGGCCGGGCCGCACCTGCCGCCGGCCGGCCTGCGGCACCCCGTACCGGAGACCTTTGTCCCGCTGGAGGCCGACCGGGCCTTCATGGACGTCGCCGCCACGCTCATGCCGGTCGTCCAGGCCATGATCCCGCCGCTGGTGGAGCAGCTGCTCTCGTTCGGCCCGCCCAAGGCGGAGACCGACCAGAACGAGGACGACCGCTTCCTGCAGTTCGTGCCGCAGCTCGTCGGCACCGTGACGCCGATCATCACGCAGGTGCTGCCCGGGCTGCTGCAGACCATGCACGGCGCTCGCGCCGAGCACCCCGTACGCATCACCGACCGGGAGCTCAACCAGCGCTACTTCGGCCCGATCCTGCAGGCCGCGCTGCCCGCGATCGTCTCGGCGCTGCCGGAGCTGCTCGCCATCGTGCACGGTGACCAGCGCTCGCCCGTACGCTACGAGCGCCTGCCAGGACGCGGCGCGTTCCAGCTCATCAGGATCAGCAGGAACGACCTCGTCAACGCGCACCGGCTGCGCGACGGCGACGTGGTCTACCTGACCGAGACGCCCGCGCCCCCCGGCACCACCGAGGTGCGCGTCAGCACGGCTCCGCACGGCCTGTGGTGGAAGGGCATCGAGGTCACCGACGACGGCGACAGGCAGATCTGCTTCGTCGAGTCCGGCGGGGAGACGCACGCGAGCTTCGACTCGCGGTCGGTGCGGACCGGCGGCAACATCGTGTTGTGGAAGGCGAAGATGTTCGGCGTCCACACCCCGATGTACGTCCTCCCGACCGGCGACCTGTCGGCGGACGCCAAGTGCTTCACCTTCCACTGGGCCGCCGACTGATGGCCGGGCCCACGCTGCGACTGGGCAGCGGAGGAGACGAGGTCAGGCGGCTCCAGGAGCTGCTGCGCGCCCGCGGCTACCGGGTGGCGGCCGACGGGTACTTCGGCGCATCCACGTACGGCGCCCTGCTGAGCCTGCAGCACCGCGAAGGTCTGCCCGCCGACGGCGTGGCCGACCCCGCCACCTGGCGGGCACTCGGCGCCATCCGGCCGACCATGGCCGAGACCTCCCAGGCGTCGCCGGATGAGCCGGCCGAGTGGAACTTCATGGTCTACATGGCAGGCAACAACAACCTGTCCGACGCCGCGGGACGCGACCTGGAGGAGTTGCGGGCCGTGCCGGAGTTCAACGGGGTGCGGGTCACCGCGTTCGTCAAGCAGCAGGACAGCGGCGGGCGCGCCAGGCACATGGAGATCGGCGCCGGCGGCTCCCCCGACCTGATCGAGGAGCTGCCGCCTCCCGTGGACTCCGGCGACCCCCTGACGCTGCTGCGGTTCGTCCGCTGGGCGGTCGCGCACGCGCCCGCCAGACGGTACGCGCTGGTGATCTGGAACCACGGCGGCGGCTGGACCCCCGACGACCTCGACCAGCTCTACACGCAGGTCAGGGGCCGAACGGTCCGGCACGACGCGGAGAACGGCTACATCCGCCGCACCCCGCGCATGACCGCAGAGGAGGAGCCGGCGTTCTCGGAGCTGGCCAGGCTGACGGAGACGCCGGAGATCACCAAGGCCCTGTTCACGACGTCGCTGGGCGAGGTGCTCAAGCTGCCCGGCGGCCAGGACCGCGCGATCGCGAGCGACGACGGCACGCTGCACTCGCTGGACACCATCGAGCTGTCCAACGTCATGAGGCGGATCCACGACGATCTCGGCCGGCCGATCGACCTGCTGGGCATGGACGCCTGCCTCATGAGCAACCTCGAGGTCTGCTACGAGATCCGTGAGCACGTCGGCACCGTGGTGGGCTCGGAGGAGCTGGAGCCCAACGAGGGGTGGCCGTACACGCCGATCCTGTCCGCCATGGCCGCGAACCCGCGCATGGACGGGCGGGAGCTCGGGCGGATCATCGTGGACGAGTACGTCAGGTCCTTCCGCGGCACGCGCCAGACCGTCACCCAGTGCGCGGTCGACGCCACCCGGATCGAGGAGTTCATGCGCGAGTTCGAGACGCTCGCGGCCGGTCTGCGGCAGCAGGTTCGCGGCAACAGGTCGGTCGTGGACAGCGTCCAGTCGGTCGTCACCCGCTTCCACGTCGACCGGTCGCTGGTGGACCTGCGTACGCTCTGCCTGGCGCTGGTCGTGGACTCGCGGACGGATCCGACGCTGGCCTCGGTGGCCGACAAGCTGCTGGCCATGCACGGCCCCGGCGGGTTCGTGATCCAGGAGGGCCACCAGGGCGACAAGGTGGAGGGGTGCGGCGGGTTGAGCGCGTACTTCCCGATGGAGCGGACGATCTCGCGCTACTACGCGGACCTCCAGCTCGCCAAGCACACCGAGTGGGACGAATTCCTCAGAGAGTACGGAGACGCCCGCACGATCAGGCGGTAGCAGCCTGGGGCTATCGCGGCCCAGAACCGGCCGCGATAGCCCCTACCTTGAGAGTCATGGATCCCCTCATCAGCCGCAGGGCGCTCAAGGATATTTCAGTCTTTGACGGCCCCTCCAAGGCCTGAGACCAGCCGGCGCTGCACCGCGACGAAGAAGATCAGCACCGGGATCGTCATCAGCGTCGAGGCCGCCATGATGCCGCCCCAGTCGTTCTCGTCCGGTTTGAAGAAGACGAGCAGCGCGGCGGGCAGGGTCTGGTTGTCCTTGGCGGAGATGATGAAGGTCCTCGCGAAGATGAAGTCGTTCCAGGCCGTGATGAAGGAGAACACGCTGGTCGCCACCAGCCCCGGCGCGACCAGCGGGAACATGATCCGCCACAGCACGGTCGCGCGCCCGGCCCCGTCGATCATCGCCGCCTCCTCCAGCGCCTCGGGCACGGCGGCCACGAACCCGCGCATCATCCAGATCGCGAACGGCAGCGTGAACGCCAACTGCACCACCACCAGCGAGGCCAGCGTGTTGAGCAGCCCGAGGTCCCGGACCACGAAGAACAGCGGGATGGTCAGCGCCTCGACCGGCACCATCTGGGCGATCAGGAACATGATCAGCACGGTGGTCCTGAACCGGAACCTGAGCCTGGTCACGGCCACGGCGGCGAGGAAGGCCACCCCCGCGGAGAGCACCACGACGGTGAGCGCCACGCCCGCGCTGTTGAGCAGGTAGCGGCCGAAGCCCTCGCCGGTGAGCACCCTGGCGAAGTTGTCCAGCGTCGGGTTCGTGGTCCACGGCCTGACGTCGAGCGACTGGATCTCGCCGTCGGGCTTGAGCGCCGACAACACCATCCAGTACAGCGGGAACGCGGTGAGGAACGCGACGACCAGCGCCACGGCGTTCGGCAGGAGGCGTCTCCTCACAGTCGCTCCCCACTTCGATAGAGCGCTCGGATGTAGAACAGGGTGATCACCAGCAGGACGAGCGTCATGATGACCGCGATGGCCGAGCCGAGACCGTACTCCGATGAGCCGAAGGCGGTCTGGTAGGCGTAGACGTTGAGCACGGTGTTCTGCCCGGCGACGCCGCCGCCGTTGGTCATGACGTAGATCTGCGTGAACACCTTGAAGTCCCAGATCACCGACTGGATGACGACGATCGTGACCAGCGGCCGCAGCATCGGCACGATGACCTTCCAGAACGACCGCCACGCGGAGGCCCCGTCGAGCGCGGCCGCCTCGAGCACCGACGCGGGGATGGCCTGGATGCCCGCGTAGAGGGTGACCATGACCAACGGGAACGAGTGCCACACGATGGTGGCACCGACCACCCCGTACGCGACCCACCGGTCGTAGAACCAGTTGAAGCCGTCGAGCCCGAGCACCTGGTTGACCAGTCCGAGGTCGGCGTCGAACAGGAACATCCACACGGTGGAGCCGGTCATCGCGGGCGCCGCCCAGGCCCCCAGCGCGGCCAGTGACAACACCGTCCTCGGCACCGGTCCTGTCCTGGTCAGCAGCACGGCCAGCGCCGCGCCGACGGCCAGGGTGGCGACCACGAGCGCCGCCGCGAACCCCACGGTCTGCGCAAGCACCTCCCAGAACCGGCCGTCGCCGAGGATCGCGGCGTAGTTGCCGAACCCGACGAACGTGCTCGGCTGCCCGCCGCTGACCTGCGCCTGCCGGTAGTCGAAGACCGACAGCAGCCCCAGCATGTAGACCGGGTAGCCGAACATGGGCACCAGCACGGCCGCCGCCGGCAACAGGTAGAGCCAGGGCCGCGCCCGGCCCCGCCGGACGGCCACCGCCACCGTCACGAGCGGCCGAAGGCCGTCTTCACGGCCGCCGCCGCCTCGCTGGTGGCCGCGTCCACGGTGGACTGCCCGGTGGCCACCTTCTGCAGCATCGTCGGGATGACCTTGCCGTTGTCGATCTTCACCCAGGCGGGGTCGATCGGCACGAACCTGGTCCCCTTGGCGACGGTGTCGAGGAACGGCTTCATGAACGGGTCCTCGGCCGCCAGCTCGTCCCGCGCCCCGGTGAGCGTCGGCAGGTTGCCCATGGCCTCGTACATCTTGGTCTGGTACGTCTTGCCGCCCAGCAGCTTGACGAAGTCCACGGCCAGCGTCCGGTGCCCGGCGTTCTTCAGCACGCCCAGGTTGTTGCCCCCGGCGAAGGCGGGCGCGATCGAGCCATCGGCTGCGCCGGGCAGCGGCACGACCGCGTACTTGCCCGCCGCCGCTCCCGCGTCCACGGCCGAGCGGTTGAAGTTGCCGATGATGCCCATCGCCGCCTTGCCACTGGCGAACAGCTCGACGGTCTTGCCGCCGGTCAGCGACACGCACGCCTGCGGCGGGCAGATGTCGTCCTTCATCAGGTCCGTGTACGCCTTCACGCCCGCGCGCGACTCGGCCGAGTCCAGTGCGGTGATGTCGCCGCCGGCGTCCCAGATGAAGGGCAGGGCGCCGAAGGTGTACTCGCCGCCGACGGCGATGCCGTACAGGTCGGGCTTCTTCTCGCGGATCGTGCGGGCGCTCTCGGTCAGCTCGGCGATCGAGGCCGGCGGCTCCAGCCCCAGCTCGTCGAAGACGTCGGTGCGGTAGTAGAGGGCGCGGACGCCGATGAACCACGGCAGGCCGTACTGCTTGCCGTCCACGGCGGCGGACTGGAGGAGGTCGGGCGTCATGTCCTGGCCCCGCAGGTCCGCCGTGAGGTCGGCGAAGCCGCCGGCCGCGGCGTACTCGGCGAGGTCGGTGTTGCCGTACTCGGCGACGTCGGGCGAACTGGCCGGGTCGTTGAAGGCGCCCTTGAACTTCTCGTGCCTGGCCGGCGTGGTCGGGACGTACGTCACCTCGACCTCGACGCCGGCGTGCGCGGCGGTGAACTCCTTGATCGCCTCATTGACGACCTTGTCCTTGGGTGCGCGGTTGGGCTCGTCGTAGAGCCACACCCGCAGCGTTCCCGTCTTCTCGTCGCCGCCGCCCGAGGCGGGGGCGGTCGAGGGTGCGCAGGCGGCCAGCGCGAGCAGGGCGGTCCCGGCCACGGCTAAGTAAAGAAACTTCACTATTACCTCCTGAGCGCGACCCTAGGAACCACTCAGGACGCCCGGAAGGGGTGCACGGAGTTGTTGTGCATTGCAGCACAACGTGTTGCATCGGCGGTTCGCAGGTATGTTGGCCATCGTGTCCGAACGCAACCAGTCCGCCTCGCTCAGAAGAGCCCTGGCCGTGCTGGACCACGTACGGGCGCACGCGGGCCTGTCGCTCACCCAGCTGGCCGAGGCGGTCGGCCTGGCCAAGAGCACGGTGCTGCGGCTGACCGTGCCGCTCGTCGAGGCCAAGCTGCTCGAACGCGACCGCAGGACCGGGGCGTACCGGCTGGGTCACGGCACGCTCAGGCTCGGCCAGTCCTACCTGGCCACACTCGACCTGCGCGCGGTGGCGGCCGAGGAGTCGCACCGGCTGATGAGCGAGGTGCGCGAGACCGTCCACCTCGTGGTCTACGACCCCCCACACGTGGTCTACATCGACAAGGTCGAGAACGAGGCCAACGTCCGCATGGCCTCCCGCGTCGGCAGCCGCGGCCCGGTCCACTCCACGGCCGTGGGCAAGGCCATCCTGGCCTGGCAGCCCGAGGAGGCCGTCGCCGAGGTGGTCCTGGAGCCCAGGACCAAGCACACGATCACCGACCACGAAAGGCTGCGCGCCGAGCTGGCGCACATCCGCCGGCGCGGCTACGCGGTGGACGACCGTGAGAACGAGCCCGAGGTGCGCTGCGTCGCGGCGCCGATCTTCAACCACAACGACAACGTCGCCGCCGCCATCTCCGTCTCCGGCCTCACCTCGCGGATCACCGCCGCGCGCGTACGCGAGCTGGGGCCGCTGGTGGCGGGGGCGGCCGCGCGAATCTCGAGAAAGCTGGGTAGCCCGAGCCGATGACCGATCTGGTGACCTTCGGTGAGACCATGGCGCTGTTCGCCGCCCGCCGCACCGGGCCGCTGCGCTTCGCCCGCGACTTCGACCTGGGCCTGGGCGGCGCCGAGTCGAACGTCGCGATCGGCGTCGCCCGGCTCGGCCACGCCGCGGCGTGGATCGGCCGGGTGGGGGCCGACGAGTTCGGCGACCTGATCCACTCGACCCTGGCCGGGGAGGGCGTGGACGTGCGGGCCATCAGGGATCCCGGCGCGCCGACCGGGCTGATGATCAAGGGCAGGCGCACGGCCGACCTCATCGACGTGCGCTACTACCGCAAGGACAGCGCGGGCTCGCGGCTGTCGGCCGCCGACCTCGACCCCGAGCTCATCGCGTCGGCCCGGGTGCTGCACGTCTCCGCGATCACGCCGGCGCTCTCGGGCTCGGCGCGGGAGGCCGTACGCCATGCGATCGCCGCAGCGCGGTCCGCAGGGGTGCTCGTCTCGCTCGACGTCAACTACCGCAGGGCCCTGTGGACGCCCGAGGAGGCGGGGGCGTGGTTGCGGGAGACGGTCGGCGACGTGGACGTGCTGTTCGCGACCGAGGCGGAGGGCCGGCTGGTCGCCGCAGTCGAAGGCGCGGAAGAGCTGGCCAAGGCGCTGGCGGCGCTCGGGCCCCGGCACGTGCTGGTCAAGCTCGGCGCCGAGGGCGCGCTCGAGCTGTCCGGCGGCACGGTGCGCCGGGCGGAGCCGTACCGGGTGACCGAGGTGGACTCCGTGGGGGCCGGGGATGCGTTCGCGGCCGGGTGGCTGGCTGACTGGCTGGACGGGGCGGACCCGGAGCGGCGGCTCAGCACGGCGTGCGCGGCGGGGGCGTTCGCGGTGACCTCGCAGGGCGACTGGGAGAGCCTGCCGCGGCGAGCCGACCTGAGCCTGTTGCGGCAACCAGCGGACGGCGTGAGCAGATGATCATTCGCTCGGGTGCGTTCCACCGCAACCCGTAACATGTGCCCATGAGGCGCCCCCTGGGAGAGCTCGAGTCCACGATCATGGACAGGATGTGGTCCTACCGCAGACCCGCCTCCGTCCGCGACGTGCTCGAAGACCTCCGCAACGAGCGCGAGATCGCCTACACCACGGTCATGACGGTGATGGACAAGCTCCACACCAAGGGCCTGCTCAGGCGCGAGCCGGTCGGCCGGGCGTACGTCTACGAGCCGATCGCCACCAAGGAGGCCTACACCGCGGAGCTGATGCGGCACGCCCTGGCGGCCAGCGGCAACCAGGCGGCCACCCTGGTCCACTTCCTGGAACGGCTCACCCCCGAGGAGGCCACCGCGCTGGAGACGGCGCTCCAGGTCGTTCCCCCCAAGGTCCGCCGCACATAGCCGCCCGCACATAGCCGCCCGCACACAGCCGCACAGGGGGCTGACCTTTACCTTTTCGGCTTGAGGAGAGAGGCTCGAAGTAGGGAGGTGCAGTCATGGATTACAAGCAGTGGAACGTGCAGATCTGGATCAGCGAGGACGACCGGGACGCCGTCACCACGGCCACGGCGGTGTTGTTCACCGCGGACGGCAAACGGCACGAGAGCGTGGCGCACGCCCGCCGCAACCCGCACGACCGGCCCGTACCAGGGATCGGTGACGAGCTGGCGGCCGGGCGCGCGCTGTCCGAGCTGGCGGCCAAGCTGATCGAGGACGGCGCGGGCGACGTGGCCAGGCTGGCGAGCCCGGCCTGACGCTGATACCGGACAGATTCAGAGCAGGCCCGCGGACGCGAGGAGCTTGCCGATCCGGCCGGCCTCCTCGTCGTTCAGCGGGACCTGCGGGAGCGCGGTGATCGGGCAGTCGATGACACCGCGCAGGTGAAGTGCTGCCTTGAACGCCCCGAGGCCCGACGAGCTGCCGCCCATCCGGGTGCCACCGACGTGGACGATCTCGAACAGCCTGGCCAGGCGCTCTTGCTCGACCCTGGCCGCCTCCCAGTCGCCGCGCGAGGCGCAGCGGTAGAGCTCGGTGTAGCCGTGCGGGTCGACGTTCCCCAGTCCGGGCACCACGCCGTCGGCGCCCATCCAGAGCGCCGAGTCCACGGTCACCTCCGACCCGGTGAGCACGCTGAACGGCGCCTCGCGCCGCAGGATGACCTGCCGCAGGCCGCCGTCGTCGCCGCTGGAGTCCTTCACCCCGGCCAGCACGCCCTCGCCGGCCAGTTCGAGCAGCAGATCAGCGCTCAGCTTGGTGTGTACGGAGACCGGCAGGTCATAGGCGTAGAGCGGGAGCCCGCCCCGGACGGCGACGGTACGGAAATGGGTGCGGATCTCGGCCGGATGGGTGCGCGTGTAGAACGGCGCCGTCGCCACCAGCCCCGACACCCCGGCCTCGACCGCGACCCGCACGTGCTCCAGAACCCGCGGCGTCGTCATGTCGATCACCCCGGCCAGCACCGGCACCTGCCCGCCCACGTGCCCGACGACCGTGTCGAGCACCACCCGCCGCTGGGCGTCCGTCAGGTACGCCACCTCCGAGGAGGACCCCAGCACGAACAACGCGTCCACGCCACCCGCGAGCAGATGATCGACCAGCCGGGTGAGCGAGACGGCGTCCACCTGGTAGTCGGGGGTCATGGGGGTGCAAACGGGCGGGATGACGCCTCTCAGCATCGCATCCGCACTGGTCATGCTCGCTCCTGGATCAGTTCGAGGTCGGTCGCTCCCGCCGCCACCGGGTGGTGGCAGTGGAAGAGATGGTCAGCATCGGTCCGCGCGTCCGGCATCTCCGCGGCACACACCTCGTCCGCCCGCCAGCACCGCGTGCGGAACGGGCACCCGCTCGGCGGATTCGTCGCCGAGGGCACCGCCCCGACCAGCGGGATCGCGTTGATCGGCGAGATCAGTCCCGGCGTCGCGGAGAACAGCGCCCGCGTGTACGGATGCCGCGCGGCCAGCGGCACGGCCTGCGCGGGTGTCTGCTCGACGATCCTGCCCAGATACATCGTGACCACGCGGTCGCTCATCCTGCGTACCGTCTGGATGTCGTGCGAGACGAACACCAGCGCGAGCCCGAGCCGTTCCTTCAGGTCGAGCAGCAGGTTGAGTATCTGGGCGCGCACGGACACGTCGAGCGCGCTCGTGGGCTCGTCGGCGATGAGCAGGTCAGGTTCGAGGGCGAGCGCCCTGGCCACGGCCACGCGCTGGCGCTGCCCGCCGGACAGCTGGCTCGGCAGCGCGTCTGCCGCGCTCGGGGGCAGACCGACCAGGTCGAGCAGCTCGCGTACGCGGGCGTCGCGCTCGGCGGGGGCGCCGCGGCGGTGCACGTCGAGCGGGTCGCGCAGCACCTGCCTGACCGGCAGCCGCCGGTTGAGCGCCGTGGACGGGTCCTGGAACACCATCCCGACGCTCGACCCGACCAGCTCCCGCCGCCGGGACTCCTTGAGCGCCCACAGGTCCGCGCCGCGGAACGTCACCGTGCCCGCGGTCGGCCGCTGCAGCCCCACCAGCACCCTGGCCAGCGTGGACTTGCCGCAACCCGACTCCCCCACGACACCGACGGTCTCGCCGGGGCCGATCACCAGGTTCGCGGCGGTCAGCGCGTAGACGCGGTCGCGCGCGAACACGCCACCCGAGCGCGCCTTGTGCACGACGTGGACGTCCTTCAGCTCAAGCACGCTGCTCACTCCTCACCAGACTGACCGCGGGGTGGTGGCAGGCCACCGCGTGGGTGGCGTCCCCCGCCAGCACCGGCGTCTCGGTACGGCACACGTCCGTGGCCATCGGGCACCGGTCTGCGAACCGGCAGCCGGCCGGGAAGTCGGCCGGTGCGGGCACCACGCCGCGGATCTGCGTGAGCCGCTCGGCCCCCGACTCCAGCGACAGCACCGACCCGAGCAGGCCGCGCGCGTAGTGGTGGGCCGCCTCCCCGACCAGGGTCGCGGTGGCGCCGGTCTCGACGATCTGGCCGCCGTACATGACCACCACGCGGTCGGTGACGTCGGTGACCAGCGCGAGGTCGTGCGAGACGAGGATCAGCGCGAACCCCAGCTCCTCGCGCAACCGCAGCAGCAGCTCGATGACCTGCGCCTGCACGGTCACGTCCAGCGCGGTCGTGGGCTCGTCGGCGACGATCAGCTTGGGCTCGCGCGAGAGCGCCATCGCGATCAGCACCCGCTGCCGCTGCCCGCCCGAGAGCTCGTGCGGGTAGGAGGACAGGGTGCGGCGGGCGTCCAGTCCGACGAGTTCGAGCAGCTCTGCCGGGGTACGCCGGCCGCCACGCCGGGTGACCTGCTTGAGCTGGGCCTTGATGGTCATGGCCGGGTTCAGCGAGGAGAGGGCGTCCTGGTAGATCATCGCCATTTCGTGGCCGAGCAGCCGGCGGCGGGCGCGGCGGGGCAGCGCGAGCAGCTCCTGCTGGTCGAAACGCACGTGGCCGCTGACGCGGGCGTCGCGGGGCTGCAGGCCCATGATGGTCAGCGCGGTCAGCGACTTGCCGCAGCCCGACTCGCCCACCAGGCCGAGCACCTCACCCGGGCGTACCTCGAAGCCGATGCCGTCCACGATGTCCACGCCCTCGGCGAACCCGATCCGCAGCCGCTCGACCGCGAGGATCGGCGGGCCCTGCGGCAGGGGGCGGGCGCGTTCGGCCAGCCTTTGGGCGGCCTCGGCCAGGCCGGGCAGCTCGACGATCTCGCCGGAGCCAGGCTGAGCCTGCTCGAACGCGTCCTCCTCCTTCTTGACCGGCGCCTTGCGGGCGGCGGGCGCGGCCCAGGCGTCGGAGATGCCCTCGGACAGGATGTTGAGTGCGAGCACGGTGATCAGGATCAGCAGTCCGGGGAAGACCGTGGCCCACCAGCCGCCGAGCAGGACCAGGTTCTTGCCGTCGGCGATGACACTGCCCCAGGAGGGGTTCGGGGGGCGTACGCCGGCGCCGATGAACGACAGCGACGCCTCGAACACGATCGCGTCGGCCACCATCACCGTGCAGAACACCAGCACCGGCGCGGCGCAGTTGATCGCGACGTGCCTGATGAGGATGTGCGGCGTGCGGGCGCCGATGATCCGCTCGGCCGCCACGTAGTCCTCGCCGTACTGGGCGATCACGTTGGCCCGCACGACCCTGGCCACGGACGGCATGTAGAGGAACGCCATGGCCATGACCAGCACCGGGATGCTGCCGCCGAACACCGCGACCAGCACGGCGGCCAGCGCGATGCCGGGGAAGGCCATGATCACGTCGAGCACCCGCATGAGGGTCTCGTCCACGGCCCGGCGCGAGGTGGCCGCGACGGCGCCGATGATCGCGCCGGCGACCAGGGCGAGCCCGGTCGCGCCGAGGCCGATGATGAGCGACCAGCGGGCGCCGTACAGGAGTCTGGACAGGATGTCGCGGTTGGCGCTGTCGAGCCCCATCCAGTGCGCGGCGGACGGGCCGCCGCCGGCGGCCTCCTGGAAGTACGGCGAGTGCGGCGCGATCCACGGCGCCAGCACCGCGGCCAGCACGACGACGGCGACGATGCCGACCGCGACCCACGACAGCGGCCTCAGCCTGCGCAGGCCCACGCCGGGCCGGGACAGACGTTCGGTCAGTCCACGTCTCATGCGGCGCTCCTGAGGCGGGGGTTGATCAGCAGGTAGAGGACGTCGACGACGAGGTTGACGACCATGAAGCCGACGGCGATGGTCAGCACGACGCCCTGGACGACGGCCGGGTCGCCGTCGCGCACCGCGTTGATCATGAGCTGGCCCATGCCGGGCAGTCCGTAGATGGTCTCGATGACCACGGTGCCGCCGATGAGGTAGCCGATGCGCAGGCCAAGCACGGTCAGCGGGTTGATCAGGGCGTTGCGCAGCACGTTGCGGCCGACGACCACGATCTGCGGCAGGCCGCTGCCGATCGCGGTGCGTACGTAGTCGCGGTCCAGCTCCTCCACCATCGACGTGCGGATGATGCGGGTGAGCTGGGCGGCGATCGGCAGCGACAGCGACAGCGCCGGCAACGTCATCGACCGCAGCCAGCCGGTGAAGGAGTCGGCCGGGTTGATGTAGCCGCCCGTGGGGAACAGGCCCTCGCCCACCGCCAGCCACTGGATCATCAGCAGCGCCAGCCAGAACGCCGGGGCCGCCACGCCGATCAGCGACACCATCCGGATCACCTGGTCGGGCCACCGGTCGCGGAACAGCGCGCCCGTCACGCCGAACACCAGCGCGAGCACCACCGCCACGGCCAGGCCGAGGAACGTGAGCTGCAACGTCAGCGGCAGCGCGGTCGTCACGGACTCCAGCACCGGCTTCTTCGTGAGCACGCTGGTGCCGAGGTCGCCCCGCGCCAGGTCGGCGACGAAGTGGAGGTAACGCAGCGGGAGCGGGTCCAGCAGGCCGTTCTCGAGCTGGAACTGGTGGATCTGCTCGGGGGTGGGGTTCGCGCCCTGGAAGTAGGCGTACTCCGGCTTGTTGTTGGAGAAGCGCATCACGACGAACACGAACGCGACCACGCCGAGCACCAGCGGGACCAGGATGAGGAGCCGCCGCAGCAGCATCCGGGCGACGAGCGTCATGTCCTCTTGGCCTGCAGCAGCGTGATGCCCGGGTACGCCTGGGCGCGGATGCCGGACAGCTTCTTCGGATCCCAGGCGGTCATCAGCTCGGTGTGGACGACGGGGTAGAGCACGGCCTGCTCAGCAATCATGTCCAGATATTTGTGGACAGCCGCGGTCTTTTTGGTTTTGTCCGGTTCCTTGGTCGCCTCGTCCATCAGGGCGAACAGCGCCTTGGCGTCGTCACTGCCGTCGTAGTGGGCGTACTTCATCCACAGGCCGCCCGCCACGAAGTTGTAGCGCATGATCAGGTCGGCGTCCATGCCGAACTGGTTGGGGTTCGAGGCCGCGGCGACCACCTGGTAGTCCTGGAACTGGTCCATCTTGGTGAACAACGCGGCCGTGTCCTGCGGCTCCAGCGTGGTCTTGATCCCGACGGCCTCCCAGGAGGAGGCGATGGTCGGCAGGCAGTCGGCGATCCAGCTCACGTTGACGGCCATGAGGTTGACCGTCAGGCCGGTCACCCCCGCCTCCTTGAGCAGGGCCTTGGCCTTCTCCGGGTCGTAGTCGTAGACGACCGAGGCCGGCTTGTGATCGGGATGCCCCTCGTTCAGGAACGAGCTGGAGGCCGTGCCGTGGCCCTTGAGCGCCACGTCGATCATCTTCTGCCTGTCGATCGCGTAGTGCAGCGCCTGCCGGACGCGTACGTCGTCGAACGGCTTGGCCGCGGTGTTGAACATCAGGAACATGTGGTTCATGCCCCGGCCGCCCTCCACCGTCAGGCCCTGCTGCTTGAGCTGCTCGACGTTGGCGTACGGGATGTTGTCGGCGATCTGCGCCTCTGCCGAGCCCCCGGAGATCTTGGCCACGCGCGCCGCGGCGTCCACGATCGTCAGCCAGTTCATCTGCTTGACCCTGGCGGGACGCGGGCCGTTGTAGGCGGCGTACGCCTCGAACGAGGTGTTGGACTTCGGGTTGTGCGCGGCCAGTTTGTACGGCCCCGAGCCCACCGCCTTGCCGCTCTTGGCCTGGTCCCACGCCCCCGCCTGGCCGAACACGTGCTTCGGCATGATCTTGGCGATCGTCAGTCTGGGCGCGGCGTCGGGGAACGGGAACGCGAAGACCAGCTCCACGTTCCTGTCGTCGATCTTCTTCACCTCACGCAACCAGGACCTGAAGAAGTTGCCGACCAGCACGTTCGCCTCGGGGTCGAGGATCCGCTCGAACGTGAAGACCACGTCGTCGGCGGTGACCGGCTTGCCGTCGTGCCAGGTCGCTCCCTCGCGCAGGGTGAACTTCCACGAGGTCGCGCTCACGTCGGAGGGCAGCGCGGTCGCCAGCGCCGGATACGGCTCGCGGGTGATCGGGTCGGTGTCGAGCAGACCTTCGTAGACGTGGTTGATCCCGGCCATGGCGAACGCCGAGGCGGTCTGCGTCGGGTCCCAGCTCTGGTCGTTGCCGTAGCCGATGACGGCGGTGATCAGGTCTTTGTTGGATCCGGCGCCGACCGAACCGGTCGAGGCCGGGCCTCCGGAACAAGCGGAGAGCGTGGCCGCGATGAACGCCGCCGCACCGGTCGCTCCGCTGTAACGCAGGAAGTCACGGCGGCTGAACTCAGAGCTCACGGATGCCTCCCAAGGGGTAGAACGTGGGACATCCCATGTCCTATGTTGTGCGTAACGTGGACGCTAAAGGCTGCCCCCTCTTGAGGTCAACAGAAGATTTCCCGATTGTTACCTGCGGGGGTTCCGCCCCCTAACCCCTCGACCAACTTACGAAGAAGGGATTCTTCATGACCGCTGTCCCGCGTCCGGCGCGGCAGAGCCGTGCCGTCGAGGCCCAGCAGGGCGTCAAGGACTTGATCGTCCGGCGCGGACTGGTGGCCGGGGACCCCCTGCCGACCGAGTCGGAGCTCATGGAGGAGCTCCAGGTCAGCCGCAACTCGATCAGGGAGGCGCTCAAGGCCCTGCAGGCGGTCGGCATCGTGGACATCCGCCACGGCTTCGGCATGTTCGTGGGCCGGATGTCCCTCGCGGGACTGGTGGACGAGCTCACCTTCCACAGCCGCATCACGCTCCAGAACGGCAAGAACCACCTGGCGCACCTCGTCGAGATCCGCGAGATCCTGGAGAGCGGCCTCGTGCAGCGCCTCATCGACCTGGGCCAGGAGGCCGACCTGACGCCGATCTCCGACGTCATCGCCCGCATGGAGTCCGAGGCGGATGAGGGTCTCGTCTCCCCGGAGACCGACCGTCTCTTCCACGACCTGCTCTACCGGCCGCTCGGCAACCCGCTCGTGAGCCAGCTGCTCGGCGCGTTCTGGGACGTCTACTACCAGCTGCGCGACCACCTGGGGGAGCCGGACGAGCCGCCGCTCGACGTGGCCAAACGGCACCGCGACATGTACACCGCCGTGCTGGCCGGCGACCGGGCCGCCGCGGAGGCCGCCGTACACGCTCATTTCCACGGCGTACGCAATCGCCTGGCCCGCCTGCGCGGCTGATCTCCTAAGCTGACGACATGGCCGAGATCGCCGTCCCCGACGGCTCGTGGACGTTCAACGGCGAGGTCCTGCGCATCGTGCCCGGCAGCGGGAAGGACGTCCACGATCTGCGCAGGACGCTGGGCGAGGTGCTGGTCCCGCTGGAGGCGATCGCGGGGGTGGCGTTCGAGCCGTCGCGCAAGGGCGGGCACCTGCGCCTGCGGCTGCGCAAGGGGGCAGATCCGCTGTCCGACGCGGTCGCTGGCGCGCTGACCTCGCCGGCCGACCCCTACCGGTTGTCCGTTCAGAAGGCGCGCGCGGGCGCGGCCGAATACTTCGCCGACGAGATCCGCGACACGCTGCAGGTCTACCAGACGCCGAGCGGCCCCTGCGAGGACTACCTGCTGCCCGGCCCGTCCGTGCCCATCTCGGCCACGGCAGGCGACGGCGCGGCGTTCTTCGACGGGGAGCGGGTGCGCCTGGAGTGGACCGGGTTCGCCGGCTCGGAGAAGGAGAAGGCGGGGCCGCAGGAGTTTCCGCTGACGGACGTGATCGGCGTGGAGTGGAAGCCGCAGTCCGGCCTGGGCACCGGCACGCTGCGCTTTCGTACCAAGGACGCGGGCCCGCCGCAGCCACCCCAGAAGGACCTGCGCTGCGTGGCCTGGGGCATCCAGCGGTTCGGCGGCGCGACGGCCCTGGTGGCCGCCGCCGTGCTGGCCCGCCTGCCGCGCGAGACACCGGAGCTGCCGGCCGCGTCGGCGCCGGCCTCCGACGACGTGCACGACGCGGTGCTGCGCCGCCTGGCCGAGCTCGGGCAGCTGCATCGCTCCGGCGTGCTGACCGACGAGGAGTTCGCGACCGCCAAGCAGGCGATGATCAGGCGTCTCCAGGAATCGTGAGCCGCTGCCTCCGGGCTACGATCGACTACATCAGGACGGCGGTGTCCACCTCGGCGAACCTGGGGTCGGCGAGCAGGTGGTCACGTACCGCAGTGGCCGCGGCGAAGACGGCCGCCAGCCGGCCCGCGCCCGCGCCGAGCACGTCGGCGGGGTCGCCGAGGCGGCGCAGCCGGTCGAGCGTGCGCAGCAGGACGAACCCCTGCCTGTTGGGCGGGCTGGTGATCACCTCGTGGTCGCGGAACGTGCCCCTGGGCGAGCGCGTCCTGCCCCGCGGCTGGGCGCAGAAGGCGTCCGCCCTGCACGTACGCCGGGCCATCAGCGGCACGTGGAACGGCAGGGAACTGCTGCCGCCCGCTCCGGACGCCGTCGCCGACTCCGGGTACGGCTACCAGTTCTGGACGACCGAGGACCGGATCTACGACGCCTCCGGCATCTTCGGCCAGGAATGCATGATCTTCCCCGACCAGGGCGGCGTCGTCGTGGTCACGGGCGCCATGGGCGAGGACACGTACCACGACCTTCCGGAGATGATGCGCGGGACGTTCAGGCAGGCGTTCGACGGCGCCGCGCGGGAGACGGTCGGGGACGACGCGGCCGGTGGGTCGAGCAGCGCACCGGCGTGAGCGGCTGGCGGCTGCACCACTCCTACCAGGACGCCCGCGCCCCCATCCTGGCCGCCGCCGAGTGGGCTTCGCCGGACGTCCTCCGGCTGACGTGGCACTTCCTCGAAGCGCCGTTCATCGACACGCTCACGCTCCGGTTCGACGCGGACGGCGTCACCGTCGAGCACGACGTCAACGTCAACTCCGGCCCGACCGCACTGCCCGCCGTCCGCGGGCTGCGCCGGATCTGACAAGCCTTATTCGAACTCCCCAGGAGGCAAACGGTGCTGTCACATAGTGGCCTACCTGTTCGGCGATTTGGGCCCTGCCCCGGATGGTCCGCCCGTCCGTCGATCTGGACGGCCTGCCCTCTGTTCAGCAAGCTGTTCGGAGGCTCGTCTCGGTGCCGCGGTGCAGCCGGAAACGTGACGGTTCGGCGGGCTGCTTGTTGCTGCTCCACGATCCGTCGGGGTTGGTGACGTGTAGGGTTGCGGTGATGCTGATCTCGTCTCCGCCGGCCCAGGTGGCCTCGAGGTGACCCAGGTGGGTGCCCGGCTCCCGGGTGTCGGGGTAGGGCCAGCTGTCCAGGGTGAAGCGGCTGGCGTTGCGGTCCGCCACCTCGCCCGAGAGCCGGTAGTCGATGGAGCGCCCCGCGACGCACACCGTGGCTTCACCCTCGATGTCGCGGGAGCATCGGAACACGTCGGCGCACGTAGATACATGACCACCGGCCGCGTGTCGCCTCGCCCGAATGACATCTCGCCGTGCCAGTGTCCGAGCAGCGTGGGCCGGCCGGTCAGCGACAGGGCCCACGGACTGAACAGCGCCTGGCTCAGATACGGCAGGGTGAGGGCGACGATGACCAGGACGCCGAAGATCACCAAGCCCGGCTTCTTCGACGTTCGGCGCCTGGGGGTGGACGGCGCCCGGTCATCCCGCCTCTGGCCAGATCCCCATCCCGGCAGCTCGGCACGGCTGCTGGTCATGGCCCGACTCCTTTCGCCCGCCGATCGACGGGCCTGGTAGAGAGGGTCACCGCAATGTTCACCGAGGAGGTGCCCGAAGGATGGGCTAGCCGCAGGCGGGGCCCGAGACGCCATGGCCAGGGACAACGTCCACGTGGCATTCGGCCAAGGGCAGCAGAACCACGCTCGTTCAGAACCGCCGTAGGGTGAAGGTGTCAACGGGTTTGCCGACGAACAGCAGGTCCATGCGCCCGCTCAGCACGTAGAAGCGGCCGCGCGGATCGGCGGCCGCGGTGGTCGGGGCCGGATCCTTCCAGAACCTCTGGCTGGTGACCCGTGCGCTCTTCCAGTCCTTGGCCGGCCGTACGACCGCGACCGCGTTGGCAGGGGTTGCACTGAGCCGGTTCCGCACCACCAGCAGCGACCCGTCGCGCCGTAGGGCAATGCCGTCCGCGCCGGTCAGGGGCCGGTCGAGCGGCACGCGGCGCAGCGATCGGGGACGTTGCGCCGGTACCCGCCACAGCGTGCCATCATTGGTCTTTGCGATGATCAGATGACCGTCCTGCCAGGCGATGCCGTTGGCCGCGAAGTCGCTGCCGCCGAGCCGGGCGTCGCGGAGGAAGACTGATGCGCGGCCGTCCGTATCGACTCGATAGATCACGGGTGCGAAGGAGTCGGTGACGTACGCGGTTCCGTCCGGGGCGAGCGCGATGTCGTTGCCGAAGTGGTTCTCCCGGACTCCGCCGGTGGTCGCGGCGAGGTCCACATAGCGCACCCGGTGCCCAGTCCGTAGGTCGTACACCCCAAGCCCGGCCACATGCTTCTGGGTCTCGGGCGAGGAGTGCTCGCCGGCGCCGTCGTCGGCGTTCGCCACGAACAGCCGCTGATGGGCGGAGTCGATCTGGATCCCGACAGCGGAGATCAGTTTCGAGTCGCGCACCAGCGTCTTGACCGATCCATCCGGCCGCAGGATGGACACGGTCCCTTGACGCATCGAGCTGACCAGGAACGCCTTGCGTGCGGGATCGTAGGCAACCCCCTCGGGGTGCAGTGTGGGCGCATGGCCGTTGATCACTGTCGGGTACCGGTCGGCGGCGGGAACCGCGGCCGATGCGGCAACCGGCGCCATGGTCACAGCGAGCGCGACCGCGGCCGATACGCCAAGTGAGCGGGGGATAAATGTCGCAGGCATGAATGCTCTCTTGTGTGTCCGTACTGAACGCCAACAACCCTGCGACATCACCGATCAATGAGTCCAACGCATACTTGTCATGAAAGCGATCGCGGATCGCGATAGATAGCGGGGCGGGCGCCGCACCGCCGGCCGGGGGCGTCGCCCGTGTCTGTCTCCGTGTTCTCGGACGTCGGGCGGATCAGCTCCAGAAAGGCCGTGGCCGCAAGGGACGGCCGGTTGCCCCAGATCAGGTGCTCCATCCGCGTGGGGGCGTCGCGAAGACGGATGATGTGCAGGTCGGGGAAGCGTGGCGCGTACGCGGCGGGCAGCATGCCCACGCCGAGGCCTTGGCGTACGAGATCGACCATGAGGTCGGCGGAGGACACCTCGAAGGGCACCTCACGTCGTACGCCCGCGGCCGCGAAGGCCTCGTCCGACTGCGCTCGCCCGGCCGCGCCGGCGCGGAAGTCGATGAACGGTTCGTCCGCCAGGCTCCGCAGGTCCACCTCGCGGTCCGTCCGATGGTAATCGGGCGCGACCACGGCGACCAGTTCGCCTCCACCTAGCCGGCGGCTCTGGACCCCCCTCGGTTCCGCGCGGGATGGCAGGCCGAGGAACGCGACGTCGACGCTGCCCCGCCGGACCCGTTCGATCAGGTCGTCGCTACCCGCCGAGGTGAGCGTGATGTGCACCCGCGGATGGCGCCGGCGGTAGTCTCTCAGGGCGACCGGCAGGTTGACGGCCGCCACCGTGGGGATGGCACCGACGGCGAGCCGCCCGCGGATCTCTCCGCTCGCGGCCGCGACCTCGGCCCGCGCGCGGGCCGCGGCCTCCAGGCACTCCCGGGCCGCGGGCAGGAACGCCTCTCCGGCCGGTGTCAGTCGTACGCGGCGGCTGGTGCGCTCGAACAGCCGGGCGCCGAGCTCCCGTTCGAGACTGGCGATCTGATGGCTGAGGGCCGACTGCACCACCCGGCAGCGTTCGGCCGCCCGGGTGAAGTTGCTGGTCTCCGCGACCGCGACGACGTACCTCAACTGCTGTAGCTCCATCCAACCATCGTGCATCACGATCGATCACGATGAAAACTATGCGTTGGACTCATTGATAGCTGGTCGCGCACCCTTGACCGCATGACGGAAACCCTGAGGCGCGCGCCCATCTCCGCGGCTCCTCCGCGGCTGCGTCGCGGGCTCCTGCTTCTGATGTCGGTGTCCACCGGGCTCTCGGTCGCGGGCAACTACTTCGCGCAGCCCCTGCTCGAGGTGATCGGGCGGGAGCTGGAGCTGAGCACCACCATGGCCACCCTCATCGTGACCGCCGCCCAGGGTGGGTACGCCTTGGGGCTGATCCTCCTGGTTCCCCTGGGCGACCTGGTGGAACGTCACCGCCTCGCGGTCTTGCTCTTCGCCGGGACCTCGGCGTTTCTCCTTGTGTCCGCCCTAGCGCCGAGCGGTCCGGTGCTGCTGACCGGCACCGCGCTGACCGCGCTCACATCGGTGGCCGCGCAGGTCGTGGTCCCGTACGCGGCCACCCTGGCGACACCCGGCGAGCGCGGGCGCGTGGTGGGGACGGTCATGGCGGGCCTGATGCTCGGAGCTCTGCTGGCCCGCACGGCCTCGGGTGCGCTGTCCGAGTTCGGCGGCTGGCGGACGATCTACTGGCTGAACGCGATCCTCATGGCGGCTGTCGCCGTTTTGCTGTGGCGGTTCCTCCCGCGCCTGCACACCCCCGTCGGGCTGTCCTATCCGGCGCTGCTGCGGTCGACGCTCGCGATGTTCCGCCACGAACCGCAGCTCCGGTGGCGGGCGGGGATCGGCGCGCTGTCGTTCGCCGCGTTCAGCATGCTGTGGACGTCGATCACTTTCCTGCTGGCCGGGCCGTCGTACGGCTGGCGCGAGGCGTCCATCGGGATGTTCGCCCTGGTGGGAGGCGTCGGGGCGATCACCACACCGATCGCGGGCCGGCTGGCCGACCACGGATGGGTGCAGCGGGTCAGCGGCATCGCCACCGCGCTCCTGGCACTGTCCTGGCTGGCCGTCGGCGCAGGCGAGGGCACGCTGGGCTGGCTCATCGCCGGGGTCGCGCTCTTCAACGTGGCCCATCAGGCGGTGCTGAACACCAACCAGAACGTGATCTATGCGCTTCGCCCTGAGAGCCGCAACCGGCTCAACTCCGCGCTCATGACCGCGTTCTTCGTCGGCGGCGCCGCCGGATCGCTGCTGACCTCCGTGGCCTGGACCGGAGCCGGATGGACCGGCGTGAGCCTGCTCGGCGGCACGCTGTCGACCGCGAGTTTCGCGCTGTGGGCGCTGGAACGCGTCCGAGCGAAGAAAGGTCGATCACTACCGTAGATTCATTCATTTATTCCGAAGTCCTTCACATGGAACAATCAGAAAGAAGAAAATGGCCACACACGGCGAACACCCGCACTCGACCTTGAGATCATGGTTGGGTGTTTCAGCAATCACGGCCAGTCTGTTCGTCTTCCTCACCACCGAGTTGATGCCCGTCGGCCTGCTCACCCCGATAAGTACAAGCCTGCGCATATCGGTGGGCATTGCCGGACTGATGGTTACTCTTTACGGCGTCTCGGCCGGACTCGGCGTACCGTTCATCGTGGCATGGACCAGGCGCGTCAACCGACGCGTCCTGCTGTCCGCACTCCTGGCGATATTGACCCTGGGAAACGTGATCACTGCCATCTCGCCGAACTATCCGCTGGTCCTGACCACACGGCTCCTCATGGGATTCGCCAGCGGCACGTTCTGGGGCATAGGCGTGGCCATGTCGATGCGCCTCGTCCCGCAACGCCACGCGAGCAGGGCGGCCGCGATCGTCATGTCCGGCATCTCGGTCGCCTCGGTCGTCGGCATACCGCTGGGAACAATCGTGGAAGACCTCACCGACTGGCGCACCACGTTCCTCATCTGGGCCGGCCTCAGCGCGCTGGTGTTCCTCGCGGTCGTCACCGTCATCCCATCGCTGCCGTCGGCGAACGCGGTTTCGGTACGGGAGGTCTTCGGACTCCCACTCAAGAACGTGCAGCTGCGTTTGGTGCTGTTCACCGTCGTACTGTTCGTGCTCGGCCATTTCGGTGCGTACACCTTCGTGCGCCCCTACCTCGAGGGCAATTCGTTCGCCACACCCCTCTTCATCACCGTGCTGCTGATGGTTTACGGCGCGGGCGGCGCGGCCGGAAACGTCGTCGCCGGACACACGGTGAACAAAAACTTGAGAGGCAGCTTCATCGTCGGCTGCGCGGGGCTCGTGCTGTCCTTGCTGTTGCTGCTCACGATCGCTCACGGGCAGGTCGGCTCGGTCGTGTCGCTGATTCTCTGGGGACTTTCCTTCGGCGCCGTCCAGCTGTGCCAGGTCAACATGACGCAAACCGCCGCACCTGACACCTTCGAAGCCGCGATGTCACTCAACACCATGGCCTACAACACCTCCATTGCGCTCGGGGCGCTTTTCGGTGGACTGTTCGTCGATCATCTGGGTGTCACCAGTGTCGTCTGGTTCGGCGTGGCACTGACAGCGGCTTCGCTGCTCCTCACGCTCAGCACCCGCCAGAGGACCTCACGTCCCGTCCCCGACGATGCGTTGGCCCCCAGCGAATAAGCCAGCTAACAGAGGAGATTAGCGGTGCGCGTAAAAGCGTTTGATCACCTGGTGCTCAATGTGCGGGACGTTGAGCGAGCACTGGAGTTCTATTCGGAAACACTCGGACTCGAGCAGGAGCGGGTTCCGGAGTGGCGGGCGGGTAAGGCGCCCTTCCCATCGGTACGGGTCAACGAATCCACCATAATCGACCTGGTCAATCGCCCGCGCGGCGAGTCGAATGTGGATCACATCTGCCTTGTAGTGGATCCTGTGGACTGGCAGAAGGTGATCGATTCCGGCGTCTTCACCGTGCTGGAGGGGCCGGTCCGCCGGTTCGGCGCGCGTGGCGACGCGCAGTCGGTGTATGTCCAGGACCCGGACGGCAATACCGTCGAGCTGCGCTGGTATCCCAAGGATGCCAAGCGGTAAGTCGTGCCGGGATCGGGCGGCCGCGTGATTCCACGATCGATGCGGCCGTGCAGGCACCGTTCGAGCCTGTGGGTGCCAAGAACTCGGCCGCCCTATGCGACCTGCGCGTATTCGTGGATCAGCCCGCCGAGGCGGTCACGTCGGATCGCGTCAGTGGGCGTGACGGCTGCCGGTAGCCGGCCGCCGTCAAGCCTTGACGGTAGCTGCGCAAGGCCGCTGTGGTGTCGCCGCGTTCCTCGTGCAGGCTGCCCATCCGGTTCCAGAGGTTGACGACGGAGCGTCCCGGAGCCGCGTGTGCCAGCGCGCGTTCCCCTTCGTCCAGGGCGGCAAAGGCCTGCGCCGGGTCGTTCGCCGCGAGGTGGACCATGCCGAGAGCGATCAACGCTTCGGCTTCGGCCACCGGAGCCGCGTCGGCGGTGAGCCTGGAACGGGCGGCCTGCGCCCAGCGCAGCGCCTCGTCGAGGTCGCCGAGTTGCACTGCGGCGCGGGCCAGGTAGGTCTCGCACTCGCTGATCTCCGCCGGGCTGCCCAGTTGCGTGAGGCGGTCGTGCGCGTCGAGGAGGAACTCACGGGCTTGTCCGGGGTCGGCGGGTTCGCCATCCAGGAGCAGCTCGCCGTAGAAGGTGCGCAGGACGGCGAGGTTGCGCTGGTGGTCGGTCTCGCCGAACAGGGCCAGGGCGCGGTCGGCGAAGGCCTTGGCGTCGGCGCCTCTGCCCTGGTAGTGGGCGGTGACGGCGGCGTTCCAGTAGGCCGAGCCCCTGGCCAACGGGCTGCCTGTGCCGTCGGAGATCTCAATGAGGCGTCGCAGCAGGTGCGCGGCGCGTACGAGGTCGCTCCGGTGGATATAGACGCCGGCCAGGGTGACGCCCAGCCGCACCGCGCTATCGCTCCATTCCACGCCCAGGTCCTCGAACGTGGCCATCGCCCGCTCGCCGAGGTCAGCGGCATAGCCGTAGTCGCCCAGGTCCCGGCTGCAGCGCAGCACGTCCGTGGCCCGTTCGGCCCAGAGCGCGGTGCCCGGCTCCGCGGCCTTCCACAGCGCTTCGTAGGCGGTGATTGCCTGCTCGGTGCGGCCCAGCAACTCCAGCGCCCGGGCCCGGCCAAGCTCGGCCCGCGCATGGAACGGGGGCGGGCCGCTCCGTGTGACCGCCTCGAACTCGCGCAAGGCGTCCTCGGCGGTGGCGTGCTGCAGGGCCAGTTCGGCGAAGGCAAGCCGGCGTTCGGTCTCCTGCCACAGATCAGGCTGCCGGCCGGTGGCGAGGTGGTCGGGCGTGGTGCCGAGCTGCTCGGCCAGGTACCGCAGCACCTCGGGTGACGGACGCCGCCGGCCCGACTCGATCAAGGAGAGGTAGCCGGCCGACAGCAGGCCCGGCTTGACCAGCGCCGCCTGTAAGAGCCCCTGCTCCTGGCGCAGTTCCCGGATGCGCCGCCCGACCCCCTCATCCGTCATGCAAGGCAGCCTACCAGGGAGTAATTCTCCGATTTACTCTGGATAACACCATCCATTACAGTTGCCCCGCCTCCCGAAGGAGGCTGCCTCACCTAACGAAAGGCGCTTTGGCCATGACGACTCACGACACCAAGATCGAAGCCATCGGCAGGTTCTTCACCGCCTACGCCGCCCACGACCTCGCGGGCATCCGCGAAGTGCTGGCCGACGACATCGAATGGACGATCCCTGGCCACCACCCCCTGTCGGGCGTCAAGCGCGGAGTGGAGGAGGTCGTCGCGTTCTTCACCCAGCTGGGCAAGTCCGGCTTCCAGGCCGATCCGCTGTTCCTAGAGGCCAACGAGGAGTACGTCGTGGACATCCACCGCGGCTGGACCACCGAGGGTATCGGCAAGGTCGACACCATGTGGGCCCTCGTGTGGCACTTCAACGCCGACGGAAAGGTCGACCGGGTGGTCAACCTCTCCGCCGACCAGCACCAGATGGACGCCTTCATCTGGAACAACTACTCCCTGGCCCCGCTCCCCGCCCGCCTGGCCGCTTCGCCGGAGTAAGCGCGCAGGCTGCTGACTCCGGCAGCCTCGGCGGAGTCGCGTCCACGATCAGCCATCCGATCCCTCTCTGATGAGCAGATCGTCCGCTACGAACGCTTTCCCGAGGAGCCCTCGCTGGCCGAGCTGGAGCAGTTCTTCCGGCTCGACCGCGCGGCGCTGGAGGCCTTGGCGGCCAAGCGGCGTCCGGCCACCAGGCTGGGGTGGGCGGTGCAGTGTGGGACGGTGCGGATGCTCGGGATGTCCCTGACCAAGGATCCGCTGGCGGTCCCGCCGGGCGCGGTGGCGTTCGTGGCCGAGCAGCTCCGGCGTACTTCGCCGACTACGGCCACCGTCAGCAGACCGTCTACGAGCATGCGTAGGAGATCGGCCTTCGAGGAGGCTGAGTGCGGGAATTAGCGTAGCCGGCGGAGTGTGATCACGGCTGCTGTTCCGTGAAGGGATCCTCCAACGGAACGGCACCCGGCCGGACTACAGACCCCCGACGGCGGCTGGGAACGCGGGGAGCTCATCTTCGACCCTTCGGTGCCGGCGTTGCCGGCCGCCACCACGAAGAGCGTGCCCGTCTCCTCTGACAGGGTGTTCACCGCCTGCTCGACGGGGTCGACGCCGGGCTCATCACTCGCTCCTATGCTCATGTTGACGACCTTGGCCTTGACCTCGGTGGCGGCCCACTCCATGCCGGCCGGCATCGCCGAGTCGGAGATGCCGTCGGCACCGCCCACCTTCCCCACGGCGATGTGGGCCCCAGGCGCGACGCCACGGTACTTCTCCCCGGCCCCGGCGACGATCGAGGAGACATGGGTGCCGTGCCCCGACACGGTCCACCATGTCGGGTTCATCGGAGAAGTTGCGCTCCTGGGTGATGACGCCCTGAGGTCGGGATGGCCGGCGTCGTAGCCGCTGTCGAGCACCACCACCGTGACACCCTGACCGGTGAACCCCTGCTTCCACGCCTCGGTCGCGCCGATCTGCCTGGTGCTGCGGTCCAGCGTGAACGACCGGCGCCCGTCGAGCCAGATCTTGCCCTTCCCGGCGGCCAGGGTACGGACCCCGCCCACCAGGTCCTGCCACGTCCGCGCGGTGGTGTTCTTCGGCACCTTCACCGCCGCCACACCCAGGTCGGTGAGCTTCCGGGTCGGACGGGCCCCGCTCAGCGTCGGGGCGGGCCCCTTGGTCGCCTGGGTGATCAGCGGAATCTCGGCTGTGCCGGCGTCGCCGTACTTCCATTCGAGGAGCTGGGTCACGTCGAAGAGTCGATCGTCGAGCACTCCCTCGGCGACGAGCGGGAACGCGTCCGAGGGGATGACGTGGAGGTGGCCGTCGCGAAACTGCGTCGAGTAGCGGACCTGCCGTCCAGGAGCGGGCCGCCCCGAGCGACCTGCGCATACTCGTGGATCAGCCCGCCGAGGCAATCACGGCGGATGACCTTGATATCGGCCTCAACCGGGTCGGGCAAGGCTTGTAGCGGAGCAGCCTGGCCTAAGGATCGATGGGGGCGATGCTCGTTGAAATGAGCCTCGTACGCAGCGAGTACCGACCGCAGATGCCGGAGCTCTGGTGATCAGCACCCGATCGGGCACCTCTCGGCGCAGGGCGCCGATCCATCGCTCCCTGGAACGAACGCCATCTACGGCATTCCCTGCGCGAGTATGAGGAGTTCTACAACCAGTACCGAGCCCATCAAGCCCTGGACCAGGCGACTCCACTCCGCGTCCCGGACTCGATCATCGATCCGGCCAGAATGTTCGACCTGAACCTACGTCGGCGAGACCGGCTTGGCAGGGTCCTCCACGAATACTCATACCGCTTGAACTGCATGGATTGGGTTTCGGCAGGCGCAGGCTCCCCAGGCGGGGGTTGGTACGCCGTCCTCGGAGAAGCCCCCGCGCCGGCCGGGATCGGGGGCGATCCCTCGGCTGTTGCAGCGGGTGGCCCACAACTCGTCTCCGAGGACGGCTCATGCTTCAGGGCGTCCGGATCCTCCCGCCACAGCCGATCCTACTGATACGGCATCCGCACGTTGATCCTCAGAGTGTGGTTGCTATGAGGCGTCGTCCAGTGCGAAGCGCATGTACCGTTCCGCCGAACGACGCACCGCAGCCCATCCATCGGCAGTGACCACCCGTCCCCAGAATGCTCCGTAGATGCGTTCGAAGGCGAACGGTTCGATCAACTCGAGTGCGCGGCGGATGGTGCGTGGTCGCTCCGGAATGAAGTTGGGGATGCTGTACATGAAGCTGACCCACCGCCGGTCCATCACCACCATGAAGATGTCGCCACTGAAGAGCGCGCCGCGTCCCTCGGGGTCATCGCTCCAGTGCAGTACGGTGCCCCCGGCGAAGTGCGTGCCCGCGTTGATCAGCGTCATGCTGGGCGTGATCTGGTGGGTGTCGCCCGTCCAGTACTCGATCAGCGGATCGGGCCGCCCGACCCAATCATGGTCCGCGGCGTGGACGTACACCGGGGCGTCGAAGGTCCGGGCCCACTCGGTCATCACGCCGTAGAAGTGCGGATGGCTGACGGCGATCGCGCTGATCCCGCCCAGCTTCTCGATCTCTACAGCAAGATTGTCATCGAGATAGCCCACGCAATCCCACAGCACGTTGCCGGACGGCGAGCGGATCAGCAGCGCACGCTGGCCGACCGCCACCGACGGCACCGCGCCGACCCCATGCACACCGGGACCCTCCTCATCGATCCGACCGCGATGCCCGTCGGCGCGCAACTCGGCCAGTGTGGTCCATTGTTGGCCTGCCCAACCGACATACTGCCGCTCGTCCAGACAGATCGGGCAATCGGCGCGCGGTGCCCCGTATTGCACACCGCAGGTACGGCAGATCGGAAGCTGTGCACTGGTACTGGATGTGACCGGTTTCGATGGCGACATCAACACTCTCCTTCTGACGATGCTTGCAGCTACCGATGCAGGGACCTGCCTTACGGGAGTCCCGGGATGGGGTCGCGGCCGGTTCACCGAGGCGGTGGCGTCGGCGTGAGGAGGATCCCTATATAGGCAGATGACTATTTAGTCTCTAGGCAATATAGGGAGATGGCGAATAAGGTGTCAACGTGGAGAACGCAGAGGTGCGGTGGGCCGAGATGTTGCGGGCGCTGGGTCATCCGGTGCGGCTGGGCATCATGCGACGGTTGGCAGCCCGGCCAGAGACCTGCGCATGCGACTTCAGCGACGTGTTCGGGCTGAAGCAACCCACCATCAGCCAGCACCTCAAGGTGCTCCGCGAGGCTGATCTGGTCACCACGCGCCGCCGCGGCAACCAGATCTGCTACTCAGTGCACCCCGACGCGATTCTCGAGCTCACCGACACGCTTGGCGCGCTCGCGGCCCGACCCGCCGACGCAACTTCTCGTTCGGGACGAACATCCGGCCCGGGTGCGCTGGATCGCGTAGACCGGCCCTGACGTGGTCACGGCGCCGGTCTTACTGCATTGCCTCCGGCGGGGGCGTTCCGGCTCCGGGGAGACCAAGATCACGGCTCACGGTGGTGGAGTAATTGCGATCCAAGCCTGCCCGTCTGCCATCGCCCCAGAACAAGTCCTGACCCGAAAATTCGACCTTCACGTGGGCAGGCGGCAGCGAACCCCTAGCAGCAATGAGCGATAGTGATTCGCGGTGAGTTGTGTCAGGTCGGCTCGGGCTCGATGAGGACGGCCTTGCCGTTGCGGATGACGATCTTCTGGCCGGTGAGGGCCTGTAACTGGCTGGCTAGGCTGCGGGCGCGACGGTCTTTGTTGATGCGGGTTTCGTAGTAGTCGGCACCCAGGTCATGGAAGGGGGCCTAGGGGTCGGATAGCAGCTGATAGACGACGGGGAGCACCGAGTTCCCGGCGGGCTCCTCGGCGGCCACGGGGCCCACTCCGGTGATCTCATCGAGCTGGGCCGCCTGAGCCGAGAAAGGGCTGACCGCGCGGATCGACCTGGGCGTCGTGGCCGCCGCGGCCGGGATGAGCACCTGCGCGCTGGCCCGCTACCAGCACTTCGTTCCCGCCCTGGACCAGCCCACCGCGGTCGCGGCCAGCAGGCTGGCGATCACGGCTTCCCAGTCGATCCGCGCCATCGCCTCGCTGGTCGGCACCAGCTTGTAGAAGCCGGTCACGTACCGGGCGTGCCCTCCCGCAGCTGCCCGTCCGGACTCACTACAGCGTCGTACCCGTGCACGTCGAGGCCGGGGATCTGGCGGTGATCCTCAACGTCAGCGCAGTGCGCCCACGTCAGGAACGGGGCACCTCGCTCCAACGCGGCCAGCCAGGGACGCAGCACCAGATCGGCCTCGTCGGCCAACACCCCGGCCTCGACGTCTACCCCGCCCGGCGCAGCTCGGCCAGGCCGCCTCACCCCACGATGTGGGGTCGATCACGGCAACCACAATGCGAACGATCCCAGCTTCGATCAGCAGCGCGCGGCAGGCAGGAGCACGGCCCACATGGTTGCAGGGTTCCAAGGTCACCACGGCCGTGCCGCCGCGGGCAGCGGGCCAGCCGCGACGAGGGCGTTGACCTCCGTGTGCGCCTCACCCTTGCGGCGGTGGAAGCCCTCGCCGACCACACGGCCGCCCGAATCGAGGATCACACAACCCACCGGCGGATTCGGGGCTCGTCGTGCCGAAGCCCAGTGGAGACACGGCAATCGCACGTCGAGCTTGATCAACTCTTTGTCAGAAGGAGAACGGATCCGGCCTTGAATGCCCACCACGCCTTCCGGTTTGGTGTTCCATTGATAGTCCTACGGGTCTGACCCTACGAACGGGCCCAAGCCGGGTTCCGGAACGCCCGGCCACGTGCCGAAGAGCATCCAGCGAGCAACCACGGGAGCACCTCAACGCGGCCGGGGCCCCTTGAAAACCGAGAAACCCCAGCTCAACGTGCCGAGCTGGGGTTTCTGTGCGGTGCGCCGCCAGGGACTCGAACCCCGGACCCGCTGATTAAGAGTCAGCTGCTCTAACCAACTGAGCTAGCGGCGCAACGGGTGTAACTCTATCAGCCGGCGAGCACTGCTCCACACCATCAGCCGAGCCGGACGGCCAGCCCCTCGTACGCCTCCAGCACCAGATCCCAGAACCGCTTCACGTCCAGCGAGGTGCCCACGAGCGCGTTCGGCCGCCGGTCGCCGAGCTCGAAGTCCGTGACCGTCATGCCCCTGGTGAACCGCCCGGCGGTCTCGACGTCCACCACGGCGGGGACGCAGGTGAACAGCGACGGATCGAGCACGTACGCCACCGCGCACGCGTCATGGATGGCCGGCCCGCCCTCGGCCGTCACCACCCCGTAGAACCGCGCGGCGGGCACCAGCAGACCGGACAGGCGCCCGAGCGGCCGCATGCGCTCCAGCACGTCCGAGGTCACCACGGCGGTCAGCGTCACGTCGAGCCCCATCATCGTCACCGTCCACCCCGCCTCGAAGACGATGGCGGCCGCCTCGGGATCGGCCAGCATGTTGAACTCGGCCGCCGGATTGTGGTTGCCGCGCGTGTAGGAGCCGCCCATGATGACCAGGTCGCGGGCCCACTCCACGACGCGGGGCTCACGGCGTACGGCGAGGGCGATGTTCGTCAGCGGTCCCACGGCCACCAGAGTGATCTCGCCGGGGGCGGCGCGCAGGGTCTCCACGATGAAGTCCACCGCGTGCCCCTCCGCCGGGCCCCGCGTGGCCACGGGCAGCACCACGTCGCCCAGCCCGGTGGCCCCATGCACACCGGCGGCCCGCACGGTCTCCCGCAACAGCGCCCCGGCGCTGCCGGCGGTCACGGGCACGTCACCGAACTCCAGGAACTCCCTGAGCGCCAGCGCGTTTGCCGTGGTCAGCGCGAGATCGACGTTGCCGCCGACCGTGGTGACGCCCACCACGCCGAGGGAGGGGGAACCGGCCGCCAGGGCCAGGGCGAGCGCGTCATCGATGCCGGGGTCACAGTCAATGAGAACTTTCTTCACTTACCAGAGGGTACGCATGGATCGGGCCGGGCAGTTCCCCCAAAGCTGCCCGGCCCGATCGTTGGCGGTCCAGGCCGACGCTTTCCCCCAAAAACGTCGGCGGTCCCGCACTTTGCGAACCGCGGTCCCCCTCCGCGTCCGCATCGGTGAAGGTCTGTCGGTCTGTTGACCTGCTACAACGCTACCGAGACGAATGCAACGGTCGCGTCATAACGGGGTCGAATATCTGTTTAATCCGACTACGGAAGCTCCAACCGAACCTCCGTTCCCTCCTCCAACGACCTACCCACCGTGCAGTACTTCTCGTGAACCCGCTGCGCGACCGCGCGGAACACCTCGCCGGCCTCCTCCGACGGCAGCTCCACGTCGTACGTCACCGTCACCGAGCCGAGCTTGTTCGACTCGACCTTCTCGCCGGACACCGACATCGCCAGGCGGACGAGCCGGTGACCGCGCTTGGCGGTGAGCGGCTCGACGGTCACGATGTTGCACCCGCCGAGCGCCGCCAGCAGCAACTCCACCGGGGTGAACACGCCATCCTCGTCGCCACCGCCGATCCGCACCTCGGCACCTCGGGCGTTGGTGGCCCGGAACCCGCCCTCTTCAGTCCGCTCGACACTTACGTTAGCCATGTTTCAGACCCTACTCAGAAACCTTTAATGTTCATTCACGATGGTGGTCGCATGGCTAGCGAGGTGAATGCGAATCCAGGGCCCGTCCTGTTCTGGTGCGGGGTCGCGGTCGCCGAGTTCGGCGCGATCCGACCGGGTTTCGGCTATCCGTGGCGTCCTTCGGCGTATGCCGCCGCGGCGCTGCTCATCGCGATGGGGCTCATCATCGTCAAGGCAGCTGACCATCTGCGCACCGAGCAGGCCAGGCAGCGGCTGAGACTCGGCGGCTACCTGGCGGGCGCGCTGCTGGTGGCCCACCAGTTCAGTTCCACGGCCTACGTGACGGAGCTCAGCCGCGCGGGCTCGCTCATCCTCTACGCGATGGCGGCCGTGATGGCGGTCCTCAGCCACCAGGTCCCCGGCCCGACCAGGCCGTCGCTGCTCATCGCCACCGGCCTCGACCCGGCCGCGCTGCGCACCCGCCTGGCCGCCCCGGAGTCCGCGGACACCGTGGCGGTCTACCGGACCGCGCAGGCCACCGACGAGCTGCGCGACCTCGAGGCGAGATACCGGCTCATCCTCGTCGTCGGCGAGGAGCACGACCCGCGGGTCAAGGAGCGCCTCAGCGCCTCCGGCCTGAGCCGCGAGATCCCCGACATCGCCGAGCGCGAGGTCGTGGTGGCCGGCCCACCCCAGTTCAAGCGGTACGTCCGCGGCGCCCTGTCACGCCTTGCCATCCCCAGATCACAGATCCATTTCAAATCAGCGCAAAAGGTTTAGCCTGACGTTACGCGTCGTCTGCAAGCGTGGGGTGCGGACAAGGAGGCAAAGTGACGACTTTCCCCGGAACCGCTCGTGCCGAAATGGTCATGGGCATGCCGGTCAGTGTGGATATCCGCACGATGCTGCCCGCGCGTGAGCTGAAGCCCCTGCTGGACGACGCGTTCGCCTGGCTGAGGTGGGTCGACGACACCTTCAGCCCGGCCAAGGAGGACAGCCAGATCGGCCGGCTCAACCGAGGCCAGACGATCAGGCAGATCCCCGAGCTCATCGAGGTCCTGCACCGCTGCGACGAGCTCAGCGAGGCCACCGGCGGCTGGTTCGAGGCCCGCATCAACGGCGTCATCGACCCGTCCGGCTACATCAAGGGCTGGGCGCTGGAGCGACTGTCCCGGGCGCTGTCCAACGCGGGCGCGGGCGACCACCGCCTCACCGCGGGCGACGACATCCGCGTACGCGGCTCGGCCGCCCCGGGCAAGCGCTGGCGGATCGGCGTCCGCGACCCGCGCACCGACGTGGTCCGCAAGGTCGTCTTCGCCAACGACCTGGGCATCGCGACCTCGGGCGGCGCGCCCGTCGTGAATCCGCGCACGGGCAAGGTCCAGGAGTCGCTCAACTCGGTCACCGTGATCGGCCCCGACCTGGGCCTGGCCGACGCCTACGCCACCGCCGTCTACGCCATGGGCCCGGTGCTGGCCCGCCGCTTCGCCGCCGACCTGGCGGAGTCGGGGCCGTACCAAACTCTGATCATCGGTCGCGACGGGCAGGAGGTGGCCACCCCGGGCTTCGCCGAATACAGTGGCGCCGAGGCCCGTCTGGTGGGCTGACCGCGCCGGGCGGGGCGGGGTCACGCGTCGGGATGTCTGCGCAGATAGTCGATGTAGATCGGACGCAGTGCCTCGCCCAGCTCTCCCTCTCCCGACGCGATCGCATCGCTGAGCAGCGCGGAGACCCGGGTGAGATCCGCGGCGGTCTCGTGACCGCTCGCGGCCTCCGCGGCCGGGATCACCTTCAGCAGATCCCACAGAAACCCCAGATCACCGTGGCGTACGGCATAACGCACCGCCCGATCGTGCAACTCGTGCACCGGCAACGCCTCAAGCCCGTTCGCGTTCATGACAGTCCTCCCCTGCACGCCCCTTCCCCGCGTTGGGCCGACGATAACCGGTGACTACCAGGAGTGAGCGAAGGGCATCGTACTGACCGCGCCCCTATCGCAGCGCCGATCACAAGTGGGAGGATCAACCAGCGTGAGATTCATCATCAGAACCATTGCCGCGGCGATCGCCCTCTGGGTGGCCGTCCAGTTCCTCGATGGCATCAAGGTCAACGTCGAGACCAACACGGCGACGTACTGGGGCGTGCTGCTGCTGGTGGCGTTGATCTTCGGCATCGTCAACGCGATCGTCAAGCCCATCATCAAGTCGCTGGGGTGCGCGCTCATCGTCCTGACGCTGGGCCTGTTCCTGCTCGTGATCAACGCGGCCATGCTGCTGCTGACGAGCTGGATCGCCGGCCAGCTGGACATCCCCTTCCACGTCGACAACTTCTACCCTGCCGCGTTCTGGGGCGCGATCATCATCAGCGTGGTGAGCTGGCTGCTGGGCCTGCTGATCCCCGACAAAGACTGACCCTCCATGCTGCTCGACGGTGCCGGCCTGACGTGCGCGCAGGTGCACGAAGCCGCCTACGGCGGGGCCCGGGTGACGATCGACTCGCTCGATCGGGCCCGGGCCGCCTGGGCCACCGCGCAGGGTCTGCACGGCCCCGTCTACGGCCGCAGCACCGGCGTCGGCGCCAACAAGGACTTCGCGCTCGAGCACGGCGGCCTCGACCTGCTCCGCAGCCACGCGTGCGGCGCAGGCCCGCCGGTGGAGCCCGCCCGCGCCAGGGCGATGCTCGTGGTCCGGCTCAACCAGCTACTCGCGGGCGGCTCCGGCGTCGACCCCGCCCTGCTCCCGGTCCTGGCCGACGCCGTCAACGGCGGTTTCACCCCGCCGATCCGCACATACGGCGCCATCGGCACCGGGGACCTCCCGGCCCTCGCCACCACCGCCCTGTGCCTGCTCGGCGAGCTGCCCTGGCTCGGCGGTGACCGGTCGGCGCCCGCGCCCCGCTATGCCATGAACCCTGACGACGCGCTGCCGTTCATCAGCTCGGGCGCCGCCACGCTGGCCGACGCCGCGATCGCCGTCCATCGCCTGCGACTCCTCCTGGAAGCCGCCGTCGACGTCGCCGCCCTGTCGTTCATCGCCGTCGACGCCTCCGCGGAGCCGCTGGCCGCCGCCGTACAGGAGGCCCGTCCCCAGCCCGGTCAGGCCGCCGTCGCCGAACGCCTGCGCGCGCTGCTCACCGGCCGGCAGCCCGCCCGCATCCAGGACCCGTACGGCTACCGCGCCTTCGCCCAGGTGCACGGCGCCGCCACGGACACGCTCGACCGCGCCACCGCGGTCGTCGAGATCGACCTCAACGCCGCGACCGAGAACCCGCTCTTCGCCGGCACCCTGGCCTGGCACAACGGCAACTTCCACACGGCGCCCGTGGCCCTGGCCCTGGACGCGCTGCGAGCCGCCGTCGCGCAGACGGCCCAGCTCAGCACGGCCCGCCTGGCCACGCTCATGGACCCGGCCTACACCGGCCGACTCCCCTTCCTCGCCGACCGCCCCGGCCGCTCAGGAGCCATGATCCTGGAGTACGTCGCCCAGGACGCCCTGGCCGAGCTCCGCCACCTGGCGACCCCGGTGACGACGGGCACCGCGGTGATCTCCCGGGCCGTGGAGGACCACGCCGGCTTCGCCACCCAGGCCGCCCGTCACGTGCTGCGCTGCCTGGAGCCGCTGGAGCTCGTGCTGGCCTGCGAGCGCACCGCCGCGATCCGCGCCCTGCACACCCCTGCCCCGGACCGCCCGCTCACCGAGGACCTGGAGGAGTCCCGCCGCGCGCTGTCACCACCTGCCTGACGACCGCCCGGTCACGGCGGTTCGGCGACCGAGCCGCGCTCTCTGAGTGTGGGGGCCTGGACGACGCGGCGGCGACGGGTCCCGCCGTCGGCCGCCGCCGAGATGAGCCGGACCGCCGCCCGCACGATCCCGTCGATGTCCCAGTCGACGGTCGTGAGCCCCGGCGTGAGCAGCCCCGACATCGGGTAGTCGTCGTAGCCCATGACCGACACGTCGCCAGGAATCGACAGCCCGAGCTCCTGCGCCGCCGCGTAGACCCCGTAGGCGATCGAGTCGGCGAAGCAGAACACCGCGCTCGGCTTCTTCTCTGTCAGGATGCGCAGGGCGGCCGAGGTGGCGCCGGCCAGCCCGTGGGGCGCGGTGGCGACCTCGATGTCCAGCCCGAGGCGCTCGGCCTCGGCGGTGGCGTAGACGTCGGCGGGGCGGTCGGGCGTGCTGGCCTGCGTCGAGGTGAGCACGGAGACGCGATGGTGGCCGAGGGAGCGCAGGTGCTCCAGGGCCAGCGTCACCCCGCGCCGGTTGTCGAAGACGACCTCGCCGGCCGTGCCCGCGAGCGCGTCGCCGATCGCCACCACGGGCAGTGACTCGCACAGCTCCGTCCAGAAGGCGGCGGCCGGGTCGAGCGGCTGCACGATCATGCCGTCCACCCGCTGGTCGCGTAGCTGCTGGGCGAGGAGGCGCTCCCTGGCGGGGTCGCCGACCGCGTCGAGGATCAGCGCGTAGCGGTCCTTCTCCCGCAGCCCCCGGCTGATCCGGACCGCGAGCGACTGCTGCCACAGGTCCTCCAGGGAGCCGCAGAGCAGGCCGATCATGCCGGTGCGGCCGCTGGCCAGCGCCCTGGCGATGGGATCGGCCTCGTAGCCGAGCTCGGCGGCGGCCGCGCGGACGCGCTCCATCGTCTCCTCGGACACCTGGAGACCGCGTAGGGCGTAGGAGACGGCCGCCGGTGACAGCCCTGTGGCCTGGGCCACTTCACGGATCGTCGCTCTCTTGCGAGCCATTAGGCCAGCTTATTGCGTCAGCCCGACAGAAGCTGCCCGTGTTCGGCCTCGCGTTCGCGTGGGTGGTGTTCATGACGCCTGCCGCGTCGCGGAAGCCGTTGACAAAACGGTGGGTGAAGCGGTTCACTGAACCGTATCACTGAAGCGTTTCACTGCCTTGGTTCCGCAGGCGGACTGGATTTACAGGTAATGTGAGTAGGAAATTAGGGGAGGTGCGATCGTGGCCATCGACGTGCATCAGCATGTGTGGACGCGTGCGTTCGTCGATGCGTTGCGGGCCCGCACCTCTCCGCCGTACCTCGACGGGTGGACGCTGATCCTCGACGGCGAGCCGCCGTACGAGGTGGATCCCGCCGATCACGAGCACCGCGACACCACCGGGCTGGAGCTCGCGCTGGTGTCGCTGTCGAGCCCGCTCGGCATCGAGTCCCTGCCGCCCGAGGAGTGCTGGCCGCTGCTCGACGCCTACCACGACGGCGCGCTGGCGCTCGGCGCACCCTTCGGCGTGTGGGCGGCCACCTGCCACAGCGAGCCGGACCCCGAGCGCCTGGCCGCGGATCTCGGCCGGGGCTGCGCCGGGCTGCAGATCCCCGCCACGGCCGTGCCCGACGACCGGCTGCTCGACGTGCTCACCGAGCGGGACCTGCCGCTGTTCGTCCATCCCGGTCCCGCGAGCCCGGCTCCGGGCACGCCGCCCTGGTGGCCGGCGGTGGTGTCGTACGTGCAGCAGATGCACGCCGCCTGGCACTACTTCCACGCCGTCGTCAGGCCCAGACACCCCCGGCTGCGGGTGTGCTTCGCGCTCCTCGCGGGCCTCGCGCCACTGCACTCAGAACGCCTGATCGCCAGGGGCGGCACCGGCCGCGGCCTGGTCGACCCGGACGTCTTCGTGGAGACCTCCTCCTACGGCCCACGCGCCATCGACGCGATCGTCCGCGAACTGGGCATCGACGTCGTCGTCAACGGCTCCGACGCCCCCTACGCCACCGCCCCGGACCCCGGACTCGGCACGGCGGCCGATCATGCCATCCGTGCCGTCAACCCCCGTCGTCTACTAGCCAGAAGGGAGTCTCGTACGTGAGCACGAACCAGATCCAAGGCGGGGGCACCTGTGCCCGGTTGCCGGAGCGCACCCTTGACCGGCGTGAGTTGCGGGAGCTGGTCGACGAGCTGGCCGCCAACCCGGAGGAGTGGGGTGAGCTGGTGGAGTTCCCCGAGGACGGCGGGCGGCACTACGCCTCGCTCTACCGCGACGCGTACGTGGACGTCTGGGTCTTGTGCTGGCGCCCCGAGGACGACACGGGCTGGCACGACCACGACATCTCCTCCGGGGCCGTCCACGTGGTGCGGGGCGCGCTGCTGGAGTGCAACCCGCGCATCGGCGGCGAGCACCTGGAGACGGTGGTGTCGGTGGGGCAGTCGTTCTCGTTCGGGCCTGACCACATCCACCGGCTGAACGGCGCGGTCGGCACCAGCGTCTCGATCCACGCGTACTCGCCGCCACTGTGGCGGCTCGGCCAGTACTCGATCGACGGCACCGGCGTCATGCGCCGCATCTCGGTGAGCTACGCCGACGAACTCAGACCTGTTGACTGCCTCACTCCGTGAGGCGGGCTCGGTCGCCTCACGCCGCCGCCTTCCCCCCACTCCGGTCGCTACGCTCCCTACGCTCCTCCAGGCGACGGCACTCCCTCGCGAGCTCATGGCCTCACCCCGTGAGGCGGGCTCGGTCGCCTCACGCCGCCGCCTTCCCCCGCTCCGGTCGCTACGCTCCCTACGCTCCTCCAGGCGACGGCACTCCCTCGCGAGGTCGTGGTGGCCTGAGCACGCAGCAGCTTCCGCAGGGCTCGACGTCGGGCAGTGTGATCCACAGGCAGCAGGTCCTGCGGAAGTAGGTGTCGCCGGCGGGCTCGACCAGCCCGTCGACCGGCGGGCCGATCTCCTTCAGCAACCTCATGTAGTCGCCGGGCACGATCGAGGTCAGCGGGTGGGCGACCGCCTCCGCCGTGGACCCCCACAGGGTCCGTTCGCCCACCTTGGCCCGCGCGCTGATGACCGTGACCAGCGGCTGCTGCGACTCGGCCAGCGCCGCGCGGATCGCGCCCGCGCCGGTGTCCCAGCTCACGCGGGTGGCCGCGATCGTCACCCCCGCCCCGGACACCTTGAAGTACGTGTCCGCGAACCGCATGATCGGCACCCGCCCGTCCAGCGCCCACCCGAGCGCCATCGGCAGAGTGTGCCAGTAGCTGTAGGTCTTCCAGAACAGCGCCGCGCCGACGTGCCCCGGCGCGTTCCAGCGCGCGGCCGTCTCCTCGATCAGCCCGTCCAGAATCCGGTACGGCGCCCGCACCAGCTCCGCGACCGGCGTCCAGCCCTCATCGGGCTCGGCGGCGGGCTCGATGACGAGGCCGGGCAGGACCCCGATCACCCCGCCCCGCCCGTCGGCCATGCGCTGGAGCGCCTCGCTGAGCACAAATCCCCCACTTCAAAGGTTAGCCTTACCTGAAAGTAGCAGGGCGTCCGGCGAACCAGCCAACCAAGATCTGCACCGCGAGCACGCCCAGCCCCGCCGTCAGCGGTACGGACCAGCCGCCCGACACCTCCCTGAGCAGGCCGAACAGCAGCGGCCCCAGCGCGGCCACCACATACCCCGCGGACTGGGCCACGGCCGACAACGCCGTCACCGCGGCGGGATCGGCCGGCCGCAACGTGATGATCAGCAGGGCCAGTGCGAATGAGGCCCCCTGGCCGAGCCCCAGCACGATCATCCACAACCACGGCACGGTCGCCGGCGCCAGCAGGACGCCCAGATACCCGAACACGGTCAGCGCGCCCGCCCCGACCACATACGACACCTGGGAGGGCCGCCGCCCGGCCAGGACGGGGACCGTGAGGGAGGCGGCCACCTGGACCAGGTTCGTCAGGCTGAGGAGGTAACCCGCCTGGTCGGCGGGCAGGCCGGCGTCCAGGAAGATGGTCGGGAGCCAGGCGAGCATGACGTAGAAGGTGAGTGACTGCAGGCCCATCAGCCCGGTCACGTACCAGGTCACGCGACTGCGCAGCACAATCCCGTACGGCCTGGGCCCGTTCTGCGGCCCGGCCTGCTCGGACAGCGCCTGCGGCAGCCAGAGCAGCGCCGCGAGCAGGGCGGGCACGGCCAGCAGCGCCGAGACGCCGCGCCAGCCGTATCCGGTGGCGTGTTCCATCGGGATCACCACCGCGGAGACGGCGGCGGAGCCGGCCACCACGCCGGAGACGTAGACGCCGGTCAGGAGATTGATTCTGGACGGGAAGTGGTGCTTGACGATGCCGGGCATGGAGACGTTCATGACCGCGATGGCGGTGGCGGCGAGAGCGGAGCCGAGGTAGAGCACGAGCGCGCCGCCGAGGCCGCGCAGCGCCACGCCGGCCGCGAGGACGATCAGGCCGGCCAGGAGCGTGCGGTCGAGGCCGACCCGCCGCGCGAGCAGCGGCGCGACCGGCCCGAACACGCCCAGGCAGACCACCATGACGGTGGTGATCGCGCCGCCGCCGGCGGGCGAGAGGCCCACGTCGCTCATGATCTCGTCGAGGAGCGGGGAGACGCCCGCGATGGCCGGCCGCAGATTGAGTGCGGCCAGGACGAAGCCGGCCACGAGCAAGGCTGATCTCACGGACATAGGTGACCACTCTGGCATAGCGGGCTGACAACGTTGTCTACCAGGCCGGAGTAGGAAATGATCCTGGCGTGAGACCGACGATGAAGGACGTGGCCACGGCGGCGGGCGTGGCGCTGAAGACCGTCTCGCGCGTCGTGAACGGCGAGCCGGGCGTGCACCCGGCCACCGCCGAGCGGGTGCGCGCGGCCATCGACCGGCTGGGCTACAGCCGCAACGAGAGCGCGCGGGTGCTGCGCAGCGGCAGGACCGCCACGATCGGGCTGGTCATCGAGGACGTCGCGGACCCGTTCTACTCGGGGCTGAGCCGGGCCGTGGAGGGCGTCGTCATCGGGCACGGCTGCCTGCTGCTGAGCGGCTCGTCCGGGGAGGAGCCCGGCAGGGAGCGGGAGCTGGTCGAGACGTTCTGCGCGCGCCGGGTGGACGGGCTGATCATGGTGCCGGCCGGCGACGATCACACGTACCTGTGGGCCGAGCTGGAGACCGGCACCCCCGTGGTGTTCGCCGACCGGCCGCCGGGGTCGGGCATCGACGTCGACACCGTGCTCACCGACAACGCAGGCGGGGCCGCGCTGGCCGTACGCCATCTGCTGGGTCACGGGCACCATCGGATCGCCTTCCTCGGTGACGACCCGGAGATCTACACGGCCGCCGAACGGTTACGCGGTTACCGCGCGGCGCTCGGAGGGCTGTTCGACGAGCGGCTGGTGTGGATGGGGCCGCCGTCGCCGGATCCCGTACGCGCCGCGCTGGACGGGATGTTCACGCTGGAGTCGCCACCGACGGCGTTGTTCACCGGCAACGGGCGCTACACCGTGACCACGTTGCGCGCCCTGGCGGGGCGGCGGGTGGCGCTGGTCGGGTTCGACGACTTCGAGCTGGCGGACCTGCTCGACCCGGCGGTGAGCACGGTGGCACAGGACCCGTCGTGGATGGGCCGGGTGGCGGCCGAGCTGCTCTTCCGCCGCCTGCGCGGCGACACGGGCCGGCCAGAGCACATCGAGCTCCCCGTCCGCCTCATCCCCCGCGGCTCCGGCGAACTCCCCCCACCACCCCGGTGAGTCGCGCGTGAGCCGCGGCACGCCGCTGGAGCAGGCGCACACGGAGATCGTCAGGGTGCTGGCCGGGCGCCAGGTGCCCCGCTGGGCCAGGGACCTGCTCCTCGGCCCGCACGTGGTCGAGTCGCTGGCCGACGCGTACGAGGCGCTCTGGACGGAGATCATCTCCCACGAGTGGCCGCGCTTCCGTGCGATCCTGCAGCGCGACGTGGCCCAGCGGGCGGGCCGGCTGGCGGCCTACGGCTGGGCGGCCGCGCTGGAGGACCTCAGCCCGCGCGTCCACTGGCGGCGCGGCGGGCACATCGAGGTCGAACTGATGTCGGCCGGCGGCTCCCACGGGCTCGGCGGCAAGGGGCTGCTCTTCGTGCCGTCGGCGTTCATGCGCGGCATCGGCGTCTACCTGGATGACGCGTGGCCGTACGCGATGATCTACCCGGCGAGGGGCATCGCCGCCGCGCCGCCCGCGCCGGACGCCGACCTGTCGGCGCTGATGGGCCGCACCCGCGCGCGCATCCTCGCCGAGCTGGCCGAGCCGGCGACGACCACGCAGCTCGCGGCCCTCCTGCGGCAGAGCGTCGGCACCACGGGCGGCCATCTCGCGGCCCTGCGCAGGACAGGGCTGATCACCGGCACCCGCACGGGCCGTAGCGTCCTGTACGCCCGCACCGCCCTCGGCGACGCCCTGGCCAACGGCTAGCCTTTCCCCCGGAGCTCACTAACGTATAGTCGTTGCACATCAGTTCAGCAAATATGTTCACAGCCAGGAGCGCGCGCATGAATGCCGCCGACGTCGCACCAGAGACGCAGGCCAGGTTCCCCCACGAGCTGATGTACGCGGCGGCCCAGCAGTACTACATGGAGGACGCCACCCAGGGCGACATCGCCAAGCGGCTGGGCGTGAGCAGGGCGACCGTGAGCAGGCTGCTCAACGAGGCCCGCAGGCACGGCATCGTCGAGATCAAGGTGCACCGGCCGGCCACGCTCGACGACGGCCCGCTGGCCGCCGACGTGGCACGCGCGCTCGACCTGGAACGGGTCCACCTGGTCCCCAAGGTCAACGGCCCGGCGCTCGGCCCCTGGCTGGCCCCGGGCGTGGCCCGCGCCCTGGCGACGGTGGGCCTGGAATCCGGTGACGTCGTGCTGGTCTCGTCGGGCACCACGGTCTACGAGTGCGCCCGCGAGGGGCTCGGCCGGTTCCCCGGCGTCACTATCGCGCCGGCGGTGGGCGGGCAGGAGGAGCCCCAACCCTGGTTCCAGACCAACGAGACCACCCGCATCCTGGCCGAACGCGTCGGCGGTGTGCCCGCCTACCTCTACGCGCCCGCGCTGCCGGGCCCAGAGCTGTTCTACTCGCTCCAGCACGAGCCGTCCGTGCGCCGCGTCATGGACCTGTGGGCGCACGCCAAGTGCGCCGTCGTCGGCGTCGGCTCGGCGCCGCTGATGCGGCAGATGATGCCCGCCTTCATGCCGCGCGACGCCGACAGCCTGCGTCACGCCGTGGGCGACGTCTGCATGCGGGTCTACGACCGCGACGGGGCGCCGATCACGTACCCGGGCAGTGAGCGGCTGGTGGCCACCCGGCTGGAGGAGCTGCGCCGCATCCCCGCCACGATCGCGGTCGCGGTGGGCGCGGAGAAGGTGCTGTCCATCGTCGCGGGCGCCAGGGGCGGCTACTTCAACCAGCTCGTCACCGACACGCCGACCGCCGAGGGCCTGGTGGCGGCCACCCGGCAGCTCTGAACATCTTTGCTGGACAAATGTTCTGAGCGCACGCTAACGTGAGCCGCACCACAGGGCATCCCCTCCTGTGAGGGCATGCCCCGTGCCTCGGGGGCAGCGAGCATCTTGATTTAGCGAGTGAGGAACGAACCCGTGAACAGAGCTCAATTGCGGACCTCCGCGTTCGCCGCGGCGGCGGTGCTCGCCGGCTCGGTGCTGGCCGGCTGCGGCTCGGGCACCGGCTCCACCGGCGCAAGCACCGGCGGCGGCACCGGGAACGGCGCCGACGGCAAGGTCGCCTTCCTCATGCCCGACCTCGCCTCGACCCGGTACGAGCTGCAGGACAAGCCCCTGTTCGAGGCCAGGATGAAGCAGCTGTGCCCCAGCTGCCAGGTCATCTACCAGAACGCCGACTCCGACGCCTCCAAGCAGCAGCAGCAGGCCAACTCGGCCCTCGCGCAGGGCGTCAAGGCGATCGTGATCGACCCGGTCGACTCCGCCGCGGCGGCCACCATCGTCAAGTCGGCGCAGGCCCAGCAGGTGCCGGTCATCGCCTACGACCGGCCGATCCCGGCCACGCCCGCCGACTACTACATCTCGTTCGACAACGAGAAGATCGGCTCCTTGATCGCCCAGTCTCTGGTCGACCACCTGAAGGCGGAGAACGCCGAGGGCGGCATCCTCCAGGTCAACGGCTCTCCCACGGACGCGGCGGCCGGGCTGATCAAGAAGGGCATCCACAGCGCGGTCGACCCGAGCGGGTTCAAGCTGCTGGCCGAGTACGACACCCCCGACTGGCAGCCGGAGAAGGCGCAGACCTGGGTCAGCGGCCAGATCACCCAGTTCAAGGACCAGATCGCCGGCGTGGTCGCGGCCAACGACGGCACCGGCGGCGGCTCGATCGCCGCGTTCAAGGCCGCGGGCGTCGAGGTGCCGCCGGTCACCGGCAACGACGCCGAGGTCGCCGCCGCGCAGCGGATCATCTCGGGCGACCAGTACAACACGATCTCCAAGCCCATCAAGATCGTCGCCGAGGCCGCCGCGAACGTGGCCTGGGACTTCATGCAGGGCAAGAAGCCCGCGGGCAAGGCCACGCTGTACAACACCCCCTCCCAGCTGTTCGTTCCCACGGTCGTGACCACGGAGAACATCAAGGAAGTCCTGTTCGACAGCGCCATCATGAAGGCCCCCGACGTGTGCACCGGCGCGTACGCCGCGGGCTGCGAAGAGCTCGGCATCAAGTAGGAGAACGCCGATGACCGTCCTGTCCCTGCGCGGGATCAGCAAGACCTTCGGCGCGGTGGCCGCGCTCACCGACATCGAGCTCGACGTCGCCGCCGGCCAGGTCGTCGCCGTGGTGGGAGACAACGGCGCGGGCAAGTCGACGCTGGTGAAGATCCTCTCGGGCGTCCACCCGCAGGACTCGGGCACGATCACGTTCGAGGGCGACCAGGTCGAGATCCCGACCCCGGCCGCCGCGCACAAGCTCGGCATCGCCACCGTCTTCCAGGACCTGGCGCTCTGCGAGAACCTCAACGTGATCCAGAACCTGTTCCTCGGCCAGGAGATCCGCCCGCTGCGGCTGAACGACGTGGCCATGGAGACCCGCTCGTGGGAGCTGCTCCGCCAGCTCTCCGCCAAGATCCCGAGCGTACGGGTGCCGGTGGCGGCGCTGTCCGGCGGCCAGCGGCAGACCGTGGCCATCGCCAGGTCGCTGCTCGGCGACCCGAAGGTCATCATCCTCGACGAGCCCACCGCCGCGCTCGGCGTGGCACAGACGGCCGAGGTGCTCAACCTGGTCGAGCGGCTGCGCGAGAACGGTCTGGGCGTCATCATGATCAGCCACAACATGGCCGACGTGAAGGCCGTCGCCGACACCGTCGCGGTGCTGCGGCTCGGCCGCAACAACGGCGTGTTCCCCGTGGCCGACGTCTCCACCGAGGACATCATCGCCGCCATCACGGGAGCCACCGACAACGCGGTCTCCCAGCGCCAGGCGCGCCGCAAGGAAGGGCTCCCGTCGTGACCGTGACCGCCGACCGCCAGGACGAACGGCTGAAGCAAGTCGGCAAGGGCATCCGCCACGCCCTCGCCGACGTGGTCGAACGCTCCCGCGGCGGCGACCTGGGCGTCATCCCGGTCGTCGTCGGGATCGTCGTCATCTGGACGGTGCTGCAGATCCTCAACCCGATCTTCCTGTCCAGCGCGAACCTGGTGAACCTCACACTGGAGTCGGCCGCCGTCGGCGTCATCGCGCTCGGCATCGTGTGCGTGCTGCTGGTGGGCCAGATCGACCTGTCCGTCGGCTCGGTGAGCGGGCTGTCGGGAGCGGTGCTCGCGGTGCTGTTCGTGGGTCAGGGGCTGCCGGTCTGGCTGGCGGTCCTGGCCTCCGTCGTCATGGGCGCGGTCATCGGCTGGTTGTACGGGCAGCTGTTCAACCGGTTCGGGGTGCCGAGCTTCGTGATCACGCTGGCCGGCCTGCTGGCCTTCCTCGGGCTCCAGCTGTACGTGCTGGGCACCAAAGGGTCGATCAACCTGCCCTTCGACTCGGGGCTGGTGAACTTCGCGCAGCTCGACTTCGTACCGGCCTGGTTGTCGTACACGTTCGCGGTCGTCGCCGCGCTCTGGTTGTTCGCCAGCGGGTTCCTGCACGCGCGGGAGCGGCGGCGGGCAGGGCTGTCGGCGCGGAGCATGTCCGTGCTGGTGGCCAGGAGCGTGGCGCTGCTGGTGGTGCTGGCGTTCGTGGTCTGGTATCTCGGCCAGACGCGGGGCGTGGGCTGGATGTTCGTCTTCTTCGTGGCGCTGGTGCTGATCATGCACTATCTGCTGTCGCGGACGAAGTGGGGCCGGGCGGTCTACGCGGTCGGCGGCAACGTGGAGGCCGCGCGCCGGGCGGGCATCAACGTCAAGGCCATCTACACCTCGGTGTTCGTGTTGTGCTCGACGTTCGCGGCGGTCGGCGGCATCCTGGCCGCGGCTCGGCTGGCGGCGGCCAACCAGAGCAGCGGCTCGGGCGACGTCAACCTCAACGCCATCGCGGCGGCCGTGATCGGCGGGACGAGCCTGTTCGGCGGGCGCGGCACGGCGTTCGGCGCGCTGCTCGGGATCATCGTGATCCAGTCGATCTCCAGCGGTCTGACGCTGCTCAACCTGGACTCCTCCATCAGGTTCGTGGTCACCGGCGTCGTCCTGCTGCTCGCGGTCGTCGTCGACTCCGTGTCGCGCCGGTCCAGGACCTCCCATGGCAGGGCCTGATGGCGATCATCTGCGTGGACGCGGGGACCACGGTCATCAAGGCGGTCAGGTACGACTCCTCGGGCGCCGAGGCGGCCGTGGCCCGGCGGGAGACCGCCGTGTCCAGGCCCGCGCCCGGCCACGCCGAGCAGGACATGACCGCGGTCTGGGACGCGGTCGCCGCCACCGTACGCGAGGTCGCGGGCCGTCTCGGGGGTGACGTCGAGTTCGTGGCCGTGACGGCCCAGGGCGACGGCTGCTGGCTGGTCGACGGGAACGGCGAGCCGACCGGCCCCGCGATCCTCTGGAACGACGCCAGGGCCGCCGCGACGGTCGACGCCTGGAACCGCTCCGGGCTCGCCGCGGCGGCCTTCCGCCGCAACGGCTCGTCGGCCGCGTCCGGGCTGCCGCACGCGATCCTGACGTGGCTGCGCGCGCACGATCCGGCCCGGCTCGACCGGTCCCATGCCAACCTGACCTGCGGCGGCTGGATCTTCTCCCGGCTCACCGGGGAGCTGGTGGCCGAGGAGTCCGACGCCTCCGCGCCGTTCATGGACCTGCGGGCGCGGGCGTACTCTCCTGAGCTGCTCGCCATGTTCGGTCTGGAGTGGGCCGAGCGGCTGCTGCCCCCGGCCCGCTCGTGCCCCGTCGCCGAGCTGACCGCAGGGGCCGCCGCGACCCTGGGCCTGCCCGCGGGGACGCCGGTCGTGATGGCCCCGTACGACATCGCGGCGACGGCCCTCGGCGCGGGAGCGGTACGCGCCGGGCAGGCGTGCGGCATCCTCGGCACCACGTTGTGCACCGAGGTGCTCGTCGATTCCCCCGGCCTGGACGGCGAGCCGACCGGCGTCACCATCGCGCTGCCCGGCGGCTACCTGCGGGCCTTCCCGACGTTCGCCGGCACGGAGGTCGTGCAGTGGACGTGCCGGCTGCTGGGCCTGCGCAATCCCGCCGAGCTGGGTGAGCTGGCGCTGCTGAGCACGCCCGGCGCGGGCGGTCTGACGTTCCTGCCCTACCTGTCGCCCGCCGGTGAGCGGGCGCCCTTCTCCGACCCGCTCGCGCGGGGGGCGATGCTCGGGATGTCGTTCGAGCACAGTCGCGAGGACGTCGCGCGGGCGGCGCTGGAAGGGCTCACGATGGTCATCCGCGACTGCCTGGCGGCCACTGGGGCGTCGCCGACCGAGTTGCGGGTGTGCGGGGGCGGCTCGGCCAGCTCCGCCTGGCTCGGGCTGATCGCCGACGTCACCGGCCTGCCCGTACGCCGTTCCGCCGACGCCGAGGTGGGGGCGCGGGGGGCGTACCTGGTGGGGCTGGCCGCCACGGGGGCCGCGCCGTCGATCGCCGAGGCCGCGGCCGGGCACGTATGCCTGCGCGACGCGGTCGAGCCTGACCCGGGCCGGCAGGCGTTCTACGACAAGCTGTTCGAGGATTTCCTCGCGTTGCGCGGGGCCGGCGCCGGGTCGTGGCCGCTGCTCGCCGAGATGCGGGATCGTACATGAGCGTGTGGATCGGCGTGGATCTGGGGACGCAGAGCGTCCGGGCGATGGCCGTCACCGGGGACGGCCAGGTGCTCGGCACCGGCAGCCGGCCGCTGACCAGCCACCGTGACGGGCCGCGTCACGAACAGGACCCCGAGCAGTGGTGGCGCGAGCTGGCCGCGGCCACCGGTGACGCGCTGCGTGACGTGCCGCCGGAGCGGGTCGCGGGCGTGGCGGTGTGCGCGACCTCTGGAACGATCCTCCTGGCCGACGCCGGCGGCCGCGCCCTGACCCGGGCGCTCATGTACGACGACAGGCGCGCGGACGCCGGGCGGGTCAACGCGGCTGGCGGGCACGTGTGGGAGCGGCTCGGCTACCGGCGCATGCAGCCCAACTGGGCGCTGCCGAAGCTGTTGTGGCTGCTCAGGGACGCTCCGGCGGGCGCGCGGGCGGTTCATCAGAGCGACTTCGTCAACCGCCGCCTGACCGGGCACGAGGTGGCCACCGACCTGAGCAACGCGCTCAAGACCGGCGTGGACCTGATCGACGAGCGCTGGCCGCTGGACGTGTTCGAGGCGCTCGGGGTGCCGCTCGGGATGCTCCCCGACGTGGTCAGGCCCGGCACCCGGCTCGGCACGGTGTGCGCGAGGGCCGCCGCCGAGACCGGACTCCCCGAGGGCACCCCGGTGATCGCCGGAACCACGGACGGCTGCGCCGCCCAGCTCGGCGCGGGCGCCCTGCGGCCGGGGAGCTGGAACTCGGTGCTGGGCACGACGCTGGTGCTGAAGGGCGTGACCAAGGAGCTGATCCACGACCCGCTGGGAGTCGTGTACTCGCACCGCGCCCCGGACGGCTCGTGGCTGCCCGGCGGCGCGTCCAGCACGGGCGCGGGCGCACTGACGCGCGACCTCCCCGGCCGCGACCTCGACACCCTGAGCGAACAGGCCGCCGCCCGGCGTCTTCCGCACGCTGTCACCTATCCGCTGGTGTCGCGGGGGGAGCGGTTTCCGTTCGACGCGCCCGGGGCCGAGGGGTTCACGCTCGGGGAGCCGGCCGACGACGTCGAGCGTTACGCGGCGATCCTGCTCGGCGCGGCGTTCATCGAGCGGCTCTGCTTCGACTACCTCGACCTGCTCGGCGCCCCCGTGAACGGCGAGATCATCCTGACCGGCGGCGCGACGCGGAGCGCGTACTGGAACCAGCTCCGGGCGGACGTCCTGGGACGTCCCGTGACGCTTCGGGAGAACGCCGAGCCCGCCCTGGGCATGGCCGTGCTGGCGGCGGGCGACCCCGGCGAGATGATCAGGACCCGCGCGATCGTCGAGCCGACGGGAGCCGATCTGACCGAGCCGTACCTGCGTTTCACCGATGAGCTTGAGCGGCGCGGCTGGCTCGACGCGACCGCCGCACTCCACGCCCGCGAGAGGACCGCCCGATGACCGACCTCGTCCTGGTTCGCCACGGTGAGACCGTCTGGCACGCCGAGAACCGCTACGCCGGGCTCAGCGATGTCGAGCTGACCCCGCGCGGCCACGACCAGGCCGCCCTGCTGGCGGAATGGGCGGCCACCGCCGGCCTGTCGGCCGTGTGGGCCTCCACGCTGAGCCGCGCCAGGATCACCGCGACGGCCGCCGCGGCCAAGGCGGGCGTGCCCCTCCAGGTCGACGCCCGGCTGGTCGAGCTGGACTTCGGCGAGGGAGACGGCCTGACCTCGAAGGAGATGGCCGAGCGGTTCCCCGAGGCGCGCGCGGCCTTCGAGGCCGACCCCGCCGCACACCCGCTGCCGGGCGGCGAGGACCCGTACGCGGCCGCCGGCCGGTTCACGGACGCGTTGCACGACATCGCCGCGCGGTGCGACGGGCGCGTCCTCGTGGTGGCCCACACGACCGCCATCAGGCTGGCCCTGTGCCGGCTCATCGGCGTGCCGCTCGGCGAATACCGCCGGCTGTTCCCGCGCCTGGACAACTGCGCCCTGACGGAGCTGCGCGTGGGTGCCGGGCGGGCCGCGATGTTGCAGTACAACTCCCCGATTGGAGCCGTTCGTTGACCATCCGAGTGCTTGCCGCAGGCGACCACTTCGTCCTGAACCGCCTGCTCACCGACGCGCTCAGGCGCGAGGTGCCGGGCGAGGTGGACATCCGCGAGCTGACGCTGCCGTGGCCGGTGGAGCCGTTCGGCCGGGTGGGCGAGGTGGACGAGGCCTCAGACGTGGAGGACGAGCTGATCGAGGCGCTGCGCGGCGTCGAGGTCTGCGTGACCCAGATGGCCCCCTTGACCGAGCGGGTCCTTTCCGCCTCCCCCGGCCTGCGGTTGTTCTGTGTGAGCCGGGGCGGGCCGGTCAACGCCAACCTGGAGGCGGCCACGCGGGCGGGGGTGGCGGTGACGTACGCGCCCGGCCGCAACGCGGTGGCCACCGCCGAGCACACGCTCGCCATGCTGCTGGCCGCCACCCGCAGGATCCCGCAGACGAACGCCGACCTGACCGGCGGCGTGTGGCGCGGCGACTACTACATGTACGACAACGTCGGCCCCGAACTGGACGACAGCACGGTCGGCCTGGTCGGCTACGGCGCGATCGGCCGCCGTGTGGCCCGCATGCTGACCGGTTTCGGCGCGACCGTGCTGACCCACGACCCGTATGTGGACGTCCCCGGCCGGGTGGACCTCGGCGAGCTGCTCGAACGCTCCCGCTTCGTCTCGCTGCACGCCCGCGCCACCCCCGAGACCACCGGCATGATCGGCGCCGCGGAGATCGCGTCCATGCCCGCGGGCTCGGTCCTGGTCAACTGCGCGCGGGGGGCGCTGCTCGACTACGACGCGCTCTGCGACGCGCTCGACTCCGGCCACCTGTTCGGCGCCGCGCTGGACGTCTTCCCCGAGGAGCCCATCCCGCCGGGTTCGCGCCTGCTCACGACCGCCAACCTAGTGATGACCCCGCACCTGGCCGGGGCCAGCAAGGAGACGGCGATGAAGGCGGCCTCGATCGTGGCCGGGGACGTGGCCCGCTACGTGCGCGGCGAACCCCTCGCCCACTGCGCCAACCCCGCCCTCACCAGCCCCTGAGCCCACCACGCGCCCCGTGGAGGGGCATCCCGTGAAGGCCCATCCCGTGGAGGCCCATCCGTGGAGCGCCCTGATTCCCTGAGCGCCGGGCTGGGCGCTGGGTGAGTTGGGGTTCACGTTCGCTGGAGGGTGCCGTCCTGGCCGGTGGAGACGGTGACGCTGAAGTCGTGGCTGGTGCCGGGGAGGTCGCCGCCGTCCGAGACGACCACCAGCGCCCCCTTCGACACGCCGAGCCCCACCAGGGCGAGCAGGTCGCAGTTGGGCGGCCAGGTGACCAGCACCACGTCGGACTCGGACAGCCGCACCGGGCAGTCGAGCTCCGCCATCCTGCCCAGCAGGTCGGAGTGCGACAGGCAGCGGCCGTCTGCCAGCAGGAGCGCGTCCTGGTGCTTGGCGTCCAGCGCGGGCAACGCGGTCGGCTCCAGCGTCAGCAGGCTGCGGAAGTCGATCGTGTCCGGCGCCGCGCCCAGCGAGATGACCTGACGCACCCGTGACGCGTCGGCCGCCAGACCCGCCACCTCCGCCAGGTCCGGCGTGGTGATCAGAGTACGCGCGTCGCACTCGCGCAACCACGCGGCCACCTCGTGCGCCCCGAGTGCCGGATCGATCGGCGCCGCCACCCCACCGGCGGCCAGCACCGTGTGCACCGCGACCGTCTGCGCGCCCGCGGTCGAAACGTGTACGCCCACCACCTGATCCCGCCTGGCCCCCCTCCGAACCAGCCCGGAGGCCGCCCTGGTCACCTCGGTCACCAGCCGGCGATAGCCGTAGACGTGACCGCCGCGCAGATCGATGAGCGCCGGACGATCACCGCGCTCGTAGGCCCGGCGGAACACCTCGTGGATCACGGTCCCGGTGGACGAGGCGGTGGGGTTCATGCCCGCCAACGTACGGCCGTCACAACCGCCACAACATCCACCGATGTATGTATGCGGGTATGCATTCGGAGTGGGCGGGCCCGAGCCCTGCGCGGCTCGAGCCCGCTGTCACACGCCAAACGAACCCCCACCCCTCCGAGGGGGCTCTGTCGAACGTGTGACGTTCTCCAACGCGGGGGCATGCCCCCCGCGACCCCCCCATCAAAGTCAAAGGCTTGGAAGAGGCTTTTGTCTTTGCGGCGAGCTGGCGCTCGCCGCCTTGTGGTGCGATGAGCAAGCTCATAGCACCACAAGCGATCCCCCCGCGGCGTGCCCCCCGCGACCCCCCAAAGTCAAAGGCTTGGAAGAGGCTTCTTGTTTCGCAGGAAGCGAGCTTCCTGCGCTTGGAAGAGGCTGTCGCCCTTCCAAGGGGGTGCGGGTGCTGTTGTAGGGCTTCTTTTTGCCTGCCGGCGTCGGCAGGCGGTGGAGGGGCTTTAGGGCTTGCTGGAAAGGACGGTTGCGACAGAAACGGTAAAGGCGGGCTCGGGGGTGGCGCATGCGTTGGGATGGCCATTCTGAGGTGTACGTGGGGGCTCGGGTGAATGTGTAGAGAGGTGGGGATTAGCGGTTGGCGATTAGCCAGGCGGCTATTTGGGTGCGGGTGGAGAAGCCTAGTTTGGAGAGGATGTTGGCTACGTGGCGGGCGGCTGTGGCGGGGCTGATGATGAGTTCGTCGGCTATGGCGCGGTTGCTCAGGCCTCTGGCTACCAGTTCGGCTATCTCGCGTTCTCTGGGCGTCAGGCGGCTTTCCTGGGTTGCTGGGAGTGTTGGTGTTGGTTGTGGGGGGAGGTCTGGGAGGGTGCCGTCCAGGGCGCAGGAGACTGCTTGGTCGGCGGTCATGGATGTGCCCTCGGACCACAGCACGGCTACCACTGCTTCGCCCAGTCTGGAGCGGGCGGGGCGTAGCAGCTCCTCGGTTCGGGCGTCCGGGCGGCGGTGGCGCAGCGCCACCGAGGCGGCGGTCAGCAGGACCGCGTGCCGATGGTCGCCCTCGGCCGCCAGCAGACTCGCCCACGCCTCCAGCCGCCTGGCGATGCCGGTCCTCAGGCCCGCGTCGCGGCTGAGCAGCAGCGCCTTGGTGAGCTTGGCCCTGGCCTCCACCAGGTCGCCCTCGTCGAGCGCCACGCCGCCGAGCCCCGCGAGACAGCTCGCGATCTGCTGCCTGGGGTCCGCGTGCCGGACCAGGCGCAGGCCCGACTCGTAGTGCCGCCTGGCGGTCGGGAGGTCGCCCGTCCTCCTGGCGATCGTGGCCAGGCCGATGTGGCTGAACGCCTGGCCGTAGTGGTTGTCGAGCTCCTCGCTGATCGACAGGACCGCCTCGAACGCGCGCCGCGCCTCGTGCAGACGGCCCTGGCTCAGGCCGAAGCTGGCCCTGCTGCCCTGGGCCAGCGCCTCCAGGATGAGGTCGCCGGACCGCCTCGCCGTGTCCAGTGCGTCGGACAGGAGGTCCTGCTCGCCGGTGAGGCCGGCCAGGGCGATCGTGCCGATGGCCTCGCCGTACACATCGCCCGCGGCCGTGCACATGTCGAGTCCGGTGCGCACGCATCGGACGGCCGGCTCCAGGTCGCCCGCCTCCTGCGCCAGCTCGCCGCGCAGGATCATGGCCTGGCCGCGCAACCCCGGTGGCACGAGCGGCGCGTCGAGGGCGAGCAGCCGGTCGAGGCGTTCGGCCATGTCGGGCTTGCGCCCGCCGATCAGCAGGAAGCGGATGTCGGTCAGCAGGCCGAGGGCCGTCTCCGGCAGGCCGATCGAGACCGACCAGTCGCAGGCCGCGCCGATCTCGGCCCTGAGACCGTCGAAGAGATTGATGTAGCGCTCGAACACCCGCCACGACGTGCGCGTCCCCGGTGCCAGCGCCTCCCTGAACCCCGCCGCCATCCTCGCCAGCGCCTCCAGGTGCCTGCACCGTAGCTCGGGCTCCTCACCGGACGCCGCCAGCTGTTCGAGCGCGTAGTCGCGTACGGTCTCCAGCAACCGGTAGCGCGCCTGCCCGGCGATCTCGCCGTCGAGGGCCACCAGCGACTTGTCGACCAGGTCGCAGAGCCGTGGCAGCACCTCCTCCTCGGGCAGCCCGGGGCCGGAGCAGACCTCTTCTGCCAGGTCGAGCGTCCACGAGGAGCGGAACGCGGCCGTCCGCCGCAGCAGCAGCCGCTCCTGCGAGGTGAGCAGCCGGTAGCTCCAGTCGACCGTCGCCCGGAGCGTACGATGCCGCGCCGGCGCCGTACGGGCTCCACCCGCCAGCAGCCTGAACCGGTCGTCGAGCCGCTCCACGAGCTGCCCCACGGACAGCACCCGGACCATGGCGGCGGCCAGCTCGATCGCCAGCGGCAGCCCGTCGAGCGCCTGACACAGCTCCACCACCAGCGGCCGTGTCTCCTCGGTCGGCTCGAAACCGGGCCTGGCGGCCGCCGCCCTGGCCACGAACAGCCGGACGGCCTCGCTCTCCGCCCCGTCCACCGACAGCGGCGGCACCCGCCACACCGTCTCGCCCTCCACCCGCAGCGGCTCGCGGCTGGTGGCCAGGATGGTCAGCCCGGGGCACCGGCCCAGCAGGGCACGGCACAGCTCCGCGCACTCGCCGATCACCTGCTCGCAGTTGTCGAGCAGCAGGAGCACGCGCCGGCCGCCGATCGTCTCGGCCAGGTCGCCGGCGATGCCGAGCTCGGCGGCGACGTGCCCGCCGAGCTCGCCCTTCTCCAGGTCGGCCAGCTCGACCAGGTAGACGCCGCCCGGGTGATCCGGGGCGATCCTGGCGGCCAGCCGCAGCGCGAGCCGGGTCTTCCCGATGCCGCCGGCCCCGCACAGGGTCACGGCGCGGGAGACGGTCATCAGGTGAACGAGCTCGTCCATGTCCGACTCTCGGCCCACGAACATGTTCGGCTCGGCCGGCAGGTTGCGGAAATCGGCAGGTCGCAGCATCACAGTGAGTGTGTCACCAACTACGGCCCGCGCCCAGACACATTTCAGTGCGCGCCACCCGTCACGCAGTTCACGACAGGGCGGCCTCGATGACCGCCCGCGCGATGGGCGCCGCCGCGTAGGCCCGGTCGCCGGGATGCTCCAGGACGACGCCCACCGCCACCTCCGGCGTGCCGGCCGGCGCGAAGGCGGTGACGGCGGCGTGGTCCTCCACGCCGGGGACGTTCGCCGTCGGAGCGGTCTTGGCCGCCACCTCCATGCCGGGGATCGCCGCCGCCGTCCCCGTGCCGCCCGCGTGCGTCACCGTGGTCATCATCGCCGCCAGGTACTTCGCCAGCGCCGGGGACACGGCCGTGCGGTACGGCGTGGGGTCGGCGCGGTCGATGACCGAGCCGTCCGGCAGGCGTACGTCCGCCACCAGGTACGGCCGCATCAGCACCCCGTCGTTGGCCACGGCCGCCGACAGCATGGCGATCATCAGCGGGGTGGCCCGGTTGTCGTGCTGCCCGATGGCCGACAGGGCGGTCTGCGACCTGTCCATGGCCTGCGGATACCGGCTCGGCGTCGTGGCCAGCGGAATGGTCAGGTTCGCGGCGTTGAAGCCGAACGCCTCCGCCTGGTCCCGCAGGAGGTCCTGCCCGAGTTGCAGCCCGATGCCGGCGAACGCCGTGTCGCACGAGACCTGGAACGCGTACGCGAGCGTGGGCCGTACGATTCCGCACCCGTCCCCCCGCAGGTACGTGCCCGTCCCTGGGAGCTGCAGCCGGGCCGGGGCGTCCACCGGGGCCGACGGCGTGTACTCGCGGGAGGACAGCGCCGCGGCCGTCGTGACCAGCTTGAACGTGGACCCGGGCGGATAGAGCCGGTGCAGCGCCCGGTTCAGCAGGGGCCGCGACGGGTCCTGCCCCAGCCGCCGGTACGCCTCCGCGAGCGCGGGCCGGTCGAAGGTGCTCAGGGCGTTCGGGTCGTACGACGGGTACGTGGCCAGCGCCAGGATCGCCCCGGTCGCCGGATCGAGGGCTACCGCCGCCCCCGGGACGCCCGTCGTCTTGAGCCCCTGGTAGGCGGCCCACTGCACGCGCTCGCTGATCGTCAGCCGGACGTCGGCCCCCTGCTCGGCCCCGTCCCCGACCAGCGAGCGCACCTTCACCTTGGCGTCCTCGCCGGACAGCACCGCCTCACGCGCCTGCTCGATCCCGGCGGACCGGTGCAGCGACAGATACCCAGTGATCGGGGCATACACCTCGCCATCCCGATAAATCCGCTTATACAGGTACGGCCCGCCACTCGTGAGCCGGCTGCCGGCGACCGCCGTGCCCTCGTACGTGAGGATCTCGCCCCGCGGATGGTCGAACCTCGCGATCAGCGGCCGCTCGTTCCTGCGGTCGGCGTTCAGCGCGTGCGAGTCGAACGCCTGGACCAGCGTGATGTGGGCCAGCAGGACGAACAGCAGCACCGCGCAGAGCTGAGCCACGCGGCGCAGCGCGACGTTGAACCGCCTCGCCCTCGATCCGGCCATGGATCTTGGTTTACCGGCCGGACCGCAAAGGCCGGGCTAGAGGATGCTGCGGTAGAAGGAAATCTTGTTATGGATGTAGCGCTGGCGCTCGGCGAGGTTCTCGATCTGGGCGTGGACGTGCTGGTCGTGCTCCTCCAGCAGCTTGATCCGGTCGGGGATCGTGTCGTCGCCCGCGCGTACGAGCTCGGCGAAGCGCAGCATCTGGGCGATCGGCATCCCGGTGTCGCGCAGGCAGCGAAGCGTGCCGAGCCAGCCGATGTCCTCCTCGCTGAACCTCCGCTGTCCCGCCGCGTTGCGTCCGACGCGCTCCAGCAGGCCGATCTTCTCGTAGTAACGCAGGGTGTCGAGGCTGAATCCGCTCTCCTCGACCGCCTCCGCAGGTGTGTACACGCTCACGAAGGCAAGGATCCCACCTGGAGCGCACTCCAGGTCAACCGCCCGCCCGTTTCGAACACCAGCGCCATCGGAAAAGTCCTTGACATGGAGTGCGCTCCAGCTCTCAAAGTCAGGCCATGAACATCGCACTCGGCACCATTCCGTTCGGCACCGGCGTCGATCTGAAGGACACGTTCGCCATCCTGGACCGCTTCCACGAGGCCGGGGGCACCATGCTGGACACGGCCAACAACTACCCGTTCTGGGAGGCGGGCCGCTCGGGCGACGAGAGCGAGCTGGCCATCGGCGCGTGGCTGGCCGCCCGCGGCAACCGGGACGAGATCTTCATCAGCACCAAGGCCGGCGGCCGGCCCACGGTCTCCGGCGACACCTCGCTCGACTCGGCCGAGGGGCTGTCCGCCCCCGCCGTCGCGCGGGCCGCGGAAGGGAGCCTGCGCAGGCTGGGCACCGACCGCATCGACCTGTACTGGTCGCACGTCGAAGACCGCGCGGTGCCGCTCGAGGAGACCTTGGGGGCGTTCGACGGGCTGGTCGAGAAGGGCAAGGTCGCCCGTCTGGGCGCCGGCAACATGGCGACCTGGCGGCTCGAACGCGCTCGTGGCATCGCGGCCGCCCGGGGCTGGACGCCGTACACGTACGTGCAGCTGCGTCACACGTATCTGCGGCCCCGGCCGCACACCAAGCTGCCGGAGATGGGTCACACGCTGGCCTCCGACGAGACGCTCGACTACCTCGCCGCCGAGCCTGACTTGACGTTGTGGGCGTACAACACGCTGATGTTCGGGGCGTACACGCGTCCCGACCGGCCGATCCCGGACATCTACCACCATCCGGGCACGACGCGCCGCCTCGCCGCCCTCCGCGAGGTGGCCGGGGAGCTGTCCGCCACCCCGAACCAGGTCGTGCTGGCCTGGCTCATGGCCGACGGCGTCGTGCCGATCGTCGGAGTCTCCACGATGGCGCAGCTGGAGGAGGCCATCGGGGCGGCCGACCTGAAGCTGGACACGGAGTCGCGTACCCGCCTGGACGCCACCTCCTGACCCGCCTCCTGACCGTCTCATGGGCACCCACCCGCCGGCTCGGGGGCGCGGGGGGTGGCGTCAGGGGAGGTGGTCGGAGAGGTAGCGGCGGATGAGTCGCTTGCACTCGGCGACCAGCGCCGGGTCACCGCGCGGATCCCCGCGGAAGGCCAGTTTGAGCACCGCGTCCGTGGCCTCGACGGCGACCAGGACCGCACGGTCGAGCTCCGGCCGCGCGGGCGCGTCCAGGCGCTCGAGCAAGAGGACACGCAGCCGGTCGGCCACCACGGCGCTGTTGTCGTGTGACCCGTCGAGCGAGTGCTTCGTGCCCGCGACGGGACCCCCGCCGGGCGCGGTGAGCACCTCGCCGAAGTCCATGACCGCGAACCCGGGCGTCGTGCGTTTCATGTCGACGAACTCGTCGATCGCCAGGTCGACCAGGTCGGTCCAGTGCGTGGGGTCGGCCGCGGCGACACGTTTGGTGATCCGCTCGAGGAAGGCGTCGAGGTTGCGCAGCGCCAGCGCCCGCACCAGCCCCAGCTTGTCGTGGAAGAACTGGTAGAACGTGCCGATCGGCACCTCGGCCCGCCGCGCGACCTCCTTGGTGGTCAGTGCTTCGTAACCCACCTCGTCGAGCAGGAGCGCGCACTCGTCGAGCATCCGCTCCACTCGCTCGGCACTGCGACGCTGGGCGGGACGGCGGCGCAAGGTACTCGTCATGCCCTCATCCTTGCCTATTACCACCTGGTAGCGGGAGCCGCTCGCGCTCCGCTTAACCTGAGCCGAACTCGCCTGGCTCAGAACACCGACACGTGGACGTGGTCGTAGTGGTTGGCGGTCACGCCGCCCCGGTTGGACATGGGGTCCCAGCCGCCGCCCGACCGGATGTCGTAGTAGCGCTGCTTCCAGATGATGTACATCACGCCCAGCCTGGCGCCGTTCTTGATGAGGAACTCGGCCAGGGCGTCACCGCGGTCGGCGTCGGCGCCGGAGGCCATGGTGCCGCCGCCGGACATCATGAAGTCGCAGGCCCGGCCCTTGCCGTGCTCGCCGGGGTCGCCTGGGCGCAGGCAGCCGACGCCGTACTTCATGGGGAAGTTCTGCATGATCTCGGCGCGTACGGAGATCATCCGCGGGGTCAGGCCCTCGGAGCCACCGGGCTGCTGGAAGCCGTACTTGGCGAGCAGGCGCTCGATCTCGCGCCGCTTGCCCTGCATGGTCTTGATCTCCTTGCGCAGCTTCTCGATCTTGTCGTTGGCCTCGACCTTGGCCTCTTTGGACTTCTCGATCAGCTTCTTGACCCGCTTGACGCGCTCGGTGCGCTCGTTGGCCATGGCGTTCATGCTCGCGGCCTGCCCCAGCATCTTGTACGGATCGACGTCGGGACTGATGAGCCGGAAGCTGTCGAGGGGGCCCGCCATGTAGGCCGTCTGGGCGATCCGGCCCACCTCGGCCTCCGCGGCCTCGAGTTGCGCCTGGAGGTCGCCCGAAGTGTCGGTGGCCTTCTTCGCCTGGATCCTGACCTCCTCCAGGCTCTGGATCTGGCCGCGGTAGAGGTCGTTGAGCTTGGCCGCCTGCTTGGTGAGTTTGCGCAGCTCAGCGGGCGAGGGATCGGCCGCGGCCGGCTGTGGCGGCTGGAGGCCGAGCAGTCCGACGAGAACGGCGGCAAGAAGGGCAAACCGCCAGATTCTCACGCCCGTCCCCTCCCCTCATAGACGGACCGAAACTATAGAAGATGATCTTCATATCTGTCATCCGAACGACCGAACTGCTGCACCTTTGGCGAGTTTTCTAGGGGTTTGTCCGCAATAAGGAGGAGCTAAAGATTGGGTCTTGTATAGATCGCTCCAAAGGTCTGAGATGTCGATCGAACTCGTCTCTGCGAAGGGGCAGACCGTGTCTCATCGAACATCTCGAACATCGGCCCTCGCCGCCGCCGTGATCCTCGGCTTAGGCACCTCCCTCGTGGCCGTCGCCACCGAAGCCACCGCCGACCCGTTGCCGCCAGGCGACCGGATCGAGCTCTACCAGATCGACAGCCCACCCGGCACCGCGCAGGCGCTCAGGGAGAAGGGCTTCGACGTCGTCCAGCACGAGAGGAACGGCGCCAAGGAGCACATCGAGCTGACCGCCGGCGCGGCCGGCCTGGCCGGGCTGAGGAAGCTCGGCCACGAGCCGGAGCCCGTACGCGATCCGCAGGGACAGACCCAGCTGGAGGCCGCGAGGACGCAGGCGGCGGGCGGGTACACCGTCTACAAGTCCTACTCCGAGCGCGGCGGCATCGCCGACCAGCTCAGGGCCATCGCGAACGCCAACAGGGACATCGTCGAACTGCAGTCGATCGGCAGGACGCTGAAGGGCCAGGACATCCTGGCCGCCAAGGTCACCACCGGCGCCAGGCTGCTGCCCGACGGCATCAAGCCCGCCACCCTCTACTCCGCCACGCAGCACGCCCGCGAGTGGATCGCCGCCGAGGTGGACATGCGGCTGCTGAAGTACGTGGTCGCGAACAGGTCGGCCCTGCGGGACCTGCTCAACAGGACCGAGCTGTGGTTCGTACCGGTCGCGAACCCCGACGGCTACGACTTCACGTTCACCGAGGGCAACCGCCTGTGGCGCAAGAACCTGCGAGACGTCGACGGCGACGGGCAGATCACGATCGGCGACGGCGTCGACGTGAACAGGAACTTCCCGGCAAACTTCCACTACGACGAGGAAGGCTCGTCGAGCATCCCCAGCAGCGAGACCTACCGCGGCGCGGGACCGGCCAGCGAGCCGGAGACCAAGGCCATGGACGGCCTGCTCCGGCGGGTCGGCTTCGAGATGCAGCTCAACTACCACTCCTTCGGCCCGCTGTTGCTCTACCCGATCGGCGTGCAGATCGCCACGGAGACGGCGGACAACCCGATCTACGAGGCGCTGACCGGCGACGACGCCAACCCGGCCATCCCGGGCTTCGACCCGGACCTCGGCGCCGAGCTGTACACCACGAACGGCGACACCAACGACCAGGCGCACTCCAGGTACGGCACGCTGTCGTGGACGCCCGAGCTCAACGAGGGCTGCGACGGCTGCGGCTTCGTCTTCCCCGACGACGAGGCGCTGGTCCAGGCGGAGTTCGAGCGGGGGCAGCCGTTCGCGCTCGACGTGGCCAGGTCGGCGGTCAACCCGGTCGAGCCGGTGAGCCATCTCGGCAACAAGACCCCCGACTTCGTGCCCGACCCGTTCGAGGTCAGCCACGGCAAGAACCAGGTCGTCCAGGTCAACGCCAAGCGCAAGCTGGGCCCGGTGTTCCTGAACTACCAGGTCAACGGCGGCCGTACCAAGGTCGCGCTGACCAGCGAGTGGAAGGGCGGCGAGCGCTACGGCAAGGGCTACGACCGCTACTACCACCGGCTGCGCGGCAAGATCACCGGCACCGGACCGGGCGACCGGGTCAAGGTCTGGTTCAGCTCGATCGGCAGGAAGAGCGCGGACTTCACCTACACTGTGGCGACCGACATCGGCGGCAAGGTCCTGGTGCTGGCCACCGAGGACGTCACCGGCCTCAGCCCGGCGCAGGGCGTGAGCGAGGCTCAGTACGCCGACGAGTACGCCGCGGCACTCCAGGCGGCCGGCTACAGCTCCGACGTCTACGACATGGACAAGATGGGCCGCACGGCCCCGCACCCGCTCGGCGTGCTCAGCCACTACAAGGCCGTGGTCTGGGAGACCGGCGACGACGTCATCCCGAGGTCCGCAGGACAGGCGCCCGGCACCACGTCCAAGGGCGGCGTCGACACCGAACTCGCGGTCCGCGACTACCTGAACGAGGGCGGCAAGCTCCTGCACGCCGGCAAGTACCCGTCGTACGCGGCCAACGGCAACGGCCTGTACTTCTACGAGCCCGACCAGCCGGAGAACCCCGAGTGCACAGTGGATGACGACCCGCCGTGCATCCCGGTGTTCAACGACTTCCAGCAGTACTGGCTGGGCGCCTACGTCTACTTCGACGACGCGGGCACCGACCACGACACCGGGCAGCCGTTCGCGCTGCAGGGCGGCGGCGGCAGGTTCGAGGGCTTCGACGCCACGCTGGAGCCTGCCCACACCAACTCGTTCGTGGCGACCTCGGCCATCCTGCCCGCCGAGCAGTTCCCGCTGTTCGCGAGCTCGGCCCAGGTCAAGTGGGTACGCCCGGGCGGCCCGTTCGACCCGCACACCGGCTCATGGGACGTCTACAGCGGCATCGCCGACGTCTCGTGGAAGCGGCTGACCAAGACCATCGACCTGACCGGCAGGACCGGCGGCGACCTGTCGTTCTGGACCTCGTACGACACCGAGGCCAACTGGGACTACCTGACGGTCGAGGCGCGGACGGCGGGCGGCGACGACTGGACCACGCTGCCGGACGCCAACGGGCACACCACCCAGGAGACCGGGGACAGCTGCCAGACGGCGAACAGCGGCGGCTGGCGCGAGATCCACCCGTTCACACAGCGCTACCAGGGCGTGAACTGCGAGCCGACCGGCACCTCCGGCTCCTGGCACGCCGCCTCGGGCAACTCGGCCGGCTGGCAGCAGTGGAAGGTCGACCTGAGCGCGTACGCGGGCGAGCAGGTCGAGATCTCCGTCTCCTACATCAGCGACTGGGCCACCCAGGGCGCGGGCGTCTTCCTCGACGACTTCGCGGTCACGCTGGACGGCGCGGTGGCCGAGGAGACCTCGTTCGAGTCGGATCTGGGCGGCTGGGCCGTCGGTACGCCGCCCGAGGGCACCTCACCGTCGATCAACGACTGGTTCCGCACCGACCAGGTCTTCGAGGAAGGCGGCGGCATCGTCACCAAGGACACCGTCTACCTGGGGTTCGGCGCTGAGAGCGTGACCGATCAGGCCACGCGTACCGACCTGATCAAGAGATCCATGCGACACCTCATCGGCGACTCCCGCTGAGGCCGGAGAGGGGTGCGGCGCTCGTGCCGCACCCCTCTTGCGTGTCCGGACAGAACATGGTTCGGTCACGTAGAGGCAGACCTCAAGTCCAGCAGGAGGCTCACGACATGCGCCAGCACGACAAGCTGTTCATCGGGGGCGAATGGGTGGCCCCAGCGGGCACCGCGACCATCGACGTCATCTCCCCGCACACCGAGGAGATCGTCGGCCGGGTGCCCGAGGGCACTGCCGCGGACATGGAACGCGCGGTCGCGGTGGCCAGGGAGGCGTTCGACCACGGGCCGTGGCCGCGGATGACGTTCGCCGAGCGGGCCGAGGTGATCGGCAGGCTGGCCGCGATCTACAACGAGCGGCAGGGCGAGATGGCGAGCCTCATCACGGAGGAGATGGGCTCCCCCATCACCTTCTCCAACCTCGCGCAGGCGCCGCAGCCGCTCGGCATGCTGCAGTACTACGCCGAGCTGGGCAAGTCGTTCGAGCAGGAGGAACAGCGTCCCGGGCTGTTCGGCCCGCTCACCGTGCGCAGGGAGCCCGTGGGCGTGGTGGCGGCCGTGGTCCCGTGGAACGTGCCGCAGTTCGTCACCATGACGAAGGTCGCGCCTGCGCTGCTGACCGGGTGCACGATCGTGCTCAAGCCGGCGCCGGAGACGCCGCTGGACGCGTACCTGCTGGCGGAGTGGGCGGCCGAGGCCGGGGTTCCGGCGGGCGTGCTCAACATCGTGGTCGCCGGGCGCGAGGTGGGCGAGCACCTGATCTCGCACCCAGGCGTGGACAAAGTGGCCTTCACCGGCTCGACCGCGGCGGGCCGGCGCATCGCGGCCATCTGCGGCGAGCAGCTCAAGCGCGTCAGCCTGGAGCTGGGCGGCAAGTCGGCCGCGATCATCCTGGACGACGCCGACCTGGCCGCCGGCATGGGCTTCCTGGCCATGGCGTCCCTCATGAACAACGGCCAGGCGTGCGTGGCGCAGACCCGCATCCTGGCCTCGCGCAACCGCTACGACGAGGTCGTCGAGGCGGTCACCGGCATGGTCAACTCCCAGCCCGTCGGCGACCCCGCCGACCCGGCGACCGGCATCGGCCCGCTGGTGGCCAGGCGGCAGCAGGAGCGGGTCGAGGGCTACATCAAGATCGGCATGGACGAGGGCGCCAAGGTCGTGGCCGGCGGCCTGGACCGGCCGTACGACCGCGGCTGGTACGTCTCGCCCACCGTCTTCGCCGGCGTCACCAACGACATGCGCATCGCCCGCGAGGAGATCTTCGGCCCGGTCCTGGCCGTGATCCCGTACGACGACGAGGCCGACGCCGTACGCATCGCGAACGACAGCGACTACGGCCTGGCCGGGACGGTGTGGACGGGCGACACCGAGCGCGGCATGGACGTGGCCCGCCAGGTCCGCACCGGCACCTACGGCGTCAACTGCTTCATGCTGGAGACCAACGCGCCCTTCGGCGGTTACAAGGCCAGCGGCATCGGCCGCGAACTCGGCCCCGAGGGCCTCAACGGCTACCTCGAGTACAAAACCATCGCAACGCTCGGCTGAGACTTGGCCCCTCCCTCGGGGGGGCTTCGTCCCCCGAGCGCCCCCCATCAAAATCAAACCCAAACCCCGACACACCCTTACGGGGGCTCCGCCCCTGGTTTTGGGGCCCCGCGCACGCGCGGCTCCCTCAGGGGCTCCGCCCCCGAGACCCCCGAAAACCCAACCCCAACAACCCCTTACGGGGGCTGCGCCCTTGGTTTTGGGGC
>NZ_JADOGI010000003.1 GCF_015645445.1 Nonomuraea cypriaca | reverse complement strand
GCGTCAGCCTCCGCCCCGGCTGTGCGTTCTCCGGCCTGCTCACAGGCCTCAGGCTACCCTGTTTGATCACAGCCGCCGCCGCATGGACTATACGGTCCCGCTCGGCCACGGGTCTGCCTCTAGCTCGGCCCTTTTGTCATCACTTTAAGTGGACCATGGAGCGCAACTGACCGGCATCTACTTCCCGTACCAACGGTCCGTCCTGATCTCGCGACGTTCGGCGACTGGTCCGACTCGGGATTGGAGGAGATCACCCGCCAGCTCGCGGTGGTCGAGACGAGCCGATCGGTCAGGACCGCCACGCTACCCAGCCTCGCGGTTGTTACAGAACCAGAACCAGTACACATCGTGATCACGGCGGGGACAGACGGGCTGCTGTGTTGCCGGGCATGCACCCCTCCTCCTGTGGCCGGGCGGCCGCAATCCCACCGCCACCCGTGCTTCCACTCGGCCTGTGGATGCCGATGTGGTACCCACCCATGGCGACGTCATCGTCAGCGAGGGACCCGGTGATGAGGTTCACCGCGGTGAGGACGTAGTCGCCCGCAAACCTGCGTCAACCAACTGGACTATTGCGTCCAGAGAAGACCGGCGTGGCATCGATCGGCAAGTTTCCGCCGGTCATACGTTGCTTGGAGCACCAGCAGCATGCCTGGTGGTCGTGGCGGTACGTCCTCGTCTGGCCGGGTGCCTGTCTACCGGTACCATAATGGACGATATCGTCCACGGGGGTATGGTGCGAGGACTGGATACGGGGAGGTGCCGGATGAAGGCGATTGTGGTGACGGACCAGGCCGCGGGAACGGCGGGGATGACGCTGGTGGAGCGGCCGGAACCGGACGCGGCGAGGCTCGCCAGTCTCACGGGCGCGAACTACGGCGATGTCGTCGTTGAAGTTCATGCGTCGGGATTCACCTGGGATGAGCTGGAGTGGCCCTCGACCTGGACCGATCGCCTCGGCCGTGACCGGACGCCGTCGATCCCCGGGCACGAGCTGGCCGGTGTGGTCACCGCCCTCAGCTATGGAACGACGGGGTTGTCGGTGGGCCAGCGGGTGTTCGGCCTCACGGACTGGACCCGCGACGGCACGCTGGCGGAGTACGCAGTCGTCGAGGCACGCAACCTCGCGCCGCTGCCGGGCGACGTCGACTTCACGGCGGGCGCGAGCCTCGTGATGCCGGGCCTGACCGCGTGGCAGGGACTGTTCGAGCACGGCCGCCTCCGGGCGGGGCAGAGCGTCCTCGTGCACGGTGCGGCCGGCGCAGTCGGTTCGATGGCAACCCAGCTCGCCCGCGAGGCCGGCGCCTACGTCATCGGCACCGGGCGTGCTGCCGGCCGTCAGACGGCGCTCGACTTCGGCGCGCAGGAGTTCGTCGACCTCGAGAACGACGCCCTGGAAGACGTCGGCGGAGTCGATCTGGTTTTCGATGTCTTCGGCGGCGACATCGGGAGGCGGTCCGCGGGTCTGGTTCGAGCCGGAGGAACGCTGGTGACCATCGCCGGGCCGCCCGAGGCACGGCCCGCCGACGGCCTGGCGATCGACTTCGTCGTCGTGCCCGATCGCCCCCAACTGAGTGAGATCGTCCAGCGGGTGCGGGACGGACGGCTGCGGACGAACATCGGCAACGTCGCGACCCTCGACGACGCCGTCGCCGCCTTCAACCCGACCAAGCGGGCCAAAGGGAAGACGATCATCCGCGTTCGTCCGTAGGGACACGGAGACAGCGAGCGGTCCTGGCCTCCTCGTGGATCAGCGTCAGCCGCGTGGTCTGTGGGGCGGGCCGTGTTGTAGTGCTCCAGGTAGCGGGTGAGCGGTGTTCATCAGGAAGTTATGGGCGGCCTGGCTGGTCCACGGGCCGGTGGGGTTGGCGGTGACGCCGAGCAGGTGGGCACGGCGGCTGCCGTGTTCGAGCATGATCAGGGCGTACAGGCGTGTGAGGTTGATGGTGTCCACGTAGAGGAAGTCGACGGCGGCGATGTGTTCGGCCTGGGCGGTCAGGAACTGCTTCCATGTCGGCCCGGTACGGCGTGGGGCGGGGTCGATCCCGGCCCGGTTCGGGATGTTCCACACGGTAGAAGCGGCGATATGTCCAGGGCGGGTGAGTTCACCGTGGATGCGCCGGTGGGCCCCGCCTTGGGGTTCTCCGCGGCCATGCGCAGGATGAGGGCCTTGACCGCAGCTGTCGTGGGCGGTCGTCCGGGACGGCGCCGTCCGCGGTGGTCCCACTTCTTGGCCACGAGTTTGTGGTGCCGGGCCGGCAGGATGGCCGGAGTCATGGGGAAGATCTTCTCCCATTGGCGGCGGGGTATCAGGTGCGAGAGTGCCGCCACCCCTTCCATTCCACCGGACGAGGGGCTCTGCGCTGGAGGGACTGGCACGTCAGGCCCCCGAGAGCGCCCCGTTCAGCCGGGGATGACCGGCAGGAGAAGGTAGGGTGCCACGCCGCCGGTGAAATGCAACGTGTTGACGCCGCCGAAGATCGCCGCTGGACGGTCCTGCGCGTTGCCGTGCAGAAACGGCCCCGTGCCCTTCATCGGGTACATCGCGCCCGGCAGCATGACTCCTTCGTTCTCGTAGTCGCGCCCGCGTACGGTCAATCCGATCCGGTAACCGGCCGGCACCACGATGCACGTGGGCCAGATCTCCACATCGAGCTCGACCGGAACACCGGGCTCCAGCGGCCATATTTCGTCGTGGGAATGCCATGGCCGGTGGGGAAGGCTGCGCTGCGTGTCCAGTTTCCGGTGTGAGGCCCGCAGCCAGCCCAGTCCCACCGGCACGCTGGGGTCGTTGCTTCCGATGAAGGTGACCTCCTCGCCGTCCGGGTCGAACACCCTCAAAGCGAGAAAGACGTCGGCGTCGGTGGTGTCGGAGGACAGCGTGAGGTGAGCCGCCACTGGCCCGGTGATCTCGAGTTCGTCGGTCAGCGGCGGGGTCAGGAAGGTCAGCCCGTCTCCTGTCGTCTCGTAGGAGAGGTCGGCCCCGCTGCTCGGCGTGGTGCCGAGGGCCTGCCCGTCGGGGTCGAGGTAGTACTTGGTCCACCGGGTGCGCCGCAGGGGCCACTCGTTCTCACTGCGCTGGACGAACTTTTCCCCTGGGTGGCGCACCTGCAGCTCGACCGGGGGCTGCTGCGTCCAGCCGGTGTCCTCATCGCGCAGGAAGTGGCCGAAAAAGCGCTTCTGCAGGGCGATGCCGTGGTCGGTGTAGAACGGGGAGAAATGCGTGTCGCCATGCATCTCCAGCCACTTCTGCTCCGACGGCACCGCCAGATAGCCCTCGAGGTTCCCGCGCGGGTGCAGTCCTTGGCCGCCCCAGTTACCCGAGGACAGCAGCGGCACGGTGATCTTGCTGAAGTCGGGGGAGCGGTCGCGGTAGTAGTCGCCGTCCAGCGGCCGGTCCAGGATGTCCTGACCAGGGTTGATGCGGTTGGCGGCGAGTTCCTCCTCGGAGAGCGTCTCGGGGCCGGCCGCGAGTTCTCCGGTCACCGGGCTGCGCGGCCCGCGCTCCCCGGTCCCGTGCTGTACACGGACCACCTGCCGCTGGAACCATGAGCCGAGGAACTCGCAGAGGATGCCGCCGTGCCTGGACATCTCACGGTAGTAGTCGGCCGATCCCTCCCAGACGCAGATCGCGGCGAGGTGCGGGGGCCGCAGGCCGGCGACCTGCCATTGGTTGATCGCGTAGTACGAGATCCCGAGCAGGCCGATGCGCCCGTTGCTCCACTCCTGCGTCGCGGCCCACTCGATGCACTCGTAGAAGTCCTTCGTCTCCCGGGGGGAGAAGGGATCGAGGTGACCATGCGAGCGCCCCGCGCCTCTGGAGTCGATGCGCACGCACACGTAGCCGTCGGGAACCCACTTCTCGGGATCGACGAGCTCCCAGTTCTGGTACTTGTTGGTGGTGCCCTCGGCGATCTCCGGATACGCCTCGATCATGCGGTTCCAGTTGCCGGGATAGCCCTCCTGGAACGACAGGCCCTTGGCGTAGGGCCCCATCGACATGATCGTCGCGTACTCACCGGGTTCGACCGGCCGGAAGATGTCCGCGCGCAGGACGACGCCGTCGTCCATCGTGATCGGCACGTCCCAGTCGATCCGCATTCCATCGGCGACGGTGCTCATTGCTGTCCCTTCCGGTCATCGGCCTGCTCGCCGTGGAGCTTGTCCTCGATCCAGTCCCACATCGCCGCCACCCCGATGCTCAGGTTGTCGATCTGACAGTGGTGGTAGCCGCCCTCCTCGCGGGTGAACAGGCGCAGCGTCTTGTCCTTGGAGCCGACCGCGTCGAAGCACGCCTGCGCATCGGCGAGCGGGATCTGCTCGTCGCCTTCGCCGTGCAGCAGGAGGAAGGGCCGCTCGATGCGTTGCACGACACCGTCGAGCCGGTAACTCCGCAGCGCGGTGAGCGCCTCCTCGCGCGTATTGACGCCGAGCACCCACAGCAGGTGATGCCACGGCACGGACAACGCCGGGTTGTCACTGCGGTCGATACGTTCGAGCCTGCGGACCCAGGTGGCGTGATAGTCCCATTGCGCACCCCAGGCCACGCAGCAGGCGAAGCGCGGCTCGAACGCGGCGGCGCGGGGAGCGTAGTAGCCACCCAGGCTGATCGCCATCACGCCGATCCGGTCGGCGTCGATCTCGTCGCGGGTGGCGAGCCATTCGTAGGCGGGCGTAGCGTAGCGCTCGGTCTCGTGATGCAGCGGGAGCCCGCGGAAGCGAATCGCCTCGCCGTTGCCCGGCCCGTCGACGATCAGGCAAGCGATCCCGCGTTCCGCCAGGTCGCGTACGCCCTTGAGGTACTGCAGCTCCTTGGTGATGTCGAACCCGTCGAAGTAGACCATCGCGGGACCCGGGGTCCCGGCCGTGGTGTTCTCCGCGTGGACGTAGAGCGCGGGCAACGAGCCGCCCTCGTACGGGATCTCGACGCTCTCGATCCTCGGACGGTCGGTCAGCCCTGCGGCGTCACGGAAACAGTCGACGCCGCTCCGGTAGGCCGCGTCGCTCTCGGCGGTCTTGGGCGTGAGGAACCGCTCACCGACGTGGTAGTAGCAGGAGGCCCGCAGCAGGTAGCCGGCGGCGCTGCGCCGGTAGCCGGCGGCAAGACGGTCGCGGCCCATCCGCTCGACGTGTTCTGCCTGGGCGGCCCATTCGCGAAACCACGCCTCGTCATCGCCGAGCCGGTCCATCAGGCGCAGACCGACCCGATTGACCTCGCCGATCTCCGAGCCTCCCCACGGCGCATTGTTCAGCGCGAGCAGCAGCCCATGAGACCAGCGGTAGTTGTCGGGAAAGTAATTGAAGGACAGATCCTGAAGGCTCGTCTGGGTCATGCGCAGGGCATTCCTCTCGATGTCAGCTCCCGCTCTCGGTCACCTTGACCGCGTCCTTGGCGAGCGAGTTGTCGTAGAAGTTGGGCAGGGTGGCGTCCGTCACCGAGGACAGCGAGGCGATGTTGTTGGCGTGCGCGTTGTCCAACATCTTCTTAAGCGCCGGTTCCGTGAACTCTCCGGTCGCGCTCTCCGCGGGCAGGTCCTCGAGGAAGTGCTTGTACGTCGTGGCCGCGGCGTCGTTGGACACCTTCATCTCTTTCGCGATGGACCTGATGACCTTGTCCTTGTTCGCCGGGTCGTAGAGCCACTTGATCGTGTCCTGGTAGCCGCGCACGAAACGGACTGCTGTATCGCGGTTCTCGCTGTACCACGACTGCAGGGCGACCAGGGTGCCGAACTGCGCGCCCTTGAGGCTGGGGGAGTCGGCCGCCTCGGCGAGGACCTTGGCGCCCTGGGAGGTCGCCTTCAGCGTGTCGGGCGGGAAGAGCAGCAGCCCGGAAACCTGCTTGGCCTGCAGAGCCGCCACCCGCGCGGTGGTCACGCCGACGTTCGTGAACGTGTAGCCGGTATTGGGCTTCAGCCCGGCGTCGGCCAGCAAGGTCGCTCCGGCGTAGTAGTCGGCGCTCGCGTTCGCGGCGTTGACGCCCACCTTCTTGCCCTTGAGCCCGGCCACCGAACTGATCGACGGGTCTACCACCAGGCTGTAGGGATTCTTGGTCTCCGTCGAGACCACCATGCGCAGGCTCTTCTCCTTCAGGCCCGCCGCGATCGCCTGCTCCGGCGTGGACGACCCGAACTGCACCGCGCCCGCGAGCAAGGAGGGCACGACCTGGGCCTGGCTGTTGAAGATGACGAGGTCGAGGTCGATGCCGGCCGGCTCCATGAGTTTGTAGTCGCGCGCCACGATCATCCAGATGTGCAGCGCGTTCAACCCGGTGATCGCCAAGGAGACCTTCTGCAGGCCGGGTTTGCCCGATCCGGTGTTGCCGCCACAGGCGGTCAGCGCCAGGATCAGCGCGCAGCCGACAGCGATCAGCGACCTGACCGATCTCCTCGAGTGCCTTGTCTTCGTGTGATGCCAGCGCATCGTCAATCCCTATCTATCGGCTGGTCAGGGGGTCCGGGGGTCCTCGGCACGCCATAGAGGTACCGCCAGGTGGGTGTGATCGCGTCATCTTCTCCGTCGAGGGTCAGCCGGATCTCATGCCCATGGAGACCCGTACCTCCTCCTCGATCATTTTCCAGATGTGGTCGTACAGGGCGCCGAACTCGGCGGTCCGCTTGACCTCGAGATCGCGCGGCCGGGCGAATGGGACGTCGATGATGTCCTTCATCCGCCCCGGCCGGGCGGTGAGCACGATGATGCGGTCCGCCAGGAAGATCGCTTCGTCGATCTGGTGCGTGATGAACAGGACGGTGCCACCCGCGGTGCGTTCCCAGATGCGCAGCAGCTCGCTCTGCATGATTTCGCGGGTCTGCGCGTCGAGGGCGGCGAAGGGCTCGTCCATCAGAAGGAGTTCCGGCTCGATGCAGAACGCCCGCGCGAGGTTCGCGCGCTGCCGCATGCCGCCGGACAGCTCGTGGGGGTAGTGCTGCTCGAAACCGGCGAGCCCGACCACCTCGAGGAACCTGCGCGCCTGCTCCAAGCCGGCGCGCTTCGGCTTGCCCTGCAGTTCCAGGCCGAGCGCGATGTTCTTGAGCACGGTGCGCCAGGGCATCAGCGTGTCCTGCTGGAAGACGAAGCCGCGGTCGGGGCCGGGATCGGTTCGCTCCTGGCCGTCGATGAGCAGGCTGCCGGCGCTGATGGACTCCAGCCCGTCGGCCATGCGCAGCAACGTGGTCTTGCCGCACCCGCTGGCGCCGACGACGGCGACGAACTCACCGGGAGCGATGCCGAAGTTGATGTCACGCAGCACCTCGAGCGGCTGACCGCGCTTGATGAAGTGTTTGTGCAGGCCCCGCGCCTCCAGCTTCAGCGCCGGTCCTCCGGCTTGGTTCACTGCACCTTGGACTGCCGCCATGGGGCCACCCATCGTTCTAGTGTGTGCATCAACCGGATGAGGATCATGCCGATCGCGGCGAGGATGAAGACGCCGAGCCACACGCCGGCGGTGTCGAAGTTGTTCGACGCGGTGAACACGGCGTGCCCGAGCCCGTTGGTCGAGCCGAAGAACTCCGCCACGACGACACCGATCAGCGCGCGCCCGACGGCCAGCCGCAGGCCGGTCACGATGAAGGGCACCGCCCATGGCAACATCACCTTGGCGAAGATCTGGCGCCGGTTCGCACCGAAGGAGTACGCCGTCTCGACCAGCTTCTCGTCCGTGGTCCTGATGCCCGCCGCGGTGTTGATGATCACGGGGAAGATCGCCAGCGAGATCACCACGGCGATCTTCGCCTGCAGGCCGATGCCGAAGACGATGACGAACAACGGCGCCAGCGCGATGAGCGGCGTCGAGTACAACGCCGACACCCAGATGTCCAGGAAGTCGAAGACGACCTTGCTCATCGCCATGACGACACCGATGGCGATGCCGAAGACGGCCGACAGCACCAGGCCGATCGCGAATCCCTGGACGCTGGCCCCGAAGTCCGTCAGCAGCTGACCGCCGTTCAGGCTCTCCTGGAGGGCGGTCCAGACGGCGCCGAGGGGCACGATCACGAGCTGGCTGGCGCGCTCCGCGACGAGTTGCCAGATCACCACCCCGAGGATCAGCGATGCCACCGTGTGGATCACCGTGTCGAACCGGCGGTAGAAGGCGACGACGCGGCGCCACCCGCGCGGACGCGGGGCGGGCGGGATGACGAACTCGTCCGCGGGTGGCGGCCGGCGGGATGCGGCCTCCGTCTTGGACGGAGTCGTGGGGGAGCTTGTCTCAGACAGAACGTGCTCCTTTCTCATGTCGGCCGCTGAGGCGTCACTGCGCCGCGGCCTCGGGGAGATAGCCCGTCCGCAGGTCCGTACGCCGCCAGTCGCGGAGCACGCCGGGCTTGGTCCGCCATGGTGAGGGGCCGGCGACGATGCGGTCCTGTTCCCTCCGCAGCCAGCGCACCCGGTCGAGGTCCACGGTGGCGACGTGCACGCCCTCGCCGTACTCCTCCAGGGCGACCTGCTCGGGAGTGCAGATCATCGACACCCCCTTGTCACCCGCGTCGGGGATGTTGGCGCAGATGGCCGTCACGGCCAGGTTCTCGATGGCCCGGGCCCACGCCAGCGTGCGCCACGTCTCGAAGAGGGCGCCGCCGTGCCCGCCCGCGTGCCGCTGCGGGCCGGTCAGTCCGGCCGGCATGAGGATGAGCTCGGCGCCGCCGAGCGCGAGCTGACGAGGCAGTTCCGGCGAGTAGACCTCGCTGCAGACCAGCATCCCGATGCGGCCCAGTTCGGTCTCGAACACCGGCAGGTCGTCGCCGGGGACCCAGTCGAAGTCCCAGTAGGCGCCGCCCACGTAGATCCACGGTGCGTGCACGGGCACGGTACGGCGGTACCGGCCCAGCTCGGAGCCATCAGGACCCATCAAGACCAGGGTGTTGTAACACCGGCTGGTGTCACCGCCGACCGGTTCTGCGAAGCCGCCCACCAGATGCACCCGGTGGGCGCGCGCCAACGCCGACAGCTCCTTTTCCGGCGTACGGGTGATCGGCCGGCGCCACTCTCCCGGATAGGTCTCGGGCAGGCAGACCAGCTGGGCTCCCCGCGCGGACGCGTCGGCGACGTACTGCTCGGCGGAACGCAGGTTCGCGGCGTAGGAGTCCGGGCCGAAGTGCGTGAGTGGATTGACGGTCGCGATCGTGAGCGTCATGGCGCGGCCGACCGATGCGTGTGCGTGCCTCGACACCTCATGTGCATCCTCCAACCGGTGAACGACCGAGCGTCCTGTCGGCTACCGCCGGGCCCAGCCTCTTCGATGGAAAGCGACAACGCTGTCTTGTTATTGGCAGTGTTACTGGAATGTCTTGGTAATGCAAGGGTTGCGGTCAGATAGACCTAGGGTTACGGCCCACACCCTTCGCTAGATCGCCCGCAGGAAGCGTGCGGCATTGCCGCCCAGCACGGCGGCCTGCTCGCGCTCAGGCAGGCCGAGCCGCCGGACCGCCGCGACCGGATCGGGCGTGGCCATGTCGAACGGGTGGTCGCTGCCGAGCACCACGCGCTCCCAGCCGACCCGTGCCCCGAGGAACGCCAGCGCGGTGTCGTCGTGCGTGAGGGTGTCGAAGTACATGCGCTCGACGTACTCGCTCGGGGTGCGGGCGATGTGGCGGCGGGGCTCTGACCTGCGCGACCATCCGTGGTCCCAGCGGCCGAGCTGGTAGGGGGTGAAGCCGCCGCCATGTACGAACCCGAAGCGGAGTGCGCGGTGACGTTCGAGCACGCCACCGAAGACGAGAGCGGCCATGGCGATGGTGGACTCCAGCGGGTTCCCGACCAGGTTGACCAGGTAGTACGACGACAGCCGGTCGGCTCCCGCGACGGTGCGCTGGTCGGGATGGACCCAGACCGGCAGGCCGGCCTCGGAGAGGGTCGCCCAGACGGGGTCGAGCGCGGGGTCGTCGAGGTTGCCGCCGTTGATGTTCGTACCGATCTGCACGCCACGTACCCGCCGCTCCTTCGCGAGGTGGGCCACCTCCCGGACCGCGGCTTCCGGATCTTGCAGGGGCAGCGTCCCGAACACGTGGATGCGGTCAGGGTGAAGCCGGCTGACTTCCATGGCCGCCTCGTTCTGCACTCGTGCGCAGGTCGCGCCGGCGGCGGAGTCGAGCTGGTAGAGAAGCTGCGGCGGCGGCACCGCGACCACCTGGCGGTCGATCCCGTCGCGGTCCATGTCGGCCAGCCTGGCCTCGACCTCGAACATCGAGGCGGGCACCGGTCCGAGTGCCGGGCGTCCCGGGTAGGTGAGAAAGTACCCGTCGGGGCCTGTGGACAGCGCGGGGCACAGTTCTGGAAAACGCCCGTTGAGGATGGCGATCGCGGCGCGGTCGATCAGATGGGCATGCAGGTCGATGGTCGGCATGGGCCGCTCCCGTGTGACTAGCCTGTCGCGCGGACTTATCGCTCGCGCTGTTCGTACGTAACGTACGCCAAGAGCGGTAAGATGTTGAGACAACGTCTCGTTAGTTCGGACCGAAATACGGCACGATCGGCGCGCCGACACCGAGGAAAGTGTCTCGATGAATGCCCGCCGCGCGGTGGCGAGCCACCTGTGCGCCGAGTACCGTTGCCGTCAAGTCGACCGCGTAAGGCCACCACGAGTGGCAGATGGAGGCAATCTGTGCGCGCCAGAACAGCCTCACCGGGCAGCGTTGAACAGCCTGCCCGCGTCAGGAGTTCCGTTCGGTGGCAGGACTTGGGCCGTGTCTGACACGCTTTCCGACGGCAGCGCGGAAAAGCCGGTGACCAGGCCCCGCGAGCGTGCCACGCAGCCGGGTCGCTACAGCACCGCCGGCAAGGTGCTCAAGCTGCTTGAGGCCCTCGCCGCGCGAGAGCGGGTGGGCGTCCGCGAACTGGCCCGCGACATCGGGATCGACAAGAGCGCGGTCTCACGGCTGTTTGACCAGTTCTGCGACCTCGGGCTCGCCGAACAGGACCAGGTCTCGGGGCAGTTCTCGGCCGGCCCGGGATTGTTCTCGCTCGCCGCCATGATCCACGGCCGGGACACCCTGTGGCAGGCCACCGAGCCGATCTTGCGGAAGCTGGCCACCCACTTCAACGAGACCTGCTACCTGGCCACGCGCGAGGGCGACCAGATCGTGTTCCGGGAGAAGATCGACTGCACGCACACCCTGCGGTATGTCATCGACCCCGGCAGCCGGGTGCCCCTGCACGCCGGAGCCGGAGGGCGCGCGGTCCTGCTCGGGCTGCCGCCGGAGGAGGTCGACCAGATCATCGAGCGGACGGGCCTGCCGCAGATCACCCCGCAGACGATCATCGACCCCGACGAGCTGCGCAGGCAGCTCCGCGAGGACCGCAGCCGCGGCTACGCGATCAGCATGGGCGAGCGGGTGGCCGCCGGATCCGCGGTGGCCGCTCCCTTCTACGATGCCGACGGACGCTGCCGAGGGTCGCTGGTCTTCACCTGTCCCTCGCAGCGCTTCGACATCCGGCGCGCCCCCGAGATCGCCGACTCCGTCACCGCCGCGAGCCGCGCGCTGTCCCAGCGTCTCGGCCACCAGCTCGCCGGGACAGCCGCTTCCTGAACATCATGGTCAGAGGGCGCGCTCGGCGCCGAGCACCACACTGGCGTGGGCGCCGAGCGTGAGTCCCATGCCGTGCACCATTGAGATCGCCGCGCCGGGCATCTGACGGTCACCGGCCTGACCGCGAAGCTGACGGACCGCTTCGGTGAGCAGGAACAGGCCGAGCATGCCCGGATGGGTGTAGGACAGGCCGCCGCCGTTGGTGTTGAGCGGCAACGAGCCGCCCGGTGCGATGGCGCCCGAGCCGGCGAAGGCGCCTCCCTCTCCCTTCGCGCAGAATCCGAGATCCTCCAGCAGGATCAGCAGGCTGATCGTGAAGGCGTCGTAGACGTGCGCGGTGTCCACCTCGGACGGCCGCACCCCGGCCATCGCGTACGCACGCGCCGCGCTCTCCTCGGCGCGGGTCGTCGTGAGGTCAGGCATGCCGGTCACATTGCGATGATCGGCCGCCTCGCCGAACCCCAGCACATAGATGGGAGTGGCCGGCAGGTCCCGGGCCCGCTCCGCCGACGTCAGCACGAGCGCGGCCCCGCCATCGGTGACCAGGCAGCAGTCGAACTTGTGCAGCGGGCTGCTGATGACCGGCGAGGACAGCACGTCGTCCACGGTCAGCGGGGTCTGGTAGGGGGCCGCCGGGTTGCGCAGCGCCCATTGGCGCGCCGCGACGGCGACCTCGGCCAGCTGCTCGGAGGTCGTTCCGTACTGGTGCATATGCCGTTGCGCGATCATGGCCATGGGGCTGATCGGATGCCACATGCCATAGGGCTGCTCGTACGGCGACCACTCCGCGGTGCTGACCAGCTTGCCCTTGTCCGAGCGCTGGGTGCTGCCGTACGTGATCAGCGCGTAGTCGCACAGCCCCGCCCTGATGGCCGCGGCGGCGTGCCCGACGTGCGCTTCGAACGAGCATCCCCCGACCGCGGTGGAGTCCGTGTAGCGAGGGTGAAGCCCGACGTACTCACTGAACGTCAGCGACGGCATCGAGTAGTACGCCGAGGACGTGAAGAGCCCGTCGATGTCGCCCAGGATCAGGCCGGCTTCCGTGATCGCCTGCCTGGAGGCCTCCGCCATCAGCCCGACCGGTGAACGGCCGTCGCTCTGGAAGGTGTCCACTTCGGCGATCCCGACGATCGCGACCTCACCGCGCAACGAGCCGCGGGTCACTGTCCGGCCGCCGCAACGAAGGAGAGCAGGGTCAGGTCGTCCCTGACGTCGTCGTACTCCAGCTCGACCCGCAGGCCCACCCGCGGCTCAGGGACCCGGAGGTCGCCGAGGACCCGCACACCCTCGTCGAGGTCGACCAGCGCCACGGTGTACGGCACATCATCGGCGCGCCAAGCGGCTGCGGGCCGGTGAATGGTCGTGAACGAATACACGCTGCCGCGTCCGGACGAGGAGTCCAGCCGCAGCTCGGTGCCGAGGCATCGCGGGCAGACCGTGCGCGGATAGGCGAACCGGGCGGCGCATCCGGCGCACACCTGGATGCCCAGGTCGTGGGCCCGCAGCCGCTCGTAGAACAGCCGCTCTTCGCCGCGTAGGGCAAGGGGTGGTACGTCTCGCATATGTCTCTCCAATCTATCGGGACGGTGTCTTGTAATCCTGCCGAGAGGTTTCAGCTGTCTTGTACACATACAGTGCTTGCGTTGATCAGCTCTGCACGTCAGACTGCCGTAAATAAGACGACGTTGCAATAATCTGTCATCAGCGAGAGGAACGCCAGATGAAGCCGAACATCGACACCGTTCGCGAGTTCTGCGCCCGGCACACGAACTGGAGACGGTGGGGAGACGACGACCAGCGCGGCACGTTGAATCACGTCACGCCGGAAGACGTCGCGGCCGCGGCCCGCCTGGTCCGGTCAGGACGAACGATCTCGCTCGCCCTGCCGTTCGACGAGAACGGGCCGCAAAAGGGCAACTTCAACAGGTTCAACCCGATCCACCTGATGACCCGCGACGGAGCCGACGCCCTGGCCAACACCTCGATCCGCGACTTCTACGGCGGCAACGACCGGCACTTCCGCGGCACGGACGACATGGTGATCATGCCGTTGCAGTGCGGTACCCAGTGGGACTCGCTCGCGCACGTCGTCTTCGAGAACCAGATCTACAACGGCTACAGCGCCGACCAGGTGTCCAGCAAGGGCGCGATGAAGAACGACGTCCGCAACGCCGCGGGCGGCATGGTGGGCCGCGGCGTGCTCCTCGACGTGCCGCGCAGCCAGGGGGTGCCGTGGCTGGAACCGGGTACGGCGATCGGCGCCGAGGAACTGCAGCGGGCGGTCGACTTCGCCGGCGTCACGGTCGGGCGAGGCGATTTCGTCTTCGTCCGTACCGGCGCGATGGCCCAGGTCCGATCCGCGGGGGAGTGGGGCACCTACGCGGGAGGCGCCGCCGCGGGACTGGGCCTGGACAGCATCGACTGGATCGCCGAGCGTGAGATCGCGGCGGTGGCGACCGACACGTGGGGCATGGAAGTGCTGCCCAACGAGACCCCCGACGTCTTCCAGCCGCTGCACATCGTGTTCATCGTGCACATGGGCCTGTGGGTCGGCGAGATCTTCGACCTCGAGGGGCTGGCCGATGACTGTGCCGGTGACTCCGTCTATGAGTTCCTGTTCTGCGGCCCGCCGCTGCCGTTCACCCACGCGGTCGGCTCGCCGCTCAACCCGATGGCCATCAAGTAACCGGCGGCCCATCCCCAGGGCGGCCCATCCCCTCGGTGGGGGATGGGCCGCCCTGGCTAGACCATCGCGGTGCGGTCGACTCGTCCGGGTGATGCCGCGGTGCCTCGCAGCAGAGCCTTCTGGATCTTCGAGGTCGGCGTCTTGGGCAGCGCGTCGATGAACTCCAGGTAGCGGGGGACCTTGAAGGCCGCGAGGTTGTCCGCGCACCAGTCGAAGATCTCCTTGGCCCGCACCTCGGCCCCGGGCCGCCGTACGATGTAGGTGAGCAGTTCCTCGTCGGTCAGCTCCGACGGCACGCCGATCACGGCCGCCTCCTGCACGCCCGGGTGGCGCTCGATGACCCGCTCGACCTCCAGTGAGGACACGTTCTCGCCGCGGCGCCGGATGATGTCCTTCTTGCGGTCGACGAAGAAAAAGAAACCATCGGCGTCCCGGTGCGCGCTGTCACCCGTGTGCAGCCAGCCGTCGACCAACGCCTCGGCGGTCCGCTCGGGATCGCGGAAGTAGCCGCTCATCATGGCCGCGTTGCGCAGCACGAGCTCGCCGACGACACCGGGGCCGACTTCCCTGCCCTCGTCGTCGACGATCCGCGCCTCGGTCCGCGGCACGCTCGGGTCGGGATGATGGCGTGGCACCCCCATGGAACCCGGCCGCCGTTCCTCGTCCAGCGGTTCGAGCAGGCCGAAGGTCGTCTCGCTCATGCCGAACCCGGAGATCACCTGTAGCCCGAACCGGCGCTCGATGTCCCCGCGGATCTTCGCGTCGAGCGCCGGAACGCCGTACGCGATGTGCACGTCGTGGTCCGCGTCGTCCGGCGCCGGCTCCTTCTTTGAGAGGATCACTGTCATGGCGCCGATGAAATTGAAGACGTTCACCCGGTGCTTGCGTACGTCGTCCCAGAAGGCGCCGGCGCTGAACCGGGGCGCGAGCACCAGCGCACCGCCGATCCCGATCACGCCCATGGTGGAATAGGCCTGCGAATTGATGTGGAACAGCGGCAGACAGGCGTAGATCCGCTGCCCACGGGACATCCGCATCCAGTGACCGTAGGCCTGCCCCGTGAGCACGAAGTTGCGGTGGGTCTGCATGACCCCCTTGGGGTTGCCGGTGGTCCCCGAGGTGTAGATGAGGCTGATCAGGTCGTCGCCGTGTAGCTCGACGGGCGGGGCGCAGGGCTCGGCGCCGTCCATCAGGGCGGTGAAGGACGGGACGTCCTCGTGCTGCCCGATCGTCAGCACGGTCTCCAGACATTCCGCGCGCTGCCGTACGTCGTCGAACAGCGGCAGGTACTTCGGGTCGACCAGCGCGAAACGCGCCTCGGAGTCCGCGACCAGGTAGCTGGCCTCTACGGCGCGGAAACCGGTGTTGATCGCGACGAGCACGCCGCCGATCTTGGCCAGTCCGAGCCAGGCGATCAGAAAGTCGGGTGAGTTGTCCGCCATGAAGGCCACCCGGTCGCCCTTGCGGACGCCGAGCGTGTGCCACACGTTCGCCGCCCGGTCGATGCGATCCTCGGCCTGCGCGTACGTGATCACACTCCCGTCCGGTGTCCAGATGAGGAAGGGCTCGTCGGGGAACGCGGCTACTGCCTGCTCGAAGAAGCTGCGCACACTGAGCACGTCGAGATCCATATCTGATCCTCGTCGTCGTTGGGGGGACGACGTCCTGAAAATGACCGGTCGATACGCATACTGGCCAAGACATCGTCTTACTTATTTGTTAACCTAACATCTGCGCCGCCTCAAGAGCGGCCCCGGAATCGGCACGGGGCCGTGGACGCGACTGTCGATCCAGGAGACGATGTGCTGGCCTGCGACCGGGTGACGATCACCGTGCTGGTGGACAACTACATCGACATGCTCATGCCCGACGAACCCGGCATCGTGCGCCAGGGAATGCCAGAGCACTTCGCCGCCCGGCGGGGGACGCCGCTGGCCGAGAACGGCATCTCGTTCCTCGTCCAGGCCACCACCGGCGACAGGACCACGTCACTCCTCTTCGACGCCGGGCTGAGCGCGGTGCCCATCGTGCACAATGCCCGCGTGCTCGGCCTCGATCTGGCGGTCGTCGACCAGGTCGTCCTCAGCCACGGGCATCCCGACCACTTCGGCGGCATCTACGCGGCACTCGCGGCGATCGGCAGGCCGGTTCCGCTGACCGTTCATCCGGCGGCGTTCCGGCCCCGGTTCATCAGCACGCCGGCCGTGGTGATGCCGTACTTCAACCTGGCGCTGACCCGCCGGGCCCTGGAGGACGCCGGAGCCGGTGTCATCGAGGTCAAGGAGCCGATCAGCCTTGCGACCGGCGTGATGACCAGCGGCGAGATCCCGACGCTGGTGGACTTCGAAACCGAGGTGCCGACCGGCCGGCTCTGCGTGCACGACGGCCGGGTGGTCCCTGACGCCATCGAGGACTATCAGGCACTGATTATTCACGTTCGCGGCCTCGGGCTGGTCGTGCTCGATCCGTGCGGGCACGCAGGCGTGGTGAGCTCGATACTCCACGCCCGCGAGCTGAGCGGGGTCGAACAGGTGCACGCGCTGATGGGCGGATTCCACCTCGGCCACCCCGCGATCAGCCAAGAGAAGGTCATCCGGACGGCGGATATGCTGGCCGGCCTTGGGATCCGACATGTCTCACCCATGCACTGCAGCGGCTTCCGTACCCAGCGTGCCGTGGCCGAACGGTCACCTGAGAGCTTCCGGCTGATGACGGCCGGAAGCGTGGCGACCTTCAAGGCGTGACGTCGGTCAGGCGCGCTCGACCGGCTGCAGGCCGCCCGCGCCGACCCGGCACTCACGGTGCTACCCGTGATCGCCGGCTACTCGCCACCCGACGGGCCGAGGTCACGCTCAGAGACCGGGAGCCGCCCCCGCCTTGGCCCTGCTCGCCGACATCGCGACTGGCTGCTGACGTTCGAATCCTGCAGGCGCGTACGAGCCAAGCTGCGCAGACCGGCCCTGCTGGCGAAGGCGTCCGATGCCCTCGACGCGGTGGCCGTACAAGAGGGGCTGAGCCACGAACAGCTCGTCGACCGGACGGTCCCGGCCTTCGGGCTCGGCCCCGACGGGGTACGGGAGGAGCAGGCCGGCGACTGCGTCGTCCGGCTCGACGTCGACGGGCCGGTGCTGCGGTTCGTCAACGCGTCCGGGCGCGTCGTCAAGTCGGCGCCCCAGTCCATCCGCAAGGATCCAGTGCTCGCCGATCTCAAGGCCACGTTGAAAGACCTCAAACGCACGCAGGCCGCCGAGCGGCTGCGCCTGGAGCAGATGCTCATCGTCGAACGCGAGCTGTCCTGGCAGGAGGCCGAGCAGTACTTCTTCGACCATCCGGTCACCGGCCCCTACACCCGCGCGCTCATCTGGCGGCTCCCCGACGGGTTCGCCGGGCTGCCGGTCAGGAGCGGCGGCGGCTGGGCACTGGCCGGCGCGAGCGGCGAATCCGTGCGTCCGGGCGCCGACACGCCCGTCCGGTTGTGGCACCCTATCCAGGAGAGCCCCGAGGGGGTGCGCGGCTGGCGAATACTTCCGCCCACCGGCGGCGGTGGATCAGTCGCGACAACGCGGCTTTCTTGCCTGAGCTCGCGCGGCGGCCCACCGCTCCGCCCCTACAGGGCAATCGTGGTCTTCTCCAGAATCTCGGCAAGTGCTTTGTAGTCGACCTCTTGCCCTTCTTCGATGTCAGCGCACTTGCGGTCCCCATTGCCCATCGCCCGGATGGAGCCCTTGACCGCGGGGATGTCCGTGGCGTTGAACACCATGAAGCTGACCTTGCCCCGGGCAACCGCTATGACGGCCGCGTGATGCCCGTTCTTGAGGAAGTGCGGCTTGCCGTATTGAAGGCGCTCTTCGACGGCGGGAACGGTTTCGTGGATCATCGCGCGCAACTTCTCGCAGACCGCCTGCTGCCAGGGCGCAGTGTCACTGATGTACTGGGTGACTTCGTCGTTCATGCTGTTCTCCCACATGTCGTTTCGTGAATCATCAGGTCGAATCCCGTTACATGCATTGCGTATGCGTTCCCTCTTCTCCCGGAGGCCGGGAGCCCTCGAGTGCGAAGGGGCACGTCGGATGAACTCGCCCAGCAGGAACGGTCGCGCGATCTTGTCCATCACGTGGGCGACGGGCATGTCGAACAGCGGCACGAACAGCGCGTCCTGGAAGATCACTTCCCCCGCGACGGCGTCGAGCTTGCCGGGCGTGCTGACCGGCGAGAAAGACCCTCGCTCTCTCGGCGGCGAAGGCCCGCGCCATCGCACCGCCGATGGCTCCGCCACTCCCGTAGATCACCGCGGGATCCCATCGCCACCGCGCCGCCTCGGCCTTATCCCTCGGCGCTCTCCGTCGCTGCGCGGCGCGCGGGCGCGGGGTCGATCAACCCTTCGCCGGTCGGCTCGTAGGTCACGGCCAACACTCCCGAGGAGAAGGTCTGTGATCCGGTCAGGCGGAGGACTGTGGTGTCCACCGATTCGTCGAACAGCCGCGCGCCCTTGCCGGCTACGACCGGGTAGGTGACCAGGCGCAGTTCGTCGATGAGTTGCTCGCGCAGCAGCCACCGGACGAGGGTGGCGCTGCCGAAGATCAGCATGTCGCCCTCGATGTCTTTCTTGAGCTGCGCGATCCGCTCGGCCGGGTTTTCGCGGATGACGGTGGTGTTGTTCCACTCGCCCTTGTCCAGGGTCGTCGTGACGACGTATTTGGGCAAGGAGTTCATCCTGTCGGCGTAGCCGGCGTCGTCGGTCATGCTCGGCCAGGCCGCGGCGAATCCGTCGTAGGTGACGCGGCCGAGTAGCAGCGCGTCCGCGGCGCGAATCTGGTCGAGGCCGGTCTTCATGGCGTCCGGGCTGGCGAACTGGAAGGTCCATTCGTGCGGGTTCTCGATGACGCCGTCAACGGTGGTGAAGACGGAGAGAACGACTCGTCCCATGATGGCGCTCCATTTTTCGGGGTTCTTGCTGGTGCTCATCATGGCGACGGGAGACCGTGCGTACATCGGGGGCCAGCACCTGGTCCACCACCCAAAGGACCACGCAAAGGATCACGTACGTCTCGGGGCTGGGGCATGATGAGGCCGTGTCTGTCGCGTATTCAGGGGCGGTGTCCAAGCGTGAGGCAGAGGTGCTGGCCTTGGTCGGCGCGCACCTGTCCAACGCGGAGATCGCCGCTCACCTGCACCTGTCGGTCCGTACGGTCGAGAACCACGTGTCATCGCTGCTGCGCAAGTGCGGCGTGGCCGACCGGCGGGAGCTCGGCAAGCTGGCCGGGCCGGGATCGGCCGCGCCGGGCCGCATCACCGGCCTGCCCGCGCCGCTGACCACGTTCATCGGCCGCGACGCCGAGCGTGAGCGACTGCTGGAGGCGTTGCGGGCCGCCCGCCTCGTGACGTTGGTGGGTCCGGGCGGCGTCGGCAAGACGCGGCTGGCGACCGAGGTGGCCGGCGCCGCCCAGGGCTCCTTTTCCTCGGGAGGGGCGTTCGTCGACCTGGTGCCCGTGGGCGAGGCATACGTCGCCCAGGCGGTGGCCGCTGCGCTGGGCGTCACCGAACGTCCGGACCAGCACCTGCAGGAGGCCATCGCCGAACGGCTCGGCGACCGCCGTACGCTGCTGATCCTCGACAACTGCGAGCACGTCATCGACGCTGTCGCCCGGTTCGCCGAGCAGACGCTCAGCCGCTGCCCCGGCACCCGGATCCTGGCCACCAGCAGGGAGCGCCTGGGCGTGCCCGGTGAACGTGCCCTCGCCCTGCCGCCCTTCCCACTCACTTCGGCCACGGTGGCGCCGGTGCCGCTCACCTCCCACGCCGAGCTGCTCTTCCTCGACCGCGCCACTGCGGCGGACCCGGGATTCACCGCCGACCCCGCCACGCTCGCGCTGCTGTGCTCGCGGCTCGACGGGATGCCCCTGGCCATCGAACTGGCCGCGGCCAGGGTGGCCGCCCTGGGAGCCGATGGCCTGCTCGCCGCCCTGGACGACCACCTGCGCCTGCTGGCGGGCGGGCGGGGCGCCGACGAGCGGCACCGCTCGTTGCGCGCGGTCATCGGCTGGAGCCACGAGCTTCTGGACGAGGAGGAGCGCGCGCTGTTCCGGCGGCTGGCCGTCTTCGCGGGCCCGTTCGACCTGGACGCCGTCGTGGCCGTCGCCCCTGGGACGGCCCGGAGCGCGGCGGCCGACGTGCTCGGCCGCCTGGCGGACAAGAATCTGGTCACCGTGTACCGCCGCTCCGGCGCGGCCAGGTGGAAATTGCTGGAGACCATGCGGGCGTACGCCGCCGAGCGGCTCGATACCGCGGGCGAGGCGGAAGCGGCCAGGGAGCTGCACCTCGAGTGGGCCGCGGGTGTGGCGACGGCCCTGGAGGCGAATCTGGAGACGGCGCCGGACGGCTGGACCACGGGCTCGTGGCGGGACGACTTCGACACCGTCGCCGACAATCTGCGCGCCGCGCTGGCCCGGGCACCGGACGGGCCGGGGGACGCGCCGCACCGCCTGGCCCGGGCGCTCGGTCACCTGATGTACGCGAGACGGTTTCTCATGGAGGCACTCGGCCACTACGAGACGGCGGCGCGGCGGGCGCCGACTCCCTTGCAGGCGGTTGCCGACCTGCGCGCGGCGTCCGACTGCACCTACGCGATCGGTGACGCCGGGCAGCAGCCGTTCGGAATGCTGCTCGAGGCCGCCGGCCGGGCGCGCGAGGCAGGTGACGGCGACCTGACGGCCATCACGCTGGCCTCCGCCGTCAGCATCGCCTGCCGCCATCACGCTGGCCTCCGCCGTCAGCATCGCCTGCCGCCATCACGCCGGGTTCGAGGAGGAGGCCCCGTACGCGCGTATGGTCGAGCTCCTGGCAGAGGCGCGAGCCGCCGGCGACCCGGCGAACCCGGAGGTGGCCGCCCACCTGGCGGCCGCGGCGGCTTGGATGGCGAACGAGGACGCGGCTCCGGAGACAGTGGCGCCCGCGGGCGCGGGCGGCGACTGGGTGGATCCGCCGCCGGTCGCGGCCGCGGTGGAGGCGGCGCAAGCGACCCGGAATCCCGTGCTCGTCAGCGCGGCCCTGGACAGCGCGACCTTCGCCGCCCTCAAGGAAGGACGGCGGCGGCACGCCTGCCGCGTCACCGGCAAGCGCCTGGCACTGCTGGAGAGCCTGCCACGGCACATCCCCGCCGCCTGCCCAGAGATCGTGGACATCTTCAGGATGGCGCTTTACGGCTTTCTCAGCGTGGGCGACCTGCCCGCCGCCCTGGACGTCGCGCGCCAAGCCATGGACGACCCTGGTCGGAGGCTCCTACCTGGCAGCCGCCCAGCTGATCACGCCGCTGGTCCTCACCGGCCGATTCGACGAGGCGCTGACCCTGGACACGGCGGTGTGGGAAGGCTGGCAACGGGCAGGCCGGCCGTTCGGCGCACAGCTCAGCGCTCCCGTGGGCGCACTCGCGCTCGCCCATGGCCTGCGCGGCGATGATGACGCCTCGCAGCTGTGGCGGTCGCGCGCGCTCAACCCACCTGACCGGCAACGGTACGGCCACTTCATGGCGTTCACCGACGCCAGGCTGGCGCTGCACCGCGGGCGATTCGAGCAGGCCGCCGAGCTCGTCGAGGCCGCCCTGGTCGGCCGCTCGACCTCGGCGACGGCGCCGTACCGGGAGGCGGTCGCGGCGGAGCTGGCGGTGGCCGCCGCTCTGCCGGGAGCGGCCGACCGGCTGGCCGCCACGAGTACGGGCGAGAACGAGTGGGCCGCCGCCTGCCTGGCCCGGGCCAGAGGTCGCCTGTACGAGGATGACGGCCAGTTGCACACGGCCCTGGCGATCTGGGAGCGGATCGACGCCCGCTTCGAACACGCCTGCACTCTGCTCCTCCTGCCCGGCCGGGCAGACGAGGGGAAGAGCGAACTGGCCGAGCTGAACTGCGTACCGCCCAAGATCTGACCTGGCGGCGGCGGGTCGTGGTCGTGTGAGCAGTTTCCGCGCAGTCGCCCGGCCCGGCTGTGGGTTCAATAGGATTCGGTGTCTGACCTGCCGGTTCTTTGTGGTTTCAGCTGGCGATTTGGTACTGCTTGATGAGGCCGCGGAGGATGGCTTTGCGGTGGATTCGGTGGTCGGCCAGGTCGATGGGGGTTGGCGGTCCGGTTTTGGCTCCTGTCGAGCCGACGCACGCGTGGTGCACGGCATCAGCGACGCCGAACTCGCCGACGCCCCTCGTGGGCGGAGTTCACGCTCCGCCTCAAAGCCTGCTCCAGTTGGCCGGCGTCGGCGGCCAGGCGCTCCAGCTCGGGCACGGCGAACGCGTCGGCTCCCGTCTCGGCTACCAGTTCCTCGTACTGGTGCACGTGGCCACGCAGTTCCTGGATCTGGTGGTGGGCCACGTACGCGCGCTCGGCGTCGGCGACGCTGGCCGCGTACCGCTCCAGCGCCTCAACCCGGGCCAGCACCGCTGCCTCGCTGCTGTTCAGCGCTCGGGTCAAGGGTTCGGCCACGGCCTCCACGTCGGGCGTGAGCCCCTGCGAGACGGTTTGCCTGTGCTTGGTGCGCAGCGCCGACAGCTTGGCCAGCAGGCGGGCGATCTCCCACTCATGCGCGGGCAGCATCACCGCGTTGCGCACGTCGTCGAGCAGGCCTTCGGCATTGACGCGGGAGCCGCTCACGGTGGCGATGGCGCGCTGCGCGCGGGCCAGGAGCCTGGCGGCGGGCTCGTCGAGGTCGTCGGTGAGCACGTAGCGGCCCTCGTACCAGCGAAGCTGCGCGAAGGCCTCCCGCTCGAACGTGTACTCATCCGCCTCGTGCGTGGACAGGTCGTTGCGGCCAAGCAGCAACATCACCAAGGGGATGCCGAGCAATGCGAGCAGCAGCACGGCGAGCCCCGGGCTCATGAGGCCGAGGCTCAGCAGCATGCCGAAGGAGGCCGCCGGCCCGAACGCCGCCAGCATCCAGTAGTGCAGGCCGGAGGATGGTCGCCACAGCTTGGGGGCCCATCCCTGGCGCATCTTGATCAGAACGCGCCGGCTCTTTCTGAGCACTTGGGCGTCCTGCGGCGGTACTCCGGGGTCTACGATCACATCCGCCACGGATTCGGTTCCTCTGGGTAGTGAGTAGTCAAGATGTCGGCGGAGCTTCTACGCCTGGCGCGCCTCGCTCCGACTACCCGGGCCTGTCCTGGCACACCCTCGGTGGCCACTTCCGCGAGAACACATGGCCGGCGGACTTCATCAGCCGCCCGCCAAGCGGTTGATAAGGGGTATCAGCCGAGGGATAGCCCTGCGGCCGGAGTCACCCGGGCGGCCCGGCGTGCCGGGAGAACAGCGGCGAGGAGTCCGGCCAAGGCCGCGATGAGGACGACGGCGCCGAGTGAGAGCCAGGGGACTTGCATGGTGGCGTCGCTGAGAGCCCGCTTCACGACCGTCTCGTAGCCGGCCCAGGCGAACCCGACGCCGAGCACGGTGCCGAGCAGGGTGGCCACCACCGACAGCAGCACTGCCTCGGTCGCCAGCATCCGCCGCAGCCCCCCGCGGGTGAGCCCGAGCGCGCGCAGCATCGCGTGTTCACGGGCGCGTTCGAGTACGGACAGCCCCAGCGTGTTCGCGATCCCGATCAGGGCGATCACGACGGCGATGCTGATCAGGCCGAGCACTGACCAGGTGAGGACTCTCAACTGTTGCTCCGCCATCTCCCGGGCCTGCAACCCGTTGCCGACCTGCACGCCAGCCGAATCCGCCAGCTCGTCCAGGTCACCGACAAGTTGCATCGGGTCGGCGTCGGAGGAGGCGCGGATCCAGATGGCATGCGGCTCGGGGGCGTCGGTGAGCATCGCCAACGTCTCGGGCGCGACCACGCCCACCCGGCCCCAGCCGGTGCCGGCGGTGACCTGCAACTGGGCTCGCCGGTCGCCGACGCTCACCGTGACTCGGTCACCGGGCTGGAGGCCCAGCTCCTTGCGAAAGGCCCCATAATCGAATCTGATCTTCCCCGGCTCCACCCGGGCGAACGCCCCGCCGTCGCGGGCCACTTGCCCCGCGGCCGGCGCGGCGGCAACCGGGACCGGTTCGTCGAGCCCGGCCACTCGGGCCACGGCGCCGTCCACCGCAATGGCCCGCTCCACACCGGGAGTGTGACGTACCCGGTCGAGGAGATCAGCGGCGACCGGCCCCTTGGGCGAGGTCAACGAGGCATCGATGGGGCGCTGCCTGCCGTGTTGCTCATCCAGCGCCGCACGTGCCGTGGTCATCCCGGTGAGTACGGCGGTCGTCAGGGTGACGCCGACCAGCAGGGAGGCAGTGGTGGTGGCGGTCCGGCGCGGATTGCGCACAGCGTTCTTGGTTGCCAGCCGCCCGGCGGGGCCGAGCAACGCACCGGTGAGCCGGACCAGGCGGGGAACGAGCACCGGCCCGAACAGGAGTACGCCGGTGAACACCGAGCCTCCGCCTGCCACCATGAGCGCCGTACTGTCCTGGATCATCGCCACCCCGAGCAGGCCCAGCCCGGTGACCAGGAGGAGCGCGGCGAGCACCAGCCGCACCAGACCGGTGGCCGTGTGTACGTCGACCGCGGCATCCGGGCGCAGCGCCGCCAGTGGGCTCACCCGGACCACACGGCGGGTCGGCAACCAGGACGCGACCATGGTGACCACCAGGCCGGCGGCGAACCCGCCCAGCAGCCAGAGCGTGGGCAGCCCGGCGGCGCCCATCGGGGCGGTGGGCCCAAGGGCGTTGATCACAGGGATCAGCCCGTAGCCGAGACCGGCGCCGACCAGTATCCCGGTCAGCGACGCGAGCACCCCGACGGCGGCCGCCTCCCGGCGTACCGAACGCATCACCTGCCGCCGGGTGGCGCCGACGCAGCGCAGCAGCGCGAAGTCGCGGAGTCGTTGCGCGAACAGGATGGAGAACGTGTTCGCGATGACCAGGACCGAGACGAACAGCGCGATACCGGCGAACACCAGGAGCATCACCGACGTGGTATCCACCTCGTTGTTGAGTGCGGTCTGCCGCTCCGTGACGAATACCTCCGACGACTGCACCTTCGCGCCTTCCGGGAGCTGACCTACCTCCCCGCGCACCGCCACCTTGCCCAGATGGAGCGAGGGGTGATCGCGCCACTGCAGCAACTGCGGCCAGGAGACGTACACCGAGGCCATGGCCGAGGCAGAGGGCGACTCCACGAGGCCGACCACTTCCAGTTCCGTCGCGGTGGCGCCCTCGCCGATCCGAACCCGGTCGCCGACCGCGATTTCCCTGGACTGGGCGAGCCACACATCCACCACCGCCTCGCCCGTGCGTGCCGGGAAGCGGCCCGAGCTGAGCTTCTGCCAGCGCAGCTCCTGCGAAGGGGCGATCGGTCCCACGAACGTTTCCGGGAACGAACGGCTGCCCGCGCGCATCAGCAGCCCCACCCGGCCGAGCACGGACGCGTTCTCGCCGAGTCGCTCGCCAAGTGCGATCGCCGCCTTCGGGCCCAGCCCGGTGACCACGTTGTCGGCATTGCGGTACGGCGCCCCAAAGCCGGCCATGAGTCCGCTGCGTGCCGCGGACGTGAGCACGCCGACCACGACGACGAAGGCGACTCCGACGGTGATCGCGATCGCCGCTGCGACGTACCTGCGCAGGTGGGTGCGCAGCGACGCGAGGAAGACGGTGCGCATCAGACGATCCGCCCGTCCCGCATGGTGATCACATCGTCGGCGTACGTCGCCGCGTCCCGCTCGTGGGTGACCATCACGACGGTCTGGCCGAGCTCGCGCGCCGAGCGGCGCAGGTGGTGCAGCACCTCCGCCGACGTGGTGCTGTCGAGGTTTCCGGTGGGCTCGTCGGCGAACAGCAGGTCCGGCTGAGTGATCAAAGCCCGGGCGATCGCGACCCGCTGCTGCTGGCCGCCGGACAGTTCCGCGGGCCGGTGGCCGAGCCGGTGGGCCACGCCGAGGATGTCGGCGAGCATGTGCGCGCGCTCCCGCGCCGCGTCGTCGATCCGGCGGCCGCCCAGCTCGAGCGGGAGCACGATGTTCTCGAGCGCGGTGAGCATCGGCAGCAGGTTGAACGACTGGAACACGAAGCCGATGTGCTCGCGACGGAAGATGGTGAGCGCGTCGTCATCGAGTGATCCGAGGTCGGTGCCGGCCACGGTGACGGTGCCGCCGCTGGCCTGGTCGAGTCCGGCCAGGCAGTGCATCAGCGTGGACTTGCCCGATCCGCTCGGCCCCATGATCGCGGTGAACCTCCCTCGTGGGAGGTAGAGGTCGATGCCGCGCAGGGCATGCACCTGGGCATCGCCTTGGCCGTAGGTCTTGGTCAGGTCCCGCGCGCCGGCGGCCAGAGTTTCCTGAGTGGTGGTCGTCATGGCGTAGAGGCTTTCGGTTGACCGGGCTGGAGTCGTTGGGGGATCGATTGCCGGAGGTCGACCGGTATGGGCTGGGATATGCCGAGAGTTGGTCAATGCTGCATCCTTGGATCGTGTGTGGGGCCGGCATACTTGCGCGGGCAGCCGTGATCACACGGTCAGCCCCGGCCAGTTCATCTAGCCCTGCTCGATGAGGGCGACGCCGGAGTTACCGGGGCCATCCCGGCCGAACAGCATCGACCCGATGCCCTCCCGCACGGCCGGGTCATCCCCGATCAACAACACTCGCGACCCGCCCCCGAGTTTCACAGCACGCTCCGTAACGCGCCCGCCGACCCCATCCACTGTCGGCCGGCCGTGTCCCCGCCTCGTCCGCGCCATGTCATGCTTGTGTCACAGTCGCGCCGACGGTCGCGCCAACGGTGGCCGCCGTCGGGAAACCGTGACATGCGGCGGACAACGCGCGCACATTCGTCGCCAATCGTGGTTCGTCATGAACGAGCCACGCACCATCCAGCCCCAGCCCCGTGACCGGCCGTACGCCGCGGTCACGTTGGTGCTCGCCGTGCTGCTGCTGCCGGCGGCGTTCGTCCGCCATCCCGGCCGCGCCCGCGAACTGGCCTGCCGCCGGGCGTTACGGATGCTGATCACCGGCACCCTCAACGGCCGACCGTTCCGGCTACACGTCCCCGGATACTGACCCGCCCCACCCCGTGGGGGCGCTCGCGGCCCCGAGCGCCGCACGGGATCCCGATGGCGGCACAACCAGCCGCGCAGGCACCTCGTCACCTCGGCGCCGGACTGTCGATCGCGTGAGATCTGGGCGTTCCCCGGAGCATCAGAATCAGCCTCTTCGTGAGGCGGTTTCCGAGTACGGATCCGAAGAGGAAACCGCCCGGTGGGTGGCCACCGCGGACGCGTCTGCTCACGCGTCGGGGGACGCGGTCGACATTTGGGCCCGCCGATGCCACGGCGTGCCTGTCCGAACACGGCGCCGATTACGGGCTGTGCCAGATCCCCAACAAACGAATCCTGGCACTACGAACTGCGCCCCGAAACCACTGCCACCAGCGCCGCGATCATCGACATCTGCTGCCCTCGGCGCTCGATCGGGTATCAGCGGCGGGTTTCGATCTTCATGTCGCCGTGGGTCTCCGCGCGCATCGCGTCGCCGGCGAGCAGGTCGTGCGGGAAGCCGAGTTCGATCGCGCTGGCCTCGTCGAGGCGGGCCAGTTGGGAGGCGGTGAAGCCGACCTCCAGGGCGCCCAGATTGTCCTCCAGTTGCGCTGGGGTGCGGGCGCCGATGATGGGTGCCGTCACGCCCGGGTTCTGCAGGGTCCAGGCCAGCCCGACCTGCGCGGGTGTGCGGCCCAGCTCCGTGGCGACCTCCTTCACGACGTCCACGATGGCGAAGTTACGTTCGGTGAGCGCGCCGTTGGCGATGGTGACTCTCTTGCGGGTGCCGTCGCCGAGTGCACCGTCCGTCGCGGTCAGGTCGTCGCGGCTGTACTTGCCGGTGAGCACCCCGCCGGCCAGCGGTGACCATGGGACCACTCCCAACCCCATCTCGCGTGCCATGGGGATCAGGTCACGTTCCCCGGTACGCTCGATCAGGTTGTATCCGATCTGCAGCGCGACCAGCGGCGACCAGCCGCGCAGGTCGGCGATCGTCTGCATGCGCGCCACCTGCCAGGCCGGGGCGTTGGAGATCGCCACGTACAAGACCTTGCCCTGCCGGACCAGATCGTCCATGCCGCGCAGGATCTCCTCGACCGGCGTCGTGAAATCCCACACGTGCAGGTAGAGCAGATCGATGTAGTCCGTATTCAGCCGTCGCAGACTGGCTTCCACCGACGCGAACAGGTTCTTGCGGTGAGGGCCCCCGGAATTCGGATCGCCGGGCCGCCGCAGCGTCGTGTATTTCGTTGCCAGCACCAGGCTTTCGCGGTGGTCGCGGGTGAATTCGCCCAGCAGGCGCTCGGAGCTGCCATTGGTGTAGGTGCCGGCGGTGTCGATGAAGTTGCCGCCGCGCTCGACGTAGAGGTCGAACAGCTTGCGCGCGTCGTCATGCTCGGCGCCCCAGCCCCACTCGGTGCCGAAGGTCGCCGCGCCCAGCGCCAGCGGTGAGATCCGCAGCCCGGAGCGGCCCAGTAGCCGGTAGGTGTCGAGGGTGAGGGACATCGTGTCCTCCCGTGCTCTTGATCCGTTGTCGAGCACAAGTCTGTGACCGCCGCGAGCCGGGGATAAGGGAAAGAAATGCCTGGGAAAGCCAGTCCTACCCCCGCTGTAGGATCGAGCCTGTGACCCACACCGTGGACACGACCCAGGAGCTGGCCGCGTTCCTGCGGTCCCGGCGCGAACGCCTGGACCCGCACGATTTCGGCTTGCCGTCGCGTCGGCAGGCCCGACGGACCCCGGGACTCCGCCGCGAAGAGGTCGCCGAACTGGCCGGGGTCAGCATCGACTACATCGTGCGGCTGGAACAGGGCCGCGGGCTGCGGCCCTCAGTGAACGTGGCGGAGGCGCTGGCCCAGGCGCTGCGCCTGGCCCCCGACGAACGCGCCTACCTCTTCAACCTGTCCCAGCAGCGCCCCCACAACCCCGACGAGCTCGCCACCACTGCAGCGCCGCCGCTGGCCCGGCTGGTCGCCGACCTGTCGCCGCTGCCGGCCATGCTGATGAACCACCGCTACGACATCCTGGCCTGGAACAGCGAAATAGCGAGGCTGCTACTGGATTTCGACACCCTGCCGCCGTCGCAGCACAATGCGATGTGGCTGTGCCTGATGTATCCGGAGATGCGTGACTTCTATGTCGACCGTGAACGCGTCGTGCGGGAGGGGATCGCTCACCTGCGCGCTGCGTGGGCCGCGTATCCGGAGGATCAGGCGTTGACGGACCTCATCGCCGAATTCACCACTCATGACGAGGAATTCGCGCGATTGTGGGCCGAGCGAGACGTCAAGGTCAACGGCCGCGGGCGCAAGGTGATGCGGCATCCTGACGTCGGTGTGATCGCAGTGCATTTCGAAACGCTTTCGCCACTGCAAGATCCGGACCAGCAGTTGGTAATTTACCGCGCCGCGGACGATGAGAGCCAGTCGGCATTGGACCGGTTGTGGGCGCGGTGATCTGATCGGCGGGGCGGGACCGCTCGTTCCGCTGTGCCCGCCCGTGAACTGCCCGCTGAGGACCGCCCGGCGGACCTTCCGCCCGCGCGGCGGCGCGTGATCCGCGTCGCGGTGGCGGCCGTGGCCGTACTGCCGATCATCGCAATGATCCACCCGGAGCAGACCGCGCACCTCACCTACACCGGCTGGTCGATGGACTGCGGTCAACGAGGTGCCGATCGTCAGCCGCGGCGGCCGGCTCACCGTGCCGTACATGGGCGAGGGCGGAGAGGTGGGCGCGGGTGCCCCGATGCCGAACCTGGCGATCGCGGGTAAGGGCCGCTACCGGCTCCGTGTCCACGTGCGGGTCGACGATGCGGGGGAGGAGCAGCACCTGGTCGTCGTGTTCCCGGGTGCATCGAGGAAGAGGCTTGAGCTGAAGCCGTGAGCGGTGGCGGGGCGCACACCGTCAGCGGCCCCGGAGGGTCCGTGGTAGGGCTGGCCTTACCTCGGAACGGCGGTCTGCAGGATCGAGGCGGCCTCGGGAGGGCCACTAGCTTTGTCGCATGATCACTTCGCGTTCTCGCCGGTGGGCCGGCGTTTCCGTGCTCACTGTCGCCGTCGCCGCCACCGTGCTGAGCGCTCCGGCCGCCCAGGCGGCATCGATTCCGAACCCTGTCGTCCAGCTCACCCTGGGCAAGCTGGTGAAGGAGGACAAGTTTCCCGCCGCGCTGGCGTCCGTGCAGGGCCGCGACGGGCGTACGAACGACTACGCCGCCGGTGTCGCCGACCTGGAGACCAAGGTGAAGGCGCCGGCCGACGGGTACGTGCGCATCGGCAGCAACACCAAGACGTTCACCGCCGTGACCGTCCTGCAGTTGGTCGGCGAGGGCAAGGTCAAGCTGGACCAGCCGGTCGAGACGTATCTGCCTGGTCTGCTCCGCGGGGAAGGTATCGACGGGCGGCGCATCACCGTACGGCAGCTCCTGCAGCACACCAGCGGCCTGCCCGAGTACACCGACGTTCTCCTGGCCAAGGGCGTCCTGCCCATCCAGCACACCTACTTCCAGCCCCGCGAGCTGCTGGACCTGGCGCTGAAGAAGAAGGCGCAGTTCGCCCCCGGCGCCAAGTGGCAGTACACCAACACCAACTACATCGTGGCCGGCCTGCTCATCGAGAAGGTCACCGGCCGTCCGGCCGCCGAGGAGATCACCAAGCGCACAATCGACCGCATCGGCCTGCGCCACACCTCCTTCCCGAAGGTCCGTGACCAGAGCCTGCCCACTCCCCACGCCAAGGGCTACCACCGCGACGACCCGGCCAAGCCGATGACCGACGTCACCACGTTCGACCCGTCCCAGGCCTGGACCGCCGGGCAGATGATCTCCACTCCCGGTGACCTCAACCGCTTCTTCACCGCGCTGCTCGACGGCAAGCTGCTCAAGCCGCAGCAACTCAAGCAGATGCGGACCACCGTCGACGCCCCCGGGCTCGGCGCCGGCAGCCGGTACGGCCTCGGCCTGAGCAGCATCAAGCTGACCTGCGGCGGCACCGCCTGGGGCCACGGCGGCTCCATCCCCGGCTACTACACCACCAACGCGGTCACCGATGACGGCCGCGCCGCCGCCATCGCCGTCACCCACCTGCCCACCACCCCGCCCGCCCGCGAGCACGTCGAGAAGGCACTCGACACCGCCCTGTGCATGCCGTTCTGACCCAGGGCGACGCTCAGACGGAGCGCAGGGCGTCGCAGACTACGAACAGGACATTGTTCTTTCTGTGGTTGCCCAGGCCTGGACGTGGGGCGCGGCTCCACCGGGCGCTCGCGGTCGAGGGCTTCGGTCTTGCGGAGTCAGCGGTTGGAGGCGCATGTCATCCGCGAATGGGCCCGGAGACCTTGTCGCAGGTCAGCAGGATGCCGTCGTGGCCGGCCACCACCTCCGCGTCGACTTCGAGCATCGCGGCCAGGACCTCGCGCTCGCCGATCTTCGCGTCGGCCGGTGCCCACAGGATCGGCATCCCGACGGTGTGCACGCCCGAGGTCCGGTTCAACCAACGCTGTCCGGTTCAACCAACGCCGGAGGCGTGCGCGATGCGCGCCGCCTCAGGGCGGGCGGCCTGCCAGCTTACGTGATGATCAACCTCTGATTTCAGCTTATATTATGTCTAATCATTACATTGTCTATGCCATCACGTGCGCGATGCGGCGGCGTCCGAGGGCGGACGCGAGCGCGTCGCCGAAGATCGCAAAAGGGGTCTTCCCGACATGACCAACACTCCGCAGCTCCACCGCGCGGGCTCCGCCCTGCTCGAGCGGGCCCGCGACCTGCGTCCCCTCATCGAGCGCGAGGCGGACACGGCCGAGACTCAGGGCAGGCTCACCGCCCCCGTCGTCGACGCCCTGCACGAGTCGGGCATCTCCGGCATGTGGGCGCCCGCGCCGCTCGGCGGCGCCGAGCTGTCACCCACAGAGCTGCTCGCCGTCATCGAGGAGCTCTCCTATGCCGACGCCTCCACCGGCTGGGTAGCCATGATCACCACGTTCGAGAACGGTGCGGCCGGCGCCTACCTCGGCGACGAGGCCGTTGAGCGGATCTTCAAGGGCCCGTCGATCCCGCTGTTCGCGGGTCAGGGCACCCGCCCCGGCACCGCCGTGCCCGTGGACGGCGGCTTCCGCCTCACCGGGCGGTGGAGCTTCGGCTCCGGGATGCTGCACGCCCAGTACACCCACAACCTGGCCATCGTCGAGGGCACCGGCGAGCCCCGGATGTTCGTCACGCCCGTCGAGAACGTCACGATGCTCGGCAACTGGGACGTCATGGGCCTGCGCGCCACGGGCAGCATCGACTACGCCATCGAGGACGTCTTCGTGCCGGAGTCGCAGACGCACCCGTTCGCGCAGAACGAGCCGCTGCGCGGCGGCGCGATCTACCGGCTCGGCGTGCTCGACGAGGCCCTGCTCTGCCACTCCGGCTGGGCGCTCGGCGTCGGCCGCCGCCTGCTCGACGAGATGGTCCGTCACGCGGGCGCACGCGCAGGGCGGCCCGGCCAGCTCGCCGGCAGCGATGCCTTCCACGCCGACTTCGCCCGTACGGAGGCCAAGTTCCGGGCCGCGGCGGCGCTCGTGCACCAGACGTGGCACGACACCGAGCTCACCCTGGGGTCGGGCGGCCGGCTCGACGTGCGGCAGGAGACGATGGTGCGGCTCGCGCTCAACCACATCACCTCGACCGTCGCCGAGGTGTCCAGGTTCGTCTACACCTCGGGCGGCACCACGGCGCTCCGCGACGGGCTGATCCAGCGGCTGTTCAGGGACGTGCACGCCGGCATGGCGCACATCACCTCCGGGCCCGCGGTACTCGCCGCGTGCGGCAGGGAACTGGCGGGGCTGGCGCCGGGCGAGTCCTGGGTCGTCCTCGGACTGGAGGCGTAGGCAACCGGTTGCCACGGGAATCATCCAGTACGCGACGATACCGTTTGACGATATCCGGACACTGGCTTACCGATCCGATGCTCTCGTCGGCAGGACCACCGAGAAGCGGCGAGTCGAGGAGCTGATCGGAGCCGCGCGTGCGGGCCTGGGCGAGTACCGGCACCTCGGGGGCGAACGGCACCCGATCCCGCCCAGCAGGTGCCGGCGTAGCGAGATCACGTCGAGATCGCCGCATGGTGTCGGTGCCTTGTCCTGCGCCGGGGGCGTCGCCCCGATCACGCCCGCCAGGTCGTCCAGCACGGGCAGAAGCGGAAAATTGGTTGTGGGCGCGATCGTTGGGCCTGAATCGAGTAGCTAGTCGCAACGATCAGGCCCACAACCAAATCCAGGGTCAGCTCAGTGGGCGCCACGGTCCGTGCGGGTTGCCCGGCTCCTGGTTGCGGGTCCACCATGCGGCCTCGTACCGCTGCCCGCGGTGCTCCACCACGTCACCGGCCACGAAGATGCGGGTCGGTGTCCAGACGGCGGTGCCGTCGTCGGTCGTGGCGATCTCCTGCCACGGCCCGTTCGGGTCGCCCGGCGCCTGGTCGCGGGTCCACCACGCCGCCCGCCAGACGGCGCCGCGGTAGGTCACATCGTGGCCCGCGGTGTACACGGTCCCGGCGTCCCATGCGGGCGACGCCGGCGCCTCGGCCACGGTGAAGGTGCTGACGGCGCTGCGGGTCACGTGCCCCGCCGGGTCGCGCAGTTCGGCGTACCACTCGTAGGAGCCGCCGCCCTCGACGTCGTCCAGCACCACCGAGACCTGCTCGGCGCCGACCGCCGACCGCACGTCCCCGACCTGCTGCCGCGCGCCGGCCGCGACGGTGAGCGACTCGGCCGCGAGGGTACGCGTCGTGCTGCCGCCGAGGTCTATCTCCAGGGCGAAGTTCTCCGTGTCCGCGCCGTGGAAACCGGGGATCGTGCCTTCGGGCACCTCGTGGTGCCAGTTCCCGTCGGACGTCGCCTTGCCCAGCAGGGGCGACCAGGTGTTGAAGTACATCAGGTCGTTCTCGGCGTCGACGCTGATGTGCTTGAGGTACTCCTGCCCGCCGAAGACGCGCGACTGGTAGTCGGTCAGGACGCCGTAGGCACGGTTGCCGTCCGCGGTCTGCCGCGAGGCGACGCCGGTGCCGGCGATGTGGCCGCCGAGCACCAGCTTGACGTTCGGGTACGGATCGACCAGCGCTCTGGTGACGTTGTCGTTCGACCAGCCGTTGACGCCCTGGTTCACCGAGTTGTGGTTGGCGAGGATCACCGCGTGGCCGGGGTGGGCCTCGATGACGTCCTTGGCCCAGGCCAGTCCGGCGTCGCCGGCGTTGTCCGCGGAGAAGAAGCCGACGGTGAGCAGCAGGAGCTTCGCCCCGTCGATCTCGGCCGTGTAGTAGTAGTTGTCGATGTTGTCGCTGCCCGCGAACCGCCAGGGGCTGCCCTCGAGACTCTTCTCGAACCGCTCCATCGGGAAGTACTTCGGCAGCATGACACGGCCGTTGCGCGCGTCCGAGTAGTCGTGGTTACCCCACGAGATCATGTACGGCAGGCCTGCGTCCTCCAGCGCTCGCGCCGACGGCTCGGCGTTCTCCCACTGGTACGCCTGCGACAGGTACTCGCGGTTGACCCAGTCGCCCGACTGCAGCACCAGCTTGGTCTTGCGCTCTGCCGCGACGCCGGCGACGTACTCGAACTGGTGCGTCATGAGGTCGGGCGTCGCCTGCGCGTAGAGCTGGGAGTCCGGCACGTGGTCGAACGCCCAGTCGTACCGGTCGGCGGCGGGCAGCGACTCGATGTCGTCGCCCTCCTCGCCCGGCAGCGCGGTCAGGCCGCGCCAGACCAGCAGGTGCAGCTTCCCTTCGGCGACGACGTTCTCGTCGGCGCGGGCGGTCACGTCCAGCTCGACCGCGGCGCCGGACGGGTCCGACCCGGAGTCCTTCAGGATCCAGCGGCCGGCCGCGTGGTCGTACACGTGGGCCGAGACGGTGCGCTCGTCCCCCGAGCCCGTCCAGGTCAGGTGGAACTCCTTCTGCTCAGCCTGCTCGTCGGTCAGCGAGATCTCGTAGACCTGGAACGGGTTCTCGTTCGCGCCCACCGTCGTCGGCAGCAGCTGCTCGCTGACGGTGCCGCTGCCGGGCGTCAGCGCGTCGGGCACCCGGTCCGGGGTGGTCCCGCTGCGTACCACGACGTTCGAGTCGTCGAGCGGGATGGTCGGGCCCGCGTAGAACGTGGCCTCGACCCGCTCGCGGTCCTTGGTCTGCGGCGTCGCGCTCAGTGTGACGCTCGGGTTCCGCCCGGAGGCGGACGACGCGTCGTCGCTCACCTCCGGCGCGGCGGGTGCCACGGTGTCCTCGACCGTGACCGGCACCTCGACCGGCTCGGCCACGTCGCGCGGCCCACCGAAACCGGCCCCACCGGAACCGGCCCCACCGGACCGGCCGACGGCGGCGGCGCCCACCGTGAGCGTCTGTTCGCCGGTCTCGTTCACGGGCACGCGGACCGTGAACGGCCCGGCGTCGACCCGCTGGTTGAGCACCCGCTCGCCGGCCACCTGCGCGGTGAGCACCGCGCGCCGGCTGACCGTGCCGGTCACCTCGACCAGACCTGTCTCCAGCGTGCCGTCCGCACGCGGGGTGCCGACCACCAGCGTCAGGCGCTCGTCCGCACGCTCGACCCGCTCGCCGAAGCTCACGGCGTCGCCGAACAGGTTCGCGTACCGGAGGGCTTCGAAGTCGGGCGTGAACGCCACGCCCGCGATCTGCACCTCGTCGACCAGGCCACGGAACGGCGACCGGAGGGTGCCGTCGTTCGTGTAGGAGTCGCCGATCGTCGTCTGCACGGCCGGGTCCGAGAACGTGCTGCGGTACTCGACCATCTGGCTGTGCACCTCGCGGCCGTCGACGAACACCGAGTACGTCATGCCGTCGTAGGTCTGAGTGACCAGGTGCGGCTCGCCGTCGGCCGGGAAGCCGAACCTGTGGCTCAGGTCGACGTTCCCGAACTCGAAGCTGTTGCCCGCCAGGCGCGTGCCGACCTGCCGCTCGTCCGGCCGCACGCCCTGCCAGAAAGTGAGCTGCCCGTCACCGGTCGCGCTCTCCTTCGCGACCACGGGGGCTGCCGAGTCCAGTGCGGCCAGGTCCTCCTCGGTGAGCGAGTACACGCCGCTGATCGCTATGCGGTCGTGACCGCCGCCGACGTCGCCCGGGTACTGCAGGCGCGAACCTTCGAACCGTGCCTGGCCGGTGCCCCGCTCCGAGGCGCCGGTGGCCAGGTCGTCGCCCACCACGAGGCCGGCCCGCCGGCCCGTGGAGTCGGTGCGGCGCTCGCCGCTCGCGGTGCCGCCGCCGAAGTGCTCGACCAGGGAGTACGCCTCGCCCCACACGGCCGTGGGGTCGTTGCCGGGCGCCCCGCCGCCGAAGTAGGCCCACACCTGCTGCGCCGACGCGGCGGGCAGGCTCGGCACCCGGACCCACACCGTCGAGGTGCTGCCCGGCTGCCAGGTCTCCACCTCGAACGGCAGCGGTGCGCCGTCGGCGGCGAAGAAGGCCAGCTCGTCCCGCTCGACGCCGGGCGCCGACGGGATGCGGAGCTGCACCGGCGTGCCCGTGAAGTCCGACGCGGTGTCGTTGCGGACGGTGACCACCTGGCGGGCGGTCGCGTCGGGGTCGGCCCAGGCCACGGTCTTGCCGTCCGTGGACACCAGGCCGCCCAGCTCGCGCAGCCGCCGCTCGGCGGCCTCCAGGCGCGGCAGCCCGGTCACGGCACCGCGCTGCGCCTCGGTGAGACCGTCGACGGCGTCGCGCACCGCGGCCACCGCTTCGGCGTCCTCCAGCGTGACGTCGTCGACGGCGGGCAGCTCGTCGATCCGGGCGGCGACCGGGGAGATCGCGCGGTCGATGCCGAAGCCCTCGAAGAGGCGTGGCACACCGCGGTCGCGGATGTCGTAGACGTTCACCGTGAGGCGGCCGGCCGTGACGTTCACCGCCGTGAAGTTCTCGCCTGACTGCTCACCGGTGCGGTCGAACAGCCGCAGGTAGGGCTCCAGGTCCACACCCTGCGGGTTGGTGGCCTGCGTGTAGTGCTTCGCACCGGCGGTGTTCGGCAGGAAGTAGACGGTGCCCTTGGGATCCACCGCGTACTCGATGCGCTTTCCGTCGCGGACCTCGGTGATCTTGGTGGTCTCGACGGGGCGGGCGCCCTCAACGCCCTTGGGGTCGGCGGCCAGCACCTTGGACCGGCTCATCACGTGGTCGTGGCCCTGCAGCACCAGGTCGATGTCCAGCTCGTCGATCACCGGCACGAGCGTGCGGCGCATCGCCATGACGTCCTCGTCGTCCAGGTGGTTCGCCGTCGTGTAGGCGCCCTTGTGCATAGACAGGACGAGCCACTGGGCACCGGCGGCGCGCGCGGCCTCGGCGTCGGCCCGGAGCCAGTCGATCTGCTTCTGGGAGATTCCCTCGGCCCCGCCCTCGTTGGTGTTGAGCACCATGAAGTGCGCCCTGTTGTACGTGTACGAGTAGTACACGCCGCCGGACCGGTCCTGGTCCTGCGGGCCCTCCAGCGTGAAGTGGTCGGCGAACGCGTTCGCCGCCGCGTCGTGGTTGCCCGACGCCGGCGCGACCGTGGTGCTCAGCAGGCTCGGGCGGGCGGAGTCGAGCAGGTCCTTCCAGTCCTGCTCCCGGCCGCCGTCCTCGACGACGTCGCCGTTGTGCATGACGAACTCCGCGTCCGGCACGTGCTTGAGCGCCTTGGCGATGGTCTGCGCCGAGAGCTCCGCCTCGGCCAGGTTCTGCGACTGCGTGTCGGTCAGGTCGACGAACGTGAAGTCCTCGTCCCCGCCGTCCGCCGTGACGAACGTGCCGGTGGCGCTCCACACCTGCTCGGCCGCGTCGCCCACGCGGTAGTAGTAGGTGGTGCCTGGCCGCAGGTCGCGGGCGATGGCGCGGTAGAAGGTCTCCCCGTCCTCGCTCTCCTCACGCTGCGCCTCGACCGTCACCGTGGCCGAGCCCTCGGGGAACTCCCGGTCCGTGCTCAGCACGGCGGCGGCGCTGCCCGTGTCCAGCGTCGAGTACCAGGTGAAGGCGCGCTGCGTGCCCGGGTCGCCGTAGAAGGTGGTGGTGATCCGGTTCGGCGCCTCGACCGAGGAGACGTACTTCGGCACGGGATGGCCGAACTCGTCGTCCCAGCGCCACTTCTCGGCGAAGTCCCAGCCGCGGGCGGCGTAGGTGGCCTGACGCGCGAGGGCGTCGGCCGTCGAGTCGGTCCCGTGCTGGTTCTTGGTGCCAGGGCCGGTAACCGTCTGCCCGCCGATGGTGATCTCGCTGCTCGCGAGGTTGTCCTGCGCGGTCCAGCCGTCATACCCCGTGTAGCCGACGACGCGGCCGGCGAAACCGTCGACCTTGCCCGAATAGGCGATCGAGCCGGGCAGCGCGACGTTGCCGGTGAACGAGCTGCCGGAGCTCGGGTTGCCTGGGTAGGCCACGACGTACGCGGCGTCGATGCCGCGGGTGCCGCCCGCGCCGCCGTCGGCCGCCACGGTGAGGTCCGCGTCGACGAGGTTGTTGCGGACCGTCACGCCGTTGTTCGTGTAGGACACGAGACCCGCCGGCATCTTGTGCGCGCTGATCGTGCCGCGCACCCAGTTGTCGGTGACGGAGCCGCCGCGCAGCTCGGCGACCAGGCCCGCCACCTTCTCGGCGCCGGTGGCCGTGAGGTCGGCGTCGAGCACGGCGTTGCCCGTCAGGGTCGCGTTGGTGGCGACGACGGCGAGGCCGGCCACGAACCCGCCGCGCGTGCCGCCGTCGGCCGTGACGTCCGCCAGGGTGAGGCCGCGGATGGTGCCGCCGTCGAGCTGCCGCACCAGGCCGAGCCGGTCGGCCTCGCCGCCGGCACTCTCCTGCGGGACGTAGACCAGGCCGCTGACCGTGTGCCCGGCGCCGTCCAGCACGCCCTCGAAGCGGTTGATGCCGCCGAACGGCTCGCGCCCGGCGAAGTCGAGGTCGGCGGTGAGGACGAAGTGCCTGTCGCCGGTGTAGCGCGCGTTGCCGGCGTTGAGCTGAGCGGTGAGCAGCTCCAGGTCCTCGGCGGAGGCGATCTCGTAGGGCTGCTCCGCTGTGCCGCTGCCGAACAGCGTCGGGGTGTACTGCGGCACCGGGTGGCCCAGCGCGTCGTCCCAGCGCCAGGCGTTGGTGAAGTCCCAGCCCAGGTTCTCGTACGTCGCTCGCTGGGCGAGCTGGTCGGCCGTGGCGTCCGTACCGTGCTGGTTCTTGGTGCCCGGGCCGGCGACCGCGTTGCCGCCGATGGTGATCGCGGCGTTGGCCAGGTTGTTCTCGGCCGTCCAGCCGTCGTAGCCGGTGTAACCGATGATGCGGCCGGCGAACCCGTCGACCTTGCCCGAATAGGCGATCGAGCCGGACAGCGCGACGTTACCGGCGAAGGTGGAGCCGTTGGGCGAGCCCGGGTAGCCCACGATGAGCCCCGCGTCGTTGCCGCGCGTGCCACCGTCCCCGCCCGGGACGACCATCGTCAGGTCGGCCGCCACCAGGTTGTGCCGGACCTGGGAGTTCTGGTTGACGTAGGCGGCGATGCCGCCGGGCATCTCGCCCGCGCTCAGGGAGCCGGTCACGAGGCTGTCCTCGATGGTCCCGTTGTGCAGCTCGGCAACGATGCCGCCCACCTTCTCGGCGCTGTTCGCCGTGAGCTCCGCGTCGGTCACGGAGTTGCCCGTCAGGGTGGCGTTGGTGGCCACGACCGCGACAGCGCCGATCCAGCCGCTGGTGCTCGTCCCGGCGTCGGCCCGTACACCGTCGAGGGTGAGGTTCCGGACCGTGCCGCCGTCCAGACGACGAACCAGGCCCAGGCGGTCGGCCTCGCCGCCCGCCGACGCCTCCCGTACGAGCTCGATGTCGCTGATCGTGTGACCCGCGCCCTCGAACGTGCCCGTGAAGGAGTTGATGCCGCCGAACGTGCTTCCGCCGAAGTCGACGTCGGCGGTCAGCCGGTAGGCCGCGCCGCCGTAGCCGCCCGGGTCCCCGTTGATCGCGCCGGCGACGGTGCGCAGGTCGTCGGCCGAGTCGATCTGGTACGGGTCGCGGGGTGTGCCGCCGCCGTCGATCCCGGGCAGCGGGTCTGCCGCCTGGGCGGCCGGCAGACCCACCCCGAGGGCGAGAACGACGCCGAGCACGGCGGCGACGGGAGCAAGGGCGCGGGTGCGTAACAGCACATGGGAAGGCATGCGGCGAGTTCATCGATCAACGTTGAATGCCCTCTGGCCGGCCGGCAAAGCCACGATGAACATCGCAGTCCCGCACTCACGCCGACCGGGCCGCGGCTGCCTGACGGGCGGCGCCCCCAAGTCCACCGCCTTCGACGCCGGCGCGATCGCCTCGGCCGGGGTCGTACCGCACGCCATCGATTCGGAGTCGGCGGGGCCCTGTCGTGTCACCGGCGCGGCGCCTGCCACCGGGTGTCGAGCCGGCCGTGCCGCATCCGGCCTGCCAAGCGGACGTGCAGTGTCTCTGGCGTGTTGTCGCCCGCGTCCCTGCTGATCGCCAGCGTGCTGTGCCGCACCGACAGCTCGTTGGCGTCCACCACCATGCCCGGCGCGAGGACCAGCTCCACGTTGCCGCCGTTCACCCGCAGCTCGATGACCAGCTCGGGCGCGCTGCGCACCGCGCTGGTCAGGTCCAGCATCACCTCGCACCACGCGGTGCGCAGCGCGAGCCGGTGTGGCAGCGTCCACCGGCCGTCACGGCGCACCGAGCCGTGCCGCTCCTTGATGGTGAGCAGTTCGGCGGCCGGCTCGGCGAGCGGCAGCGTGGGTGCGCCGTCGCTGCCTGGCACCGCGATCAGATCGCTGGTGAGCGGGGCCAGCGCGTCGATGGTGCGGGCGGTCAGCGCCGCGTCCAGCCGCTCGTCGAACTCGACCGGGTCGAGCCGGCCGTCGGCGACGGCGGTGCGCAGCAGTTCGGTGACCCGGTCGCGGTCCTCGTCGGACGCGCGCAGCGTGGGTGAGGAGGACTTCTCAAGACCCTGCACGTGGATCTCCTGTGTCGTCATCGGGGTCTCCCTTGTTGGCCCGTGGCGGTGTCACTCCCCGCCGCAGGCGGTCAACGACGCCGACACGGGGGATGTCGTGCCGGTCTGTCACCTCTGTAGCGCGCCTCCTGGAGTTCCGTCAACCGTGCCCGGCGTCGTCACCGCCACCGCTCGCGGAGGCGTTGGCGAGGTCGGCGAGGTCGGCGTGTGCTCCGGCGAGCGCGCCGGCGTCGAAGGCGGACATGGCCGGCGTCGGTTCCGTCAGTCACAGCGGTGAGGGGGCCGTACGCGCCCTCGCCTGTCATCGGCTCGTGTCACGCGTTCCAGGTGACCGGGAGGCTCTTGACGCCGTAGATGTCGGCGGTCTCCGGGCGCAGGGCGACCTCTTCTGCAGGTACGGCCAGGCGCAGTGTGGGGAAGCGGTTGAGGAGGGCGGGCAAGGCGACGCGCATCTCGACGCGGGCGAGTTGCTGGCCCAGGCACTGGTGGATGCCGTGGCTGAAGGCCAGGTGGCCGCCGTCCTGCCTGCGCAGGTCGAGCACGTGGGGGTCGGTGAAGCGCTCGGGGTCGCGGTTGGCGGTGTTGAGGGACAGGATGAGCGTCGTACCGGCCGTTATGGTGTGGCCGCCCAGCTCGACGTCCTCCAGCGTGATCCTGTAGAACTGCTTGGCGACGCTCAGATATCGCAGCAGCTCTTCCACGGCCTGGTCGGCGAGCGTGGGGTCGGCGCGCAGCGCGGCCAGCTGGTCCGGGTTCTGCAGCAGCGCGAAGGTGCCCAGGGCCAGCATGTTCGCGGTGGTGTCGAACCCGGCCGACAGCAGGATCAGGGCCATCCCCTGCAGCTCCTCGTCGGTCAGGTCGCTGTCGAGCAGGTCGCTGAGCAGGTCGTCGGTGGGGTTGGCGCGTTTGGCGGCCACCAGCTCGGCGAGGTAGGTCTGGGTCGCGGTGTAGGCCGCGATCAGCTCCTCGTCGCTGACCTCTCCGCCGAGGAACTTGTCGATGTTCTCCTGGAAGGAGCCCCGGTCCTCGTACGGCACCCCAAGCAGCTCACAGATCACGATGGCGGGGACGGGCTTGGCGAACGCGGTCACCAGGTCCGCCGGCGGGCCGGCCTTCTCCATCGCGTCCAGATGGTCGGCGGTGATCTGCTCGACGCGCTCGGTGAGCAGCCGCATCCGGCGGACGGTGAACTTGCCCACCAGCGGCTTGCGGTAGCGGCTGTGCTGGGGCTCGTCCATGAGCAGGAACTCGCCGGGCGGCGCCGGGGGCACTTCGATGTCGCCGTAGTCGATGGTCGGATGGTGGCGCATGAGCTCCTTGCGCGAGCTGAACCGCGGGTCGGCCAGCACCGATCGGACCAGGTCGTATCCGGTGATCAGCCAGCCCTGGTGCCCGTCGGGGAAGGGGTAGCGGATGATCGGGCTCTGCTCGCGGGCCCGGATCAGCTCCTTGGGCGGGTCGAAGGGACAGCCGGGCTGACGCGCGGTCGGCATCGTCGTGACGGTGTGTTCCATGGTCGTTCCTCTCACGGCCTAGGAGATCTTGCGGCGGTAGGTGGTCATGGCGAAGACGTACGAGACGATGAGGATGCCGACGCACCAGGCGAGGGCGATCCAGATGTCGGTGCCGACCGGCTGCTGGGCGAACAGGTTGCGAATGGCGTTGACGATAGAGGTCACCGGCTGGTGCTCGGCGAAGACGCGCAGCGGGCCGGGCATGGTGTCGGTGGGCACGAAGGCCGAGCTGAGGAACGGCAGGAAGATGAGCGGGTAGGAGAACGCGCTCGCGCCGTCCACGGACTTCGCGGTGAGACCGGGGATGACGGCGATCCACGTCAGCGCCAGCGTGAAAAGGATCAGGATGCCGGCCACCGACAGCCACGCGAGCACTCCCGCCCCCGAGCGGAAGCCCATGAGCAGGGCGACGAGCACGACGACCACGAGCGAGATCAGATTGGCGACCAGCGAGGTCAGCACGTGTGCCCACAGCACGGACGACCGCGCGATCGGCATGGACTGGAATCGCTCGAAGATGCCGCCCTTCATGTCCATGAACAGCCGGAATGCGGTGTAGGCGATGCCCGAAGCGACCGTGATCAACAGAATGCCGGGCAGCAGGTAGTTCACGTACGAGTCCGACCCTGTGTTGATCGCGCCGCCGAACACGTAGACGAACATCAGCATCATGGCGATCGGCATGACCGCGGTCGTGACGATGGTGTCCATGCTGCGCGTGATGTGGCGCAGGGAGCGTCCCAGCAGGACGGCGGTGTCGCCGAAGAAATGCTTGGTCATTGTTGTTCCTTACTTGCGTGCCGAGATGCGGTGATTGCCGGCGTCGCCGTCCTTGCCGTCGGCACCGACGAGGGCGAGGAAGACGTCCTCCAGGGTCGGTTGCTTCTCGACGTATTCGACCTTCGCGGGCGGGAGCAGCTGCTTGAGCTCGGCGAGGGTGCCGTTGACGATGATCCGGCCCTCGTGCAGGATCGCGATCCGGTCGGCGAGTTGTTCGGCCTCGTCCAGATACTGCGTCGTGAGCAGCACCGTCGTGCCCCGGCCGGCGAGTTCCCTGACGGCCTGCCACACCTCGATGCGCGCCTGGGGGTCGAGCCCGGTCGTCGGCTCGTCGAGGAAGACGACCGGCGGGTTGCCGATGAGGCTCATCGCGATGTCGAGGCGGCGGCGCATGCCACCGGAATACGTCGACACCTTCCGCGCTGCCGCGTCGGTCAGCGAGAAACGCTTGAGCAGCTCGTCGGCGATCGTGCCCGGATTCTTGAGGTGGCGCAGCCGGGCGACCAGCACCAGGTTCTCCCGACCGCTGAGGATCTCGTCGACGGCGGCGAACTGCCCGGTGAGGCTGATGGACTCCCGTACGTTCGCGGGTCGCGTGGCGACGTCTAAGCCGTTGACGCTGGCACTCCCCGCGTCGGCCTTGAGCAGCGTGGACAGGATCTTCACGACCGTGGTCTTGCCCGCCCCGTTCGAGCCGAGCAGGGCGAAGATGCTGCCCCGCGCCACGTCGAAGTCCACGCCGCGCAGCACCCGCAGTTCCTTGTACGACTTCTCCAGGCCTTGCACCTGGATCGCCTGGGCTTGCTGTGTCGTCATCAGTCTGTCCTGTCCTTTCTTGCGGTGTTTTCCCCGGCGGCGCGCTCAACGGCGCTGGTGAAGCGGTTCCGCTCGCGGGCTCTGTACTGTCCGATCGGGTAGTTGGCCATGAACGCCTCGACGAACTCCACGGGGTCTTCCCCGAAGATGTCGCGGATCGGGGTGCCGTCGGCCGCGCTCTGTTCGAACAGATCGGCCAGGTCCTCATACATCGACATCGCGCCGGCGCCGTCCGCCGGCCCGAAGTGCATCAGGTACCGCTCCAGCGCTTCGACCGCCGTGCGATAGTTCTCGGGAAGCCGCTTGATGCGCGCTTTGTACTGCCGGTAGCGCCGCTTGTCCTCCAGCGACCCGGTGACGATCTCCAGGTACTGCAGGTAGCGGCTCTTCGGCTCGTTCGACCCTGTGGCCATGTCTACTTACCTCCTTCGCGGAGCTGTTCGAGCCTCTCGGCCAGGAAGCTCCAGGTCCTCCAGAACTCTTCGAGATACGCCCGTCCCTGAGCGTTGAGGGAATACACCTTGCGCGGTGGCCCCTTCTCGGACGGGACCTTCTCCACGTCGACCAGGCCGCGCTGCTCGACCCGGACCAGCAGCGCGTAAATGGTGCCCTCGGCGATGTCGGAGAAGCCCTGATCCCGCAGCCACGCCGTGATCTCGTAGCCGTAGGCGGACCGGCCGGACAGGATCGCCAGGACGATGCCCTCCAGCGTTCCCTTGAGCATCTCCGTCAACTGCTTGCCCATCGTCACCCCCTCAGCTACTCAGCATTGCTAACTACTGGTACAAAGTAACACTGACTACCGGTACTTAGCAACACCGAATAGCTGAGGTGTGATCGGGGGGCGTAAGCATGTGGGTGCGGGCGACCTGACCGCTGCTCGTGAGCGAGCCCGCCGCCCCCTCAGGGGATGACAGGCTGCGTCAACGCGAGTTGGATCTTCGGCTTCGCCGTCGCGGACGCGGCGGGAGCGCCGGCGGCGACGAGCGCCGCAATCGCTGAACTGTTCATGGCATCCACCATCGCCGGTCGCGCTGATACCGGGCCGTTGCCGTGCTGACACGACACAGCGGCAGACCTGATCGCCGCCGGGACATCCGCCGGCCTGGCGCGCCTCCCGACGCGGCAGCGCGCGGCACCTGCAGCGTCTTGTCTGACTTTCTCCAGCCCCCGCACGTGGATCGCGGGCCCGTCGTCACGGCTCGTCGCCCGTGACGCGATCGAAGGCGTTGGTCAGCCGTTCCCACTCGCGGCTTCGGGAGGGTGTTCCAGCGTCCTCTCGGGGGTCCGTCCAACGGGACGGCGCCTACTCGCAGAAGACACGCACCTGGCGATCGGGCCCGTCGACCTCCACGGTCAACTCGTCGAGGTGTTCCACGAGCGGCTCGAGCTGTTCGGGCTTGAGCCGCGTCAGGTCGACCGGCACGCCCGACTTGGTCAGTTCGGCGTTGGCCCGATCGAGTGCCTGCGGCGGCTCTTGGTGGTCTACCGCGCGAGGTGCTCGCTCCGGCCGACGTCATTCCTGGTAGCGGGGCTTGACGCGGACGAAGAAGAACAGGTGCCGGCGGCCGGGACAGTCGACGTCGACGGTGCCGGTAACGGCGCGCGTGATCGTCTCGCAGGTTGAGCCTGTCGGGGTCGTGCTTGATGAAGCTGATGTCCTCGACATCGTAGAGCGTTCTCCTGACAGGCGGGACACGCCTCAGCGCTCCAGCCGTCCAGGGGGCTGCGGGCGGGGCGGCAGGTAACGCAGTGCGCGCTCGGCGAGCGCGGTGGGGTCGGAAGGGCGTCGGCGGGCGCGGCTGATGCCGCCCCTGCCCCTCGCATAGGGGTACGTGCCGAACCACAGGGTGCCGTCGCGATCCTGGGTGATGGTGCGCACCAGATTCTCCACCAGGCCGCTGTCGCGGGTGAACGACTGCCAGGTGGTGCCGTCGAAGCGGCTCACCCCGCCCTCGGTGCCGAACCACATCTTCTTGTCGGCGTCGATGGACATCGCGTACACGCGGTCGTCAACCAGGCCGTCCAGTGTGGTCAGCCGCTGCCAGGTGGTGCCGTCGTAGATGGAGACGCCGCCCAGGGTGCCGAACCACATGCGGCCCTCGGGGTCCTCGAACATCGAGTACACGCAGTCGTTGATCAGCCCGTCGCGGCGGGTGAAGCGCCGCCAGCGCCGCCCGTCCCAGCAACCGACGCCCGCTCCCCGGCCGTGGTCGTACGTGCCGGCCCAGATGCGACCCTTCGAGTCCTCGAAGACCTTCAGAATCTCCAGGCCGGGCGCGCCGTCCCGGACGGAGAACGTCCGCCACGTCGTGCCGTCGAACCTGTACAGGCCGCCGCCGGTGTGTGTCGCGCGCCAGCAGCCCGCCCAGAGGTGGTGCTGCCGGTCGAAGCACAAGGTGAGGATGCTGTTGCCGGTCAGCCCGGCGTCGACGAAGCGGTCGCCCTCCAGGCGGTTCAGTCCTGCGTCGGTGGCGGCCCAGATGCGGCCGTGCCGGTCCTGTCTGACGCAGGTGACCGCGTCGCTGGCCAGCCCATGCCGGCGGGTGAACACCCGCCAGCGGTCCCGCTCGTGTACGGCGAGGCCGCCGCCCCAGGTGCCGACCCACATGCGGCCCGAGGTGTCCTGGAACACGTCGTAGATCCAGGTGTGCGGCAGGCCGTGCTCGGTGGTCAGCGCGTCCCACTCCAGCGCGTCGTCATCGTCGTCCTCGGCGAGGAACCGGCGCATGAGCTCGCGTACGTTGCCGCGCTCGGCCGGGACGGAGGAGCGTCTCCGCAGGAATCCCTTCATCGGACCGTCCCTTCGGCCAGGGCCTGGAGGCGCAGGCGGAGTTCGCGCAGGCGCTCGTTCTCCGCGAGGATGGCCTGCCGGAACTTCTCGTTCTGCCCGCGCATCCTCAGGAGGGTCTGCTCCGGGGCGCGCAGTTCCTCCTCAGTGGTGTTCCGGCGCAACGCCTGGTAACGGGCGTCCAGCCGCTGAGCGGCCGCCCGGTATTCCGCCAGGCGGCTCACCAACTGCGCGCGTGTCAGGAGCACACCGCTCTTCCCCGACGGGCCGACCGCACCGCGGTACTGAATGACGAAAGCCTCCATGATCACGTAATCCTGGGATTTGTACGCGGAGTAGGCCACCTCGAAAATCGAGTACGGGGTGTCCGAGGTGTCCGCATGCACACGGGGCAGGACGACGTGTTTGAACGCCCGGACGATCCCCTCCTTCATGGCGGCGTCGAGATCGTCATCGAGGTCGGCGGGCGGCCTGTCGGCGATCGGTGGCCCGCCGCCTGCCTCGTCCTCGTCGCCGGGCGGCGCGAGCACCGCGCGCACGTCGTTCTCGAGCTCCTCGGCGCGGGAGTAGCCGCCGCGCTCGATCGTCTTCCTGATGCGTTCGCACTCGCCTTCCAGGCGCCTGCGCTCCTCGATCAGCTCGTGCAGCCGGTGGGCTTTGTGCAGGACCTGCGTGCTGAACGCGTCCTCGAATTCGCGCATGGTGGCCGACAGTTCGATGTAGCCGGCCAGCGTACGGACGACGTGGTCTCGGACCTCGTTGGTCGAGTCGACGACGTCGGCGGTCTCGTCCGATCGGAGTATCAGGCTGTCGGACATCGCTCGATCACCTCAGACTTTCGCCCGGCCGCGAGGGGAGATCCGCAAGGCCGTGCGGCCCTTTCCGGACTGGCCGTGCCGTTGTGGAGGGCGCCGTCGTGGGTCGGGGTGCCGCCGCCTGGTCGCCGCCCCCGCAAGCCGCGGCCAGGACGACCGGCACCAGGGCGGCGGCGTTGAAAGAGGTCCTGGCCATGAGTTTCCCTCTCCGTCAGCGGCACTGCCGTTTCATCACCACCGGCGAAAGAGGACGGTAAGAGCAGCGGCGGAAACAGGGCAATGCGCACAGTGCTCAGCCGGGCACGGTCGGGTGCGCACGGTGCACGGTGAAATCCGCGTTCCCGCGTTATGGGGAAACGTGTGTCTTCACGGTGGGTTGGTGCTAGGACGTTGGCGTGAAAGAGCTTCACGTCGTCGCCTGCCGAGGAAATCCGTAAATGCTCGACGAGTTACTGCGGCAGCTGAGGCTGTTCGCGTTCCAGGGCGCCGACCTGACTCCGCAGCGGCTCGTCGACTGGCTGCGGCGGCAGACCGGCGCGCACATCGCCGTGGTGGACGAGCGCGGAAGGGTGGAGGCGTCGACGGCGGGCCTCACACCCGGCACGATCGCCGCGCTCCGGCTGGTGCTGGCGCAGGTGGCGGACGGACGGGTGCGCGCCGTCGCCACGCGGGCGGGCGACCTGCAGGTGCAGTGTGAGGCGCTGGGCCGGCGCGTGCCGCGCGCGGTGCTGGTGGTGGCGGGCGCGTCGCCGCTCACCCGCGAGGCGAGCGCGCTCGCCTCCCACGCCGGCGTCGTGCTGGACGTCGTGCGGCGGCTGCGGCACGCCGACGACCTCGCCGGCCGCTACCAGTGGATGGCGGAACGGCACCGGCTGGCGATCTTCATGGCGCTGATGGCGGCCGACGTCACCATGGCCCGCCGGATGACGGCCGGGTCCGTCCCTCCGTTGCTGGAGGCCGATGCCGTGCGCGTGCACTTGTTACGGTGCCCGCCGCAGGACCGTGTCCGGCTGGCCGACACGTACCAGGACGAGCTGGGCTATCACGGCAGGGGCCTGATGGTGCGCTGCCCGGTCTACGACGACCACCTCATCTGTCTCGTCCCCGAGGACGAGGCGCAAGAGCACGGTGACCTGAGCGCGCTCGTGTCGGCGCTGGTGCGCGACAACCCGGGCTACGAGCTCGGCATCAGCGTCCCGCACCCCTTGGCGGCGACGGCGGAGGCGTACGACCAGGCCCGGCACGCTCTGGCCGTCGCGCGTCAGCTGCCGGGACGGGTCGCCACCTACCAGGGCCACGCGTCACTGGCCAGGGTGCTCCCCCGGCGGCCGGCGCTCGCCTGGGCCGGGGCAACCCTGCGGCCGATCGGCTCGGCGCCCCGGCTCACCCACGACGTGGCCCGCCTCGCCCTGGCCTTCCCCCGCTCCGGAGTGGCGCGGCTGCTCGGCATCAGCCGCAACACGGTCACCTCTCACCTGCGTCAGGTCGAGCAGGCCCTCGGCCTGGACCTGCACAGGGCACACGACCGTGCCGAACTCGCCCTGGCCCTGGCCGTCGGCGACGTTCCGCCGCCGGTCGGCGAGGTCACGCCGGTGCCCTCGCTGGACGGCCTGCTCACCACCGAGGAGGCAGTCGGCTGGGCCCGCGCCTTCCTCAAACCCCTCCATGACGACCGCGCCGTCGTGGAGACGCTGCGAGCCTGGGTCGAGGCCGACACGGACGCCCAGCGGACCGCCCGAGTCCTCGGCATCAGCCGCGCCACGGTACGGGCCCGCCTGCGCACCGCAGAACGCCTGCTCGGCCTCAACCTCCTGACTCCCGGCCCCGGCACCCACGACCTGGTCCACGCCTTCCGCATCGTCGACCGCGCACCGTGACCACGCCTGGCGCGGCAACCCCGGTTCCTGCCGGGTTTGCCGCGCCAGGTGAGCTACATGCGTGGATGAGACAGAGAACTCGGCATGAGACAACGACATGCCGAGGTGGCCTCGAGTCCTTCCCCTTGCGGGTACAGGTCAGGGATCAGCAGACGATCAAAATGCTTCCCCACGCGAAGCCGCTCCCGGATTCCGCGTTGTCGTCCGAGGCGAGCCGGGTGTGGGGGACGCCACTGCCTGTGGAATTGTTGAACAGGTGCCCGCTCTGCCCATTCGCGTACCACTTGTAGGACCCGTGGTAGCTGATGGTGTGGAGCCCACAGCCCTGGATGCCTTCCGAGTCTCCGCTGAAGCTCGACCCCGAGTACGCGACGAAGGTTGACGTCGCAGAAAGCGCCAGACGAGCGGGGGCGGACACGGCGTTGGCCGGGGACGCGATCAGCGGGGTTGCGATGGATGCGGCTCCGAGCAGCGCCAGGCAGGTAGCCCGGAGTCGGGTTCCTGATCGCGGACGCCGCCGGTGAGAGTTCTCCATGTGAATCGGTCCTCCTTGAACCGGAATTTGCAGCGGTCGGTCGTCTGTCTATCGCAGGAATGCCTGTTCGCTGTCGGTGGTGCCCGGCGAACAAAACAAGTGACGAACAAACGCTCCGGTGGGGAGAATGGTGTGATCGGCTCCACGGGGGTGGGGGTGTGTCACGGTGGGGCCAGGCCTGGGACGAATGGAAAGAACTCAGTCAATCGTGCTACGAACCTCATCCAGGAGTTCCGCGGCTCGTTCCTCGATGGGTTTGGTGCCGATGGTCTTGGCGATCTCCACGGCGGTCTCCAGTTGGGCGGCGGCTTCCGCGGTTCGGCCGGCCACGTGGTAGAGCTCGCCGAGCGACGTTCTCACGCGGGCCTGGATGAGCCGGCTCTTGAGACTCTGAGTGATGTCCACGGCCTGGGTCAGGGCGGCCTCGGCCTCCTCCAGCAGTCCTTGCCGCATGCTCGACTCTCCCAGGCCGTGCAGAGCCAGGGACTCTCCTACGCGGTCTCCGATCGTGCGTGCGCTGGTCAGGGTTCTGGTGAAGGCGTCGCGGGCTTCGCCGTACCTCTTCTCTCGCAGATCGAGGCTGCCCAGCCAGTAGAGGGTCTGCGCGAGGCCGCGCGGGGTGTTCAGCGGCTCGTAGATCGCCAGGGCGGCTTCGAAGTTGACCCTGGCGAGCTGGAGCCGGTCCTGGTCGAGGTGGATCTGGGCTATATTGCGCAGGACAAACGCCTCGGTGCCCAGGTCGCCCGCCTCTCTCAGCTCCTCCAGCGCCTGTTCGTAGCGGCCCATGGCCTGGTCGAAGCGGCCCACGAAACGATCGACCATCGCCAGGTAGGTCCGGGCGATGCCTTGGCCGTGGACGTCACCCGCTTCCTGGAACAGCTCCAGCGAGCGGTCGTAATCGGCTGTCCCCAGGTCGTAGAGCGCCTTGTCCACGTGGAGCATCCCGCGCCGCTGGAGCACCGCCGCCATACCGCGGACATCGCCCGCCCGCTCGGCCGCCGCGTAGCCGGTCTCGAGTGTCGTGTGCTGGTCGTCGAGGTACTTCAGAAGCGAGAAGAAGATCGAGGTCGTACAGGCCAGGTCCCAGGAGAGGTCCTCGTGGCCGGCGCTCGCGGCCAGGTGCACCGCGTTGACGATGGTCAGCCGCTCGGTCTCGAACCACTCCACCGGATCGGCGACCAGTTCCTCCACGTAGTCGGCGGGCAGGCGCCAGCGCTTGGGAGAACCGCGTACGATCTGGTGTTCGCCGCCGTACAGCGCGCTGTAAGCCCCTCTGCTGACCGACAGCAGGCAGCTCAGCATGCGTTCGACAGCGTCCTTGCGCACCTGGGCCGGGTCCTCGGCCTCACCCATCTCCCGCGAGAACAGCCGTACCAGATCGTGGAAGAGGTAGCGCGTCCGCCCGGCCGAGTCGTTCGCGGCGACCTGCAGCAACTGGGCGTCAACCAGGGTTTCGAGTAACCTGTCCGCTTCGGGAACGTCGACATCGAGGAGCGCGGCGGCCGCCCACGAGGCGAAGCTGGTGACCTCGATGAGCCCCAGCCGCCGGAAGGCGCGCTGCTCCTCCGGCTCCAGGCCCTGGTAGCTGAGTGCGAAGACGGCACGCACATGCAGCGGCCCGTAGGCGAACTCGTCCAGCCTGCGCCGCTCGTCGCTGAGATGCGCCACCAGCGTGGTGGTGGTCCAGTGTCGCTTGGCCGCCAGGCGGGCGCCGGCGATGCGCAGGGCCAGCGGGAGGTAGCCGCACAGAGACGGCAACTCCCGGGCCGCGGCGGGATCTCGGGCCAGCCGCTCCTTACCCACGATCCGCTCCAGCAATGTCGTGGCCTGCGACGGGCTCAGCACGTCGAGATCCACATGCCAGGCTCCGGCGAGCGCCCCCAGGGACCTGCGGCTGGTGATGATGACGGCGCAGGACGGGCTTCCCGGGAGTACCGGCATGACGTGGGCCGCGTCGGTTGCGTTGTCCAGGATGATCAGTGCCCGGCGATCGGACATCAGCGTGCGGAACAGCTCGGCTCGCTCGTCGAGGGTCGGCGGGATCGAGTCGCCGCCCACGCCCAGGATCCGCAGGAACCGGCTGAGCACTTCGGTCGGATCGACTGGCTCGGTCCGTGTCCCCGTGCCGTGCAGGTCCATGTACAGCTGCCCGCCGGGAAACTGGGCGCGGATCTCGTACGCCAGATGCAGGGCGAGCGCGGTCTTGCCGATGCCTCCCATACCCGAGACCGCCGCGATCGACACGGTGTTCCTGCTCGCGTCACACAGGTAGCGCCGCAGCTCCTGCCGGATCCTCTCGCGCCCGGTGAAGTCCGTCACGTCCGGCGGGAGCATGTTCGGTACCGCCGGGCGGGCCGTCCCCTGGCCGCTGGCGCGTGCCTCCTCCGCCAGTAGCGCGGCGTGGGCGTCACGGAGCTCAGGCGAAGGATCGATCCCGAGCTCGTCAGCGAGCCTCCTCCTGGTGGCCTCGAACCAGCGCAGCGCCTGCGCCCGACGACCGGACGCGCCGAGAACGGTGATGAGGCGCGCGTGCAGCCGCTCGTCATAAGGATGCCGCCCGGCCAGGTGCACCACCTGATCGACGGCCTCCTGCGGCCGGTCGAGGACGAGCGCGAGGTCTGCCAGGTTCATCACGCACGTCAGCTGCGCCGTGTCCAGCCGGTGCGCCTCGGGGCAAGCGCGTAGTCCCTCGGGAGCGCCGAGCAGCACAGGGGCCCGCCACTCCGCCAACGCCTGCTGGAACAGATCGAGCCGACGCGCGGGGTCACGCTCGGCCACCGCCGTCTCGGTCAGTTCCATGAACCGCGCGGCGTCCAGCCGGACGCGCGCGATGTTGAGCCGGTAGCCGTGAGCGGTCAGCTCGATGGCGTCGGGCAGCGACATTTGGTCGCGCAGCCATGTGCGGATGCGGGAGATCCCCGTGCGCAATGCGCCCACGCTCGCCCCTGCCGGCCCCCACACCCACTCGGTCAGCCGATCTTCCGGCACTGGACGGCCGAGTCCGAGTGCCAGCCCCGCCAACAGCCAGGGACCGTTGCGCCCGGGAACGGTCACCTCGTGCCCCGCGATCCTGACCTCCAAAGGCCCGAGAATGCGGATCGTCGGCATGACCGGTTCGTTCTGTTGAACCATACGTATCCCCCCGGTACACGCTGCCCGCCAGGGTGACGAACGCCTCCTCGATCTCTGTAAACGGACTGAAATCGCGCTCTGGCAGCATACTTACTGACCACGGACACCAGGAAGGAAATACTCAGATGCTCAAGCGAAAGCTCGCGGCTCTTCTACTGGCGCTCTCGGCGATCTCTGGCGCGGGCGTGGGGGCCGCCACTCACATCGACTCTCACCAGCAGGCGCCTGTCAGCATCCAGGCGGGTGAGTGCGAGTGGTGCTGACCGCCGTTCGCCGGTGACGGCCCGCGCGGTCAATGCACGGGGCAGCCATGGTCGGCAGGTGATTCTGCCCGCTGGCGTAACTTGAGCAGCTTGTACGAGGTGGGGAACGGCTCCTTCGGCTGGATCCAGCGGTCGTTCACAGGGTCCCATTGTTCTATCGACGAGCGCTCGGCGTTGTGACCTTCACTGGCTACAGAGGCCTGACCGGGGGAGACAGGGACCATCACGGCAGTGATGGGGAGGGCCCGCTGCGAGGCGTGTCGTATCGCTGCTTACAGGGTCCGCATCAGGGGGATCGTCGTCATGCACGAAATCATCGCTTCACCCATGGCACGGGCCGGGATGAGGTCAGAGACCTGGTTCGGCATCCTGGGCCCGCTGATTGTGACTGTTGGCGGCCGGCCGGTCCATTTGGGCGGGCCACGGGCACGGGCCGCGCTCGCGGCGCTGCTCCTGGCCGACGGGCAGATTGTGCCCATTGAGCGGCTCATCGACCAGATATGGGAGGACGAGCCCCCAGCTTCAGGACGAAACCAGGTGATGATCGCCGTGTCCACCCTGCGCAAGGCATTCCGTACCGCCGGCGGCGATCCCGACTTGATCGAGACCGTGGCGTGCGGCTATCGGATACGTACCGCCGATCTCGACGCCCACCAGGCGGAGGTGAATCTCGCACAGGCACGTCAGGCGCCGCTCGCCTGGAAGGCCGCGCTGCTGCGTGAGACGCTCGGGCTGTGGCGTGGGCAGGTCCTCGCGGGGATCAGCACCCGGCCGTTGCGTGCGGTCGCCTCCCGATGGGAGGAGCTGCGGCTGAGTGTGCTGGAGGATTGGGCCGAGGCGGAGCTGGATCTCGGCAGGCATCGTGAGCTGGTGGGCGTGCTCGGTGTATCGGTGGCCGAGCACCCGCTGCGTGAGCGGATCCGCGCGCAGCTCATGCTCGCACTCCACCGGTCAGGACGCCAGGCAGAGGCTTTGGAGGTCTACGACCAGGGCCGGGCCGTACTGGTAGAGGAGCTTGGACTGGAGCCGGGGCATGTGCTGCGTGACATGCACGCGGCGATCCTGCGCGACGAACCAGGCGTACGGTGGGCCGGTGCCGGGGCACGGCCCGCAAGGGCTGCGGGCGGCGAGTCAGGCACATGGCAGGCGGGCTCGGGAGTCCGGCCGGCCCAGCTGCCCCCCGCGGTGTCGGCCTTCACCGGCCGGCGGAGGGAGCTCGGCGCGCTCGACACGCTGCTCGATCGGCAGGACGGCAGCGGGGAACTTCCGCTCTGCGTTGTGTACGGCATGGCCGGAGTCGGCAAGACCGGGCTGGCGGTGTCATGGGCGCATCGCGTCGCCGACCGGTTTCCCGATGGACAGCTGTTCGCAGACCTTCGCGGACACGCCCGCCATGCGCCCCCGCTACGCCCCGAAGCCGTGCTGGCCAGGTTTCTACGCGCACTCGGCCTGCCGGAGAGAAGCATCCCGGCCGGGCTCGACGAGCGCACGGCGCTGTTCCGCAGCCTGCTCGAAGGCCGGCGCGCGCTGATCGTGTTGGACGACGCGGCCTCGGCCGCGCAGGTCCGCCCGCTGCTGGCGGGGTCGGACTCCTGCTGCGTCGTCATCACCTCACGCTCCCCGCTGGGAGGGCTCGTCGCCCAGGACGGTGCTCGCTGTGTCGGCCTGGACGTCTTGAGCCCGCAGGAGGCCGAAGAGCTGCTGGGCCGGATGGTGGGCGCAGAGCGGATGGCGAGAGAGCGGCCCGCCGCCCGCGAACTCGGCGAGCTGTGCGACAGGCTGCCCTTGGCTCTGCGCATCGCCGCGGCCAAGCTGATGGCCAGGAGCGACTGGACGGTGTCGGGGATGGCGGCCCGTCTGGAGAGCGAGCAGGGACGCCTGGACGAGCTGCGTCATGCGGAGCTGGAGGTGCGGGGCAGCTTCGAGCTGAGCTACCGGGCTCTGCCTCAAGCGGCCAAGGTCGCCTTCCGCCGTCTGGGGCTGCTCGATCCGCCCGGCGGGTTCGCCGCCTGGACGGTGGCCGCGCTCGCCGAGGTGCCGCTCCCGATCGCGGAGAAGCTGTGCGAGCACCTTGTGGACGCGCAGCTCGCCAGGCCGCTCGACCAGGATGCGACTGGCTGCCCGCGCTATGGGTTCCACGACCTGGTACGGCTGTTCTCAAAGGAACGCGCTCATGTGGAGGAGGCTCTCGATTCGCGTACCGCGGCCGTCGTTCCGCGCGACGAGCTGTCCGCTCGCGCCCGTCGAGCAGACCAAGAAGCGCGACGGGCTCGTGTGCCGGTCGGAGACACGATCCCGCCGTTCATCGCCACTGGGTAGGGCGTCTTGCCACCGGGCGGTCATGGACGAGCGGGCGACCGATCAAGCGGCGGCGGGCGTCCTCGGTGACGCCGGTGGCGATCGGCCATCCGTGTGCCAGGACCTGTCTCCGTCCCCTCGTCGGCTACTGGAGCCCGGCGCGGACGGACGTGATGCGCTGCGTGTTGAAGCCGAGCCAGTGCATCCGGCCCACATAGCGCGCGTGCTCGATCTTCATGCAGCGGTCCTTGATCACCGTCAGGGTGCCGTCCTCGGCAATTCGTGCGCCCTCCTCGTTGATCACGCCGAACTGGCACCAGAGGACGCCGGCGTGGATCTCCACCGCCTCCCGCGCGATCCCCGGCAGTGCGTCCGGCGCGCGGAAGACATTCACAACGTCCACCGGCACGGGTACGTCCAGGAGGCTCCCGTAGCTGGTCTCTCCGAGAATCTCCGGTTCGCGGGGATTCACCGGGATCACCCGGTAGCCGTGCCGCTTGAGGTAGTAGCCGACGAAGTAGCTGGCTCGTAGCTCGTTCTTCGACAGGCCCACGATCGCGATCGTCCTGGCGCTGTGGAGCACGCGCTGAATCGTCAACGGGTCCTGGTATCGCTCCAAATCGATCATACCGTCTCCACCTTCTTGCCCATCGTCGCGGCGACGCGGGCGAAACCCTGCTCCAGATCCCAGATCAGATCCTCGACGGACTCGGTACCGACTGACAGCCGCACCGTTCCTGGCCCGACGCCGGCCGCCCGCAGTTCGTCGTCGCCGAGCTGACGATGCGTCGTGCTGGCGGGGTGGATGATCAGGCTTTTCGCGTCGCCGACGTTCGCCAGGTGCGACCAGAGCGTCACGCCGCCGATGAGGCCCTGCCCGCCGGACCGGCCACCGGCGCAGTCGAAGGAGAACACCGCGCCGGCACCGCGCGCCAAGTACTTCTCCACGAGCGGCCGGTACCTGCTCCCGGGCAGGCCGGGGTAGGTCACGTTCGACGCCAGTTCGTGCGACTCGAGGAACGTCGCGACCGCCCGCGCATTCTCGACGTGGCGTTCCATCCGCAGCGACAGTGTCTCGAGCCCCTGCAGGAACAGGAAGGCGTTGAGCGGTGCGAGCGCGCCGCCGAGATCGCGCAGGGTTTCGGCCCGGAGCTTCATCAGATAGCCGTACGACCCGAACGTCTCGTGGAATCGCAGGCCGTGGTAGGCCGGCGACGGATCCGCGACCACGGGGAAACGCCCGTTGGACCAGTCGAACGTGCCGGCCTCGACGACGACGCCGCCGATGCTCGTGCCGTGGCCGCCGATGAACTTGGTAGCCGAGTGGATCACGATGTCGGCGCCCCATTCGATCGGGCGGCACAGGTACGGCGTCGCGAACGTGTTGTCCACGATCAGCGGCAGCTCGTGCTCGTGCGCGATGGCCGCCACGGTCTCGATGTCCAGCACGTTCCCGGCGGGGTTGCCGATCGTCTCGCCGAAGAATGCCTTGGTGTTCGTGCGGACCGCCTGCCGCCACGCGTCCGGGTCGTCGGGATCGACCCAGGTCAGCTCCACGCTCATCTTGCGCAGCAGGTGCTTGAGCTGGTTCACCGTCCCGCCGTAGAGCGCCGAGGACGAGACGACGTGGTCGCCCGGCTGCAGCAGAGTGAAGAGCGCGGCCGCCTGCGCGGCGATCCCGCTGGCGAAGGCCACCGCGCCGGCGCCGCCCTCGAGGTTCGCCACTCGCTCCTCGAACACCGCGACGGTCGGGTTCATGATCCGCGAGTAGGTGTTCCCGTACTCCTGCAGATTGAAGTACGCCGCCGCGGATTCCGGGTCTTCGAACACGTAGCTGGTCGTCTGGAAGATCGGCACCGCACGTGCGCCGGTGTTCGGGTCGGGTCGTTGCCCGGCGTGCAGTTGCCGTGTCTCGAATCCGAACGCGCGGGCTTGTTCGGTACGGGAAGGCTGGTCGGTCACGAAGGTCTCTTCCTCGATGTCATCCAGGCCCGCCTTGGGCCAGGAACCGGCGGATGATGGGGGTCTGCCGCGCTTCCTCCAGTAAGAAGCAGTCGTGGCCGTACATCGCCTCGATCACATGGAGCTCGACCGGCTTGCCGAGGGCGCGAAGCGCCTCCTCGATCTCCTTCGACGCGGACGGCGGGTACAGCCAGTCGGAACTGAACGCCATCAGCAGCGTCCGCGCGGAAACGCCTTCGAGCGCCTGCGCCAGCGATCCGCCGCCATGCTGCCGTGCGAGATCGAAATACGTCAGCGCGCGCGAGGTGTAGAGGTAGGTGTTGGCGTCGAAGCGCTTGACGAACGAGTCGGCCTGGTGGCGCAGGTAGTTCTCCACCTCGAACTCCGGCTCGTCGATCGTGTAGCGGATGTCGTCGGCGAACTGCAGCCGCCGGCCGAACTTCTCGCTCAGCGCGGGCGCGGACAGGTACGTGATGTGGCCGACCATCCGCGCCACACCCATGCCGGCATCGGGCGAGCGGCCCGTGCCGTGGTAGTGGCCGCCCTGCCAGGCCGGGTCGCGCATGATCGCGTCGCGCGCGATCGCGTTCCAGGCCACACCCTGAGGGTGGAGGGCGTGCGTGCTGGCGATCGACACGACGGCATCGACCTGGTCAGGGAACAGGATCGCCCACTCGAGCGCCTGCATCCCGCCGAGCGAGCCCCCTGCCACCGCCGCGAGCCGCTCGATGCCCAGTGCGTCAAGTAACGCGCGCTCGGTTCGTACCATGTCCGCGACAGTGATCACGGGGAAGTCCGACCCGTACGGCTTGCCCGTCGCCGGATCGATCGACGACGGACCCGTCGTGCCGCGGCAGCCGCCGAGCAGGTTCGTGGAGACGACGAAGAAGCGGTCGGTGTCGAACGCCTTGCCGGGGCCGATCATCCCGTCCCACCAGCCGAGTCCCTTGCGGCCCGCGCCGTCGCGATCCTCGGATCCGAACCCGTCGCGCGTGCTCTCCTCGGGCGGCGCCTTCGCGAAGCCCGCCGCATGGGCGTCGCCGCTGAGCGCATGGCACACCAGGATGACGTTGTCGCGCCGCGGTGAGAGGGCACCGTAGGTTTCGTACGCCACGCGAACCGGGTGCAGCTCCCGCCCGCAGTCGAGCCGTACCGGCTGCGGCAGGTCGAGGTACTGCGTCTCCACCGTGCCGACTGAGCCGGGAGCGAGTGTCGGGGCTGGCTGCGACATGGAGCCTATGGTAGCCCTGCGCCTGCCGATGACGTCATCCGTGCAGGTCCTGCGGCTTGCCGGGCGGCAGCGGGTGCCGTACGGCCGGGGAGCGCGTGGTAGCGCCTGCACTACCACGCGTGGGTAACTGGCTGCATTGTTGCGGGCCCGGTGAGCTACCTAGGGTCGGGAGCCGTCGAAAAGGGCTCTCCGTGGAAGGTACTCGCCATGTCCATGACCATGACCGATGACGCCGTCAGCGTCGAACGTGTCAGCAAGACGTACGGGGACGGTCAGTCTGTCGTGGCCCTGAACGATGTCGACGCCCGGTTCTTCCGCGGGACGATGACGGCGGTGATGGGGCCGTCAGGCTCCGGCAAGAGCACCCTGCTGCACTGCGCGGCCGGCCTGGACCGGCCCACCTCGGGCCGGGTCCGGATCGGCGCCACCGACCTGTCGTCGATGTCCGAGAACGAATTGACCAAGCTGCGCCGCAGCCGGGTCGGCTTCGTGTTCCAGGCGTTCAACCTGGTGGGTGCGCTCACCGTGGAGGAGAACATCCTGCTGCCGTCGCGGCTGTCCGCCCGCCGACCGGACCCGGCATGGCTCACCGAGGTGGTCGGACGGGTCGGCCTGGGGGATCGGCTCCGGCACCGGCCGACGCAGCTCTCCGGCGGCCAGCAGCAGCGGGTGGCGATCGCCCGGGCACTCGTCACCCGGCCCGAGGTGATCTTCTGCGACGAACCGACCGGGGCGCTCGACACACAGAGCGCGGCGGAGGTGCTGGCCCTGCTGCGCTCAGCGGTCGACGAGTCCGGGCAGACCGTCATCATGGTGACCCATGATCCGGGCGCCGCGTCCTACGCCGACCGGGTCATGGTCCTCGCCGACGGCCGGATCGTGCAGGACATGCCGCAGCCCGGGGTCCAGCGGATCGCCGAACAGCTGGCGCAGCTCGGCCGCCGGCAGCCCGTCGCGAGCCAGGAGGGCTGAACCATGCTCCGACTGGCCGCGCAGATGCTGCGCTTTCGTAAAGGCGGTTTCGTGGCGACCTTCATGGCGCTCAGTGCCGGCGCCATGATCCTGACAGTGTGCGCGCTTCTCGTGGAATCGGGGCTGCAGTACCAGGGCCTGCCGGAGCGGTACGGCGAGGCGACCGCCGTCGTCGCCCAACGGGACCTCACGGTGGCCGGGCCGGAGATGTTCGGGGAGAGCGAGTCCACCACGGTGGTGCTGCCCGAGCGCGGCGGTGTCCCGGAATCGCTGGTCCGCCTGCTCGCCCAGGTGCCCGGTGTGGCGAGCGCGGTGGGAGATCACTCGATCGCGGTCGCGGCATCGAACGTGCCCGCCACCGGCCACGGCTGGGCGAGCGCGGCGCTCACCCCGTACCGGATCGTGTCCGGCACGGCGCCGCGGTCCGCTGGTGAGATCGCCGTCGACGCCCGGCTCGCCACCGCCGGACGGCTGCGTCCCGGTGTCACCACGGAGATCGTCACCGGTGGGGCCGTTCACCGGTTCCGGGTGAGCGGCGTCGTGGAGGCGGCCGGCACGCGAGGGCCGGGAGCGGTGCTGTTCTTCACCGACGCGCAGGCGGCCCGGCTCGACCCGCACCGTGGCCGCTTCGACGCGATCGGCGTCCTCGCCGCGCAGGGCGCCGATCGGTCGGCGGTGGTCGCCGAGGTGCGCCGGGTCGCGGCCGAGGCGGGGGCGAAGACGTACACGGGCGCCGAGCGGGGGCTGGCGGAACAGCCCGAGGCGGCCGCCGCACGGGACCTGGCCGTGCAGGCCGGTGGCGCGTTCGGTGGCTATGCCGCGATGATCATCGGCTTCGTGATCGCCGCGACGGTCGGACTGTCGGTCCGGCACCGCCGCCGCGACCTCGCCCTACTGCGGGCGATCGCGGCGACCCCGGGCCAGGTGCGGCTCCTGATCCTCGGCGAGGTGGGCCTGCTCAGCCTGCTCGCCGTGGCGGTGGGCGTCCCGGCGGGACTGGCCGCCACCGCCTGGATCCGGGACGAACTCGTGACCCGCGGGTTCGTCCCCGACACCTTCACGGTGCGCGGCGGCGTCCTGTCCGCGCTGGCGGTGATCGCCGCGGTGGCCGCCGTCGCGCTGCTGTCCGCCTGGATCGCGGCCTCGCGCACCACCCGGATCCGGCCTACCGAGGCGCTCGGTGAGGCCGCCGTCGAACCCGCGACGGGGGGCAAGGTCCGGGGCGTCTGCGGCCTGGCCCTCCTCGTCGGCGCGGTGTGCATGATCGGCCTCACCGGCAGCACCAGCGGTGAGACCGCAATGGGCGCCGCGGTGGGAATGCTGTACACGTTCGTGCTGGCGGTCGCGCTCCTGGCCCCGTGGATCAACCAGGCCGCCGCGCGGCTACTCGCGCCGGTCCTGCGAACCGTCTGGGGCGACAGCGGGTACCTCGCCGCCGCGAACCTGCGGGCGAACGCGCGCGGAATGGTCGCCGTGCTGACCGCGCTGGTCCTGTCCGTCGGGTTCGGCGGCACCGTCTGGTTCCTGCAGGACAACCTGCAGCGCCAGACGGTGATCCAGAGCCAGGACGGGACACTCGCCCAGCACGCGCTGGTCGGCCGCGTCGGCCTGCCCGTGTCCGCCACGGAGAAGGCCCGCCTGATCCCGGGGGTGCTGGCCGCGACCGGGGTGCGCCGCACTTCCGTGGTCGTGCCCATGGAGTTCGGTGGTCAGGCTGTGGTTGCGCAGGGCATCGATCCGCAGGGGGCGGAACGGACCATGGACCTGGGAGTACGGTCGGGAAGCCTCGCCGATCTGCACGGCGCCACCGTGGCGGTGTCCGCGTCACGGGCGCAGTCGTCGGGCTGGGAGATCGGCGACGACGCGCGGTTGTGGCTCGGTGACGGCACGCCGGTCACCTTGCGGGTCGTCGCCATCTACGACCGGGGCTTCGGGTTCGGCGAGGTCACCCTGAACACCGAGACACTCGCCGGGCACACCGTGACCGGTCTCGACGACCATGTCCTGATCCGCACCGCACCAGGTGCCGCCGTCGGCACCGCCCTGACCAGGCTCGCGGGTGAATACCCGGCGAGCACCGTGACCGGCACGGACCGGCTCACCGGCGAACTCGCCCAAGATCTGGCGATCAGCGCCTGGCTGAACAAGCTGCTGGTCGCCGTGCTGGTCGGGTACGCGGTACTCGCGGCCGCCAACACCCTGATCATGGCCGCCCTGGCCCGGACCCGGGAGCTGTCCCTGCTGCGCCTGGTCGGGATGACCCGCGGCCAGGTGAGACGGATGGCCCACGCCGAACAGGCCGCCCTACTGGGCGTGGCACTCACGATCGGCGTCGCGATCGCAACGGTCACCCTCTCCTCGATCGTCAACGCCATCGCCGGAGAGCCCATCCCGTACGTCCCGGCCCTGGGCTGGGTCACCATCATCGGCGGAACCGTCGTGCTCGCGCTGGTCGCCACGGTGCTGCCGATCGGCCGGCTCATGCGCACCCCGCCGGTCGAGGGCATCGGCATCCGCGAGTAGAGATGTGCCGGCGTTCCTCATGGTGGGTTCCGCGGCAGGGTGAGGGTCAGGATGGCTCCGCCGCGGGGGGCGTTGGCCGCAGTGAGAGTGCCGCCGTGCAGGCGCGCGTTCTCGGTGGCGATGGCCAGGCCCAGGCCGCTGGCATCGGTGCGGGTACGGGCGACGTCACCTTTGGTGAAGCGGTCGAAGACGTGGGGCAGCAGGTCGGCGGGGATGCCGGGCCCGTCGTCGGAGACGGTGACGGCGATCTGGTCGGCATCGGCCCGAACCTGGACGAGCACCGATACCGGCGTACCGCCGTGTCGTAGCGCGTTGCCTAACCAGGTGGCGAAGGCCGCCGACCCCTGTTGGCAGGAGTGGATCCCGTCATTGGCACGCTGGGCCCTGCCGGCGGCGTAGTCGTTCCCCCACAGCTCGGAGGCATCCAGGTAGCGAACGTCAGCGACCTTGGCGGCCATCGCGGGCGCGCTCTTGATCGCGCCCTCGTGGGGCTCGAAGAATTCGTCGATCTTGAACGGCGGGGCGGACACCAGGACGAGCTGGGCACCGGCGTCCTCCGCCGTCCGGGAGAGCTTCTGGTAGGCCGCCAACTGCTGGCCGGGCGTGCCCCAGTCATAGGTGGCGATCTGGTACGCGATCAGCGTCGGCCGGAAGGAGGCGAGGTTCTCCCTCAGCCTCTTCCAGGCGTCCTTGGCCGCCATGGCCGTCACCGGGTGATCACCGGCGACGATGTTGCCGCCGCCGCCGTCGGAGGTGGCGTTCTTGAACCGCACACCGCTGGCCTTCAGCGCGGCATCCAGGGCCGGGGCTTCCGCGCCCGCGATGGAGTCGCCCATCCACAAAACCTTGACGCCGGTTGCGGCCTGATCGGCGTGCTGGGCCGTCGCGTCCGCCGCGGCCGGTCCGTCGCCGGGGGCGGCAGTCGTGGATACGCCGCAGGCCGCCAGCGTGGCCGCGACCGCGACGGCCACGATCGCTCCGGCGCGGCGGCGGCCAGTGGTGACTTGGGGAAACGAGGAGTCAGGGGAGGGGTTCGTCGGTTGCATGATCCGTATCAGACGAATCCGGTGGTCAACCGCATTGTCATCGTTTCATCACACAATGAGGGATCAGCCATCACAGAGGTGGCCGTCTTGCTATCTGGCACGGCGCAGGCTACCGGCCGCTCCACCTGATCTCATACGGCTGGAGGGCGAACTCCTTGCCGTCCACCGTCGTGGTGACCGCGGAATCCGTCGTGTTGACCAGCAGGAGCTGCTGCGGCTGCGCCAGCACCCGGACGTCCGGGTCGGAGGAGGTGACCTGCTCCACCTTGACGTCGGCGGGGAACCACTTGGTGAAGTTGCTCACCAGCTGTCCCGTCGGCATCTCCGCTCCGGTCCGCGAGTCCCACAGGCAGCCCTCGCAGGGGCCTTCCTTGGTCTGCGGGTTCCAGTAGAGCGCGGTCGCGGCGCCGCTCTCGGCGAACTCGATCATCGAGGCGGCCTGGACCGCGAGCCGCTTGTTCTCCGGCCAGGTGGTGCCGTCCTCGGGCACGAAATACCACTCCGACCACCAGACCGGCAGGTCGCCGGTCTTCTCGCGCAGCCACTTGGTCACCGCGCCGAACTTGGCCAGCGCCCCGAACTCGTCGGGCAGCAACTCATGCGCGTCGGTGGGCGAGGCGCCGTCGACCACGATGAAGTCGGCGCCCTTCTTGTTCTTGAACCAGTACTCGAAGGCGTCGATGGCGTTCTGGTTCACCACTCCCCACGGCCCCCGCAGTTCGGACTCGCCGCTGCTGTTGCTGTCGAAGCCGAGGTACGGGCCGCCGATCTTGGCGTCGGGCCGGACCGCCTTCACCGCGTCGTAGACCTTGTTGTACAACTCCGTGTAGCCCTTGAAGTTCGCGGGCTTGGAGTGGTCCTTCCAGAAGCCCTTGAACTCGTTCCAGACCATGAAGTATTTGACGTCCTTGTACTTGCTGGCGACGGTCGCCGCCAGCCTGGCGAAGTCGTCGTAGTGCTCGGGGTAGGGGGCGTCCTCCAGGTGCTCGTCCCACGCCGACTCCTCGGTCGGGCCTTCTGGGCCGCCCTTCATCCAGTCGGGGGCGCAGCAGAGCGTGATGATCTGCGTGCCGCCGGACTCCTGCATCAGGTTCAGCCGGCTGTCGAGGTCCTCCCAGAAGTACTGCCCCGGGTACGGCTCCGGGTTGAGCGCGCCGAACCCCATGATGTGCTGGTTCTGCAACATCGGTGTCCGGGCCAGCGACCGGGCCACGTCCCGCTCGAACCGCGGGGTGATGTTGTTGGCGCTGACACCCGTATGCGTGAACCCCCAGCGCGGCCACCCGGGGTCCACCGCAGGGGGTACGCCGATCTCGCTCTCGGTCGCCGCCTGCGGCGCGGCCGAGGACTGCCGCACGACAGGCACCCCCGGCTCGTCCGGGTCGGCGACCCCGCAGCTCGCCGCGGCCAGCGCCATGGCGGTGACCACCGCGGCCGAGGCTGTCAGCCGGCCGAGCCGCCGCCAAGTCGATCCCCCGTTAGTCGATACCACCGATCCCCATCCGATCCTTGCCATCGTCATGCCGCCTTGAGGGTTCCATGGGTCGCGCGTGAGAGGCGCATCGGGAGCAGGGTTCACAGCTAATCGTTATCGTTCAGCCCCGTCGAAGAGCTTGACGTGGTCGGCCCCCCGGCTGCCGACCGGGCTCCGTGGCCCGTTCCAGGAGGGCGCCATGGTGAGGAGGTGCGGCACCAGCGAGAGCGTGAGGTGCCCGTGCGCGATCGGCCCGCCGAAGGGGCCCTCCCATGCATCGGTGCTCAGGGAGAACGCGCCCACCTGTCGCCGTCCACGCACTGACCATCCGCACGAAACTCCATCACACCGGCCTGCCCTGGCGTTCGCCGGCTGCGCGTGCTTTCGGCGTGGTGGCTGCCGTTTGCGACGTCTGGGCGAAGGTCGTCATGCCGGTCAGCCCTTGGTCGCGCCGGCGGTGAGGCCTGAGACCACGTACTTCTGCACGAACAGGGCGATCAGCATGATCGGCAGGGTGACCACGGTGGTCGCGGCCATCAGGCCGCCCCAGTCGATGCTGGCGTAGCCGACGAAGTCGAAGATCGCCACGGGCAGCGTCTTGGTGTCCGCGTCGGAGAGCACGAGCGCGAACATGAAGTTGTTCCAGGAGAAGATGAAGGACAGGATCCCGGCGGTGGCGATACCCGGCACGGACAGAGGCAGGGTGATGCGGCGGAACGCGCCGATGTGGGTCAGCCCGTCGACCAGCGCCGCCTCCTCCAGGTCCTCGGGCAGGCTGTCGAAGTAGCCCATCATGATGTAGACCACCAGCGGCAGCGAGACGAACATGTGGCTGATGATCAGCACACCGAAGCCCCCGACCATCTTCAGGTTGGAGAAGACGTAATACCAGGGCACCAGGAGCGAGACGCCGGGGATGACCCGGGCCATCAGCACCACCAGCGCGGACTTCTTCATGTTGAACCGGCTCATCGAGTACGCGGCCGGCAGGCCGAGGATCAACGACGCCACGGTGGCGGCGAACGCCACCCAGAGGCTGTTGACGATGAACTCGACGTAGTTCGCCTGCTGGAGCACCTTGGCGTAGTTGTCCATGGTGGGCGAGAACGCCAGCGCCTTGCCCGGGTCGTAGATGTCGACGTTGGTCTTGAACGACGCGGCGATCATCCAGATCAGCGGCGCGAGCAGCATGAGCATCACGAAGGTGAGCGCCACCACCCGGAACATCCGGTACGCGGGCCGGGGCTTCATCGCTGCGCCTCCTTGCGCCGGGCGGTCAGGGCCCACATCGCCCCAATGATGATCAGGAAGAAGATGATGAGCACGGTGGAGGAGACGCCGTACTCGTTGTAGTCGAAGCTGAGGCCGTAGGCGTACACGTTGAGGGTCTCCACCTCGTGGAACGAACCGCCGCCACGGCCCTTGGTGGCGTAGAGGATGTCGAAGGTCTTCAGCGCGTCGATGCCGCGCAGCAGGATCGCCACGGTCAGCGTGGGCATCAGCAGCGGCAGCGTGACGTGCCGGAAACGCTGCCACGTGCTGGCGCCGTCGATGCGCGCCGCTTCCTGCGGCTCGTCCGACAGCGAGGTGAGCCCGGCGAGCAGGATCAGCACGACCATCGGCGTCCACTGCCACACGTCGATGAAGATCGTGGTGGGCAGCGCCGAGTACTGGCCGGCGAGCCACGGCTGTGGCCCGATGCCGAACCAGCCCAGGACCTGGTTGGCCAGGCCGATGTTCGGGTCGAAGATGAGCCGCCACATCATGCCGACTGCCACCGGGGTGGCGACGAGCGGCAGCAGGATGGCGACCCGGACCCACCTCTGCCCCTTGAACGGCCGCCAGAGCAGGAGAGCGATCGCCATCCCGAGGACCACCTCGAACAGCAGCGCGACGACGGTGAAGGTGGCCGTCCGTCCCACGGCGGGCCAGAACCGGTCGGTGTCAGAGAGGACGTCCAGGTAGTTCGCCAACCCCACGAACTCGCTCTCCGCGCGAACGGACCCCTCGGCGTCGGTCAGGCTGAGATAGGCGGTCCAGGCCAGCGGGAACACGAGCAGCGCGGCGACGAAGGTCATCGCGGGCGCGGCGAAGAGCCATTTGCGGTGGTCATTGACCCAGCGCACCCAGCCCGGCGTATCGGGGGCGGCGGGGGTGCTGCGCGGCGGCTTGGTGGTGATCGTTGCCATGAGGTCTCCAGGGATGGGCGGGCCTGCGGGGTACGCGGGAGACGGGCGCTCTGTCCCGCCACCCGCGTGTGCCGCTTACCTGGCCTCGTCGTCCAGGAACTTCTGGAACATGGCGTTGGCCGTGTCCGCGGCCGCTCCGGCGTCCTTGCCGGTGATCGCGTCGACGAGCGGCTGTCCGACGATCTCGCGGGCCTCGGCGACCTTCACGACCAGCGGCCGGTCATGACCCACCCCCGCCTTGGTGCTGGCCTCGATGGCCTCCGCCAGGTCCTCCGGGAAGGTCGAGATGCCCTCCGGGTCGGCCCAGACAGAGCTGCGGGCGCCCGGCACGCCGGACTTCTGCTGAGCGAGCGTCTGCTCCTTGCTGGTGGCCCACTCGATGAACTTCCAGGCGTTGTCCGTGTTCTCGGAGCCGGCGTTGATGCCCAGTGCCCACGACGGGATGTTGTACGGCTTCGAACCGGCCGGGCCCGCCGGGAACGGCGCGAAGCCGACCTGGTCCGAGACCTTGGACTTGGCCGGGTCGGTGGCGTTCTTGTAGAGGGAGTTCGCCTCGGTGTAGAAGGCGGCCTTGCCCTGGGTGAAGATGGCCATCGCCTCGGGCCAGCCCATGTCGGTGCTGACGTTCGCCGGGCCGGAGTCCTTGATCAGCCCGCCGTAGAGTGCGTATGCCTGCTTGGCCGCGTCGCTGCTGACCGCGGCCTTGCCACCGCTGTCGACGAAGTCGCCGCCGAAGCTGTAGAGGAAGCTGGAGAACTGGGTGACCGCCGCCGACTTGCCGGTACGGGCGACGAAGCCGGCGACATCCGGCTCGGCCGCCTTGACCTTGGCGGCGGCGGCCTTCAGCTCGTCGAGGGTCTTCGGCGGGGCGCTCAGGCCGGCCTCATCGAGCAGGTCCTTGCGGTAGTAGAGGACCTCCTGCTCGGTGATGATCGGGACACCGACCGGCTTGCCCTCGTACGCGGTGGCCTCTACCGGGCCGCCCTGGAAGTCGGAGAAGTCCCAGGCCGCGGACTTGACCTGGGCGGACAGGTCGGCCAGGTACTTGTTCTTGGCGAAGAGCTTCCCCTCCTGCAGGGGGCGGTACATCATCACGTCGATGTCGGACGAGCCGGCGTTCAGCTTGACGTTGTACTGGTCCGAGAGCTGGTCCTCGCCGAGCTGGGTGATCTCGACCTTGAGCCCGGTCTGCTTCTCGAACTCGGGCAGCGCCTGCTTGACGTTGTCGGTCCATACGTGGTTGGCCAGGGTGACCCGCACTGTCGTGGAGGCGCCGTCGCCCCCGTCGCCGCCACCGCAGGCGGACAGGCCCATGGCCACAACCATGGCCAGAGATGTACCGATTATCGATCGACGTCGCACGCCATCTCGCCTTTCTGTCATGGTCGCCGTCCCCCTGAAGAGCGCCACACTCTCGTAACGTCGGCTTAATGCCGGGATGTTAGGACAAAAAAGCTGATTTATTCAAGAGCCGACCTCCAACTGATATGCTTTATCGTGTGATCCAGTCCTTCTCCCGGGGTGCCCCCACCCGGCACGCTCCCGCTGAGGCTGGGCTGCACGCACGCGTCCTCGACCACCTCGGCACCGCCGTCTGCAGCGGAGACGTGGCCGCCGGTTCCGTCCTGAGCATCGAAGACCTGGTCGACCGCTACCAGGTCTCCCGCTCGGTGATCCGTGAAGTGCTGCGAGTGCTCGCCTCCATGGGGCTCGTCGAGACCCGGCGCCGGGTCGGGATCATGATCCAGCCCGCCCGGGCGTGGAAGGTCTTCGATCCGCAGGTGATTCGCTGGCGGCTCGCCTCGGACGGGCGGATGGCGCAGATGCGCTCGATCAGCGAGCTGCGGACCGCGATCGAGCCGCACGCCGCCATGTTGGCCGCCGAGCGGATCGACGACGACGAGGCGAGCGAGTTGGTCGGGCTCGGGGCCAAGTTGTGGGCCGCGGGGAAGGCCGGTGACGAGGCGCGCTTCCTCAGCCTGGACATCGACTTTCACCGACGGGTGCTGGCCGCGTCCGGCAACGAGATGTTCGCGGAACTGCAACTGATCGTCGCCGAGGTGCTCGCCGGCCGTCACCACTACCACCTGATGCCTCATTACCCGGACGAGCGGGCTTTGCAGCTGCACACCGACGTGGCTCAGGCGATCCAGCGGCGCGACGGAGAGCGGGCCAGGAAGGCCATGGTGGGGGTCATGGAGCAGGGGTTCGCCGAGATGAAGTCGATGTGGGAGCGGATCGCCGAGCCAGGCGGTGCGTGACCGGCGCGGGTCGGCCGAAGACGACCGCACCTTATCTCGCCCTTAACGATTAGCTAGCGCGGCGCTATCACCGAAATCGGCAACCTGGGGCCATGAACACACGCAGCAAGATCATCACCGCGGGAATCGGAACCTTAGTCGTGCTGGCGGGCGGCACCACATCCGCCCTGGCCGCCGCCCCGCAAACGGCCCTCACCGACGCCACCGCCATCAACTGCACCACGGCTGTCAAGATCGCCAAGAAGAAGGCGCCCGGCGCGCACGTCACCGACACCGAACGCGAGTGGGAGCACGGCCACCGGGTGTGCAAGGTCGAACTCCGCAAGGGCAACTGGGAGTACGACGTCTACGTGTCGCTGAAGAACGGCAAGATCGTGAAGTTCAAGCGCGACTACGACGACTGATCCTCAGCAATCGTCGAGCACGCTCGACGGCCCTCACCACAGCGAAGACCCCGCGCCCAAGGTGCGGGAGACTCTCGATGGGCCTGGGCGGGCGTCTCCACCGAGGCGGCGCTGCTCCTTCTGCGCCGTCGCGAGGACCTGGCCGCGCGATGGCCTGCAGAACTCGGCCACGACCTGAACCCGCCTGCCGCGCCGTACTCACGTAGCCGTGGTGCTCGCGGCGGGTTCCCGGCCGCCGTGTTCTGGTGAGCGGCACGGCCGTGCAGGTCGAGTCCGGGTAGGTTGAGGCGATGGCTACCTTTGAGGAGAGTTCGCCGAGGTGACGTCGAGCGAGGGCATGGGCCGTCAGCAGCGCGTCCGGCTGCACGGCGGGCGCTCGTGGGGCCTCAAGGCGCTGATCGGGTGTTCCAGCGTCCTGGTGCTGTTCCTGCTCCTCGTCATGGGTTGGATCGCCACCATCCTGTCCGGCTGGCTGGCCGCGGTGCTGGGCATCCTCTGCGCCGGGGTCGCGCTCCTGTGCGTCGCCTCCCTGGGCTTTCTGCTGCTGGACATTCTGCGCGCGGCCGCCTGGCTCGACGGCACGGTGCTGGTGGTGCGCTCCGCCTTCACCACGCGCCGTTGTGATCTCGCCGAGGCCGCACTGATCACGATCGACTCGGTCGTCGAGCGGTCCTTCGCAGGAAACGCCGGTTCGGCGCCGACGGGGCGGCTGATCCCTCGGCTCCGGGTCCAGGATCCGCGCACCGGTCATGTGGTCAGCCTTCAGCTCGACGACCCCGCCACGCGCAGCCTGTTCTCGCCGGTGCGGCTCCACGCTCTGGCCGACGCCATCCTGGCTGGTCACCGCCCGGAGCCGTACGCGCGTGCCGCCTGGCAGGCCGCCCAGGAGTTCCGCCGCCTGGCCGCCGACCCCTTCGCCGCACACCGCTGACGGCGGGGTGGCCATGCCGGTCGGGATGGTGTCGGCAGAACTCGGTGTTCACCAGCTCGCCGGAGACGAGGCGGGAGGCGCAGGCCTTCGCCGGACGCTTCGACGAATCCGCAAATGAGGGGGAGTGTCCGGCGAACTGGCCTAGGCTGCCGTGCCATGACCGGCACCACGAGTGATCGCCACCGTCCTGTGGCCCGCCTCACCACAGGACTTGCCTGCGTGCTCCTGATCGCCGTGGCCGCGGGCTGCGCCCCTGAGGACGATCCGAGCAACGCCCAGGTCGGGTCCTGCCTCGAAGCGCTCGGAAGGGGTGGCAAGACCGTCCGGGACGACTTCCACATCGTCGCATGCACCACCCCGCAGGCCGCCTACAAGGTGATCAAGAAGGCGAGCCGCTGCGACGACGTCACCAACGGATACGTCCAGGTCGGCAGCCGCCGATCGCGCAGCCAGCTGTGCCTGACGCTGAACGCGAAGGAGGGCGACTGCTTCTACCAGGAGATCGGCTTCCCCACCGGCAAGGCGTCCAAGGTGACTTGCGGAGCCTCGGCGACCTACCAGGTCACCAAGGTGTCGGATGGGTCCGCTGACGCCTCGGTCTGCGGCAAGGACGTTCCGAACTGGACCAAGACCCCTGACGAGCTGCCGCGCGCGATCGTGTACCGCAGCCCCCCGCTCACGCTCTGCGCCGACCGGCCGTGACCGCGCATCCGTGGGCCCGTACCGCGCTTCTGGTTCGAGGCAGGTTGCCGAGATCCGGCTGTACGCCGGGGCCGGATCAGCGGCGGCCCTTGAAGACGCTCTTCGGGATGTAGCCGGTCACGACCTGGGTACGGTCGACGACCTCGGCGTTGTGGTAGTTCACCGCGATCGAGGCGAACGAGTAGGCCTTCGGGACGGTCAGGCCCTGGGTGGTGACGAGGAAGTCGACGGTCCTCTCGACCGCGATCCGCATGGCGCGGTCGAGGTCCCAGTGGATGCCCATCATGATCCAGTGATCCTTGGTCTCGGCCCACGGCAGCGCGGTTTCCACGTCCTTGATCAGGGTGATGCGGAACGTGCCGGCGAGCGAGTGCTCGACGGCGGTGCCGCTGACCTCGCCGTCGCCCTGGCAGCTGTGCGGGTCACCGATGAAGACCTGCGCGCCGGGCTGGAAGACCGGCAGGTAGAGCTTCGTCCCGACGTTGAGGTCGCGGACGTCCATGTTGCCGCCGAACTTGCCCGGCGGCGTCGAGTTCTGCACGCCGGTGGCCGGCGGCGGCGCGTCCTCGGTGTTGCCGACGAACTCGCCTGTCGGCGAAGCGACCGCGATGATCCCCATGAACTTGTGGGTCGGAATGATGATGTCGTCGGCGAAGAAGACGACCTCCTCACCGCGGTACATGCCGGTCCGGTAGAGGTGGGTGCGGACGTCGGGCCAGACACCGGCCGGAAGATCGGGCGGGATCTCGGCGGGTATGTCGAGGCCCTCGTCGCCCTCGCGCCAGCCGGGGTAGAACGTGGCCATGACACCGCCGGTCGGAGCGGTGTTGTTGAAGCCGTAGGGCACCCGGGTGTCGATGTCGAGAATGTCGACCGCGATGGTGTCTCCTGGCTCGGCGCCCTCGATGTAGATCGGGCCGGTCAGGACGTGCCCGCCGTACTGCCTGCCCGTGGCTTGGCGCTCGGGCAGCGTCTCCCAGAACGCCAGCCCGTCGGCGAGGATCTCGTCCGGCTTGACCCCGAAGGCACCGAAGTAGTCGCGTGGGTGGCTGGCAGGGTTGGTGAAGCCCTGGTGAGAGAGGGTGTCGACGCGGACGGTCTCACCCGACCTCATCGTGAGGCCGGGCTCCCAGCCGATCGGGTAGCCGCCCCAGTGCAATGTGTCCGGGGTGGACCTGAGGTGATGGTCCCACTTCCCAGGCTTGGGACCGCCGCGGCCGTTCTTGTCACCGGGCGACGCCTGGGCGGGGGCGGCGACGCCGGCCGTGAACGTCGCGGCCAGTCCGGCGGCCAGCAGGCTCCTCCGGCTTGCCGAGCTCCAGTGGTTGGTGGAAATGCTGAACTCCCATCGTCGGCAACGGCACCGCGGGCGGCCCGTGATCATCGGGGGTCGCTCCACAGTGGCCGTCCGGTGTTTCGGCCGCGTGACGGTCATGCAAATCCGGTGTGTCTCCGTCGGGACCACGCTGCCCCGCGTGGCGATCCGTCGCATGCCGCAGAAGGGCATGAGCGGGCCGGCTCTCCAAAGGCCGAGATCGAGCGCACCACGCGCGCTCAGCCGGGTAGGTTCGGCCAGGAGGTGGATTAGTTTGTGTCGACCGGGATGTACGGAGGCTGGCCGTGGCAGGCAGAGATGAGGCGCTGCATTTCGAAGCCGCTCTGGACATCATCGGCAGTCTCATGGCGCGTTGTAGTGCGGCGGAAGCCGGCCCGGGGTGGCGCGAGCGCCGGCGTGGCTATCTGCGGGAACTTCTCACGCTCGACGCATCCGACGGGGCGGCTGTGGACCAGGCCATCACGACGTACGGCGCCCAGTTGACTGAGCTCGGTGGCTCACTCGAGGTCATGCCTCGCTCGTCACCCGATGACTACCGGCTCACCCCGGAAGAGCACCTCAGCATTTTCCGCGAGTACATCGTGCCTGACATGCTGAATACCGCGAAGCCCAGCGCGGACCCGGCCGCGCTCATCGTCGCGGGGTCTCCGGGCACCGGTAAGACGACGCGAGTCCGCCGGGCGGCACGAGCCCGCGCGCACTGCGAAGCGATCGACCCGGAGGCGTTCCTCGCTTATCATCCGCGCAGCTGGGAACTGGTCGTCCAGGATGATCCCGCCGCCGGTGACCGGGTGATGACCGACGCACTGGGCTGGTGCGCGCTGGCCGTTGAGCGGGCCATCGCTCGCCGGGTGGACGTGGTCCTCGAAGTCGGGGTGAATCTCCCCGACGACGCGAACGACTACGCGGCGGTTTTCCTGGACGCCGGATATCGGGTCGAGGTGGAGATGATGGCCGCTGCCGAAGCCGTGTCCAGGCTGCACCTGATGCTCCGCTACCACTGCCGCCATGGTGACTGGCGCGTGCTCATGCCTTCGTGAACCGGTACAACGCCGCTCTGGCCCTGAACCACGTCACCGTGTCCACCGCCGGTGGCCGAGGGACCGCGGCGGTGAGATGGCCGAGGAAGTCCGCGGCCGGCGCCAGCCGGTGCTCGCGCAGGTAATAGGCGATGGCCTCCGACCAGATCCACGTGCCGTCCGTCCGGAAGTTCCATGGCACGACGCCGCGGCGCGAGGGGTCCATGATGTCGTCGCGGCGGACAGTGTTCTCACGGATCAGCGTCGCTGAGGTGAGATAACCTGTGATCTTCTCCCGCTGCTCCGCGTCGCCGATCCGGGGATGATCGACGTGGAAGCCGTTCTCGGCGGTGTCGTACAGCCGCGCGTGACGGAAGCGGTGTGCCGGGGTGGGCGCCCAGAGTAGCGACGACCAGGCTCGCGCGGTCCGCTGGTAGGCCGGAAGCGGATGTTCGCCGGTGTAGACCTCGACTCGCGGATCCAACTCTCCTTGCCGGCTGAGCACGACCTGGGCGCGCAAGGCCAGGAGAGGCGGGTCTGTCCCGGGCGTGACCTCGATGAGATGGACGCGGCGGGCACCGGCCAGGGGAGAGCCGGTACGCGGGAATCTCCAGGCCCGCCACAGACCTACGATGCCCGGCTGAGGGGCGACCCAGTCGATCAGGCTCGCGTCTCGTTCGTCGAGCAGGCCGTCGGCGAGCGCCCTGTCCGCATCGCCGGTGAGGTCGAGGCAACGGCCGATCCGGTCGCCGTGGGCACGCAGCACCGGCAGCGGCACAGGGGCGAATTCCCATGCCGGGAGGGGTGCTTCCGCCGTCCGCGCAACCCTGGAAAGGGGCGTGGGGTCCATGCCCGCACTGGTCAGGAGGCCGGCGAGGAGGTCGGCGTCACGCTCGTCGAGTGCTATGCCACCCTCGACGACGGCGGCGGTCACAGTGCCGGCCAGCTTCTCCAGGTCCTCCGCGACGAGGCGATCTCTGGCCTCGGCGATCAGGCTGTCAGGAACCCGCCCGGACAACCGCAGCAGCATCATGTGACAATTCGCCACAAGCTGCGGAAACCGGTAATTCACCACAGGTCTCTCCTCTGCCTGTCTCCGGAGGCCCCCATGGTAGCGATGATTTCGGTAACGAGCTTTGGCGGGACAATCCGTTCGTACAGCTCCTCGGCATCAGAGTATCCGTCGGCCGACCCTTTGAAGAGGTGCGGGGACGCCACCTCGATGCCGCGAATTATTTCGTAGACGGAATGGTCTTCGGTGGTGAGCATCCAGCCGAGGAGGGCGCGCGCGAAGTGTTCCTCGGTGACTCCTTCCGGACGTATCCAGCAGAAGATCGAGTGGAGCCGTGCGGCGGTGCCCGATATCCCGGCGGTAAGGGGGAGGCCGGCTGCACCGGAAATCGTTTCGTACCACGGGTGATCGGCGTGCATTCCGTAGCGAGCCGTTCCGAGCACCCAGTCCAGCGGCGGCTGGACCTCCTGAGCCGGGGGCTCGTCGTGCGACCTGGCCAAGAGGCTTGACCAGTTGTCTTCGTCCGCCGGCTCGTCCAGCACGTTGCGGATCGCTGTCGAAGCGGCCGGCTCTGGGGGCGCACCAGGTCCAGCCTCCGGCGCGTCCGATTGATGGTGAAGCTGCGCCGCCAGTTCGAGGGCATGCAAGGGTATTCGGCGATCGAGAAAATCCTGCGGTGTCCGCCGGAACGCCTCCCGGTCTTCGACCGTGCGTGACCATCTGGCGGACTGACTTTCCAGGTACTCCGTAACGACATCCGCGGTCTCGGCGGCGTGCGTACCGAGTGCCGGGATTTTGAAGATGTCCCTCGAGGTGGTGAGCGGGCCCGCCAGAACAGGCCCCAAACGGGAGACGTCCAAGCCGGCGCGCGCCATCGTCTCCGGCCAATTCGGCCGGCTTCGCAACTCATACAGGGTTTCGATCAGCGAGAACTCGTCCTTGCTGAAGTAGGCGCCGTTGTACAGCGCTGTCATCACCATGCGCAGATTGCCGTCGCGGCGTAGCTCGGACAACGAGATCACATCGCGCCCGACCTGGCCCGGACTGCTCGGATCATCCTTGAAAAACGCCTGCTCGGTCCGGTCCGCCGGGGATTCCGGGTGCAGTTCCCGATGGACCGCGGTGAGAACGTCGAACAACTTCGCGAGCGTTCGATCCGCCGCGGCGCGCGCCTCGGGATCGTGGAACAGCGCCTCACCGAGGCTGCTCTCAAATCGCCGGGCTCCGTCCAGCGACCACTCGATCGCCGGGGAATCCCGGCGGGCCAGCCACGGCCGCGCCAACGCCTCGACGGCGTCGGCCTCCTGGGCGAGACGGCGGTAGGTCGCGGGGCTGTCAGGATGCTCTCGGCGCTGCTTCTCCAGGGTGGCGCGCAGGTCGTTCAGCCGGCGGGTGAAGGCCTGCCGTTCGGCGCGGCTCCAAGGGCGCTCCCGCTCGGTGAGCAGGGCGTCTCGAGCGCCTCTCGCGCTGGTCCACGCGCCGTCGGGACCGCGCTCGTTGGCGAAGATCGTCTCTCCGGTACGAAGCCGGACCCGGATGGCGTCGACCTGAACCGGAGGATCGTCGGACTCCAACTGGGCCGCCGTTTCCGCGGATCCAGCGAATCGGCTGTCATGGTCACCGGCCGGCACGAAGCGGCCGGCCCCCTCACTGACCTTTTCCCCTAAATAACGGGTGAGGATCGACAGCCGGCTTTGCGGTCCGGCCGTCGCGACGAACTCGGTCTCTACCCGATAGCCGTGGCCCGTGAAATGCTGGATGAATTCCCGGGCGTCTTCCGGATTGCCCAGGGTGGCTTCGACGATCACGTTGTAGTGTCGTTCGATGACGTAGTCGAAGGCCATCGACTGCCATTTCTTGGCGATCGGCTGAATGAGGGCGTTGGCGGCGATGTCGTCCCACGCGAGCAACTGGTCGTAGCCGGGGTGGAAAGCCTTGTAGTCGTCGACGATGATCCGTACGGCGCCGCCCCGGTCCTGGAGATCGTCATGGAGCCGGGCGATAGTGGTCGACTTGCCTGCTCCCGGTTGGCCGCCGACCACGATCATCGTCGGCTCAATGGATCGCGTGGCCCCTGACAGCATGCTGGGCACGATCCGCTCATGAAAGATCCGCCGGTGTTCTTCCTCGGTGAGCACATGGTCGGGTGCGGGCCGAGGGTTCTGCGACGGGGCCTGGTGTGCTGCGTGGCCGTGCGGAGATCGAGCGGTATCGGAAGGGGCGGCTGTCGCCGGATCGCCGGGGGTGACCTGCTGGGGAGGGTGAGAAGCGCCGCTGAGCGCCAAGGCGAGTTCTCTTGGGGACGGCACCACGTTGTCACGGGCGGATGCTGCCTGTAGTGCGGAAGGGGACGCCGGTCCGTCGACGGGCCCCTGTGTCGCTTGCGCTGATGGGGAAGGCCACCCGTTGCCGCTGGTAGTGGGCCCTGGCCCCGCCGCCGCTGAAGGTCCTGGCGCCGGTCCACTCGTTGTCGGGCCCGGCGCCGGTGCAGTCGTTGCCGGTCCACTCGTCGTCGAGCCTGGCGCCGGTGCGGTCGTTGCCGGTCCGCCTGTTGTCGGGCCTGGCGCCGGTGCGGTCGTTGCCGGGCTTGGTGCCGGTCCGGCGATTGTTGCCGACGGCCCTTCCACGCCTGGCCCCGACCCGCGGGAGGCCGGCGTCGAGTCGGCAGGCGCCGAGGCCGATCCGGTTGACGGCTCCGGGGACGTGGGCGGACCGAGGCCCGGCCGCCCGTGCGCCGGGGCCTGCTGTGCCGACGCCGCCTGCTGCGCCGGGGCCTGCTGTGCCGGGGCCTGTGCCGACGTCTGCTGCGCCGGGGCCGCTGCGCCGGTGAGCGCGTCGGCCAGTGTGTTGGGAAAGGGAGCGGACGCCGCAGGGGCAGGCCCGCCGCCTCCGGATCCACTCGCCGTACCGCCCGATGGCCCGGCGGTATCGTTCGTTCCTGAAGATATGCTCGGAGAGCCTGACAAGGCCGCCGCACCGCCCGCAGTACCGCTGCCGGGCGCGCGTGCCGCGTCCGAAGCGGCAGCGGCCGCATCAGCGGCCTCCAACGTGGCTCCCGGGTGAGCGATCGCGCTGACCGCGTCGACGCTGAACGGACTGATCGTGTTCGTCCGACCGGCCCCGGCCACCATGCTTCCCAGCACCTCACCGGGCGAAGCCAGACCCCACTGGCCATACACGACCCCGTTGGCCATGAAGCCGGCCGGCAGCGACACGGCACCATTGACCAGCCCCGCCTGGACGGCTCGACCAGGGTAACGGCGCAGGGCGTTGAGGATTCCAGGCGCGTCCCCGGCGGCCGAGTTCAGGGCCCTGATTCCCGGCATGCCGCCCACCAACCGGGACACCGGCCGCGCGATCTGCGACGCGAGAACAGCGCCTCCGGCGTCGCCGAGCGCCGTGGCCAGCGTCCGCCTGCCGTCCCACGAGGTACGCGTCCCCAGCCGCCGCTGCACGGCCTGGGCGTACCCGTCGATCAGCAGGCCCTCGGCGACCTCCTCGGGCACCTCCCTCAGCGCATGGCTCGCAACAGCCCTGGCGAGCAGCCCTTTCGCCCCCGGCGCGGCGCTGAGGCGGGCAACATTCACGGCACCGAACTTCGGCGTCACCGCCCCGGCGAAGCGGACACTCGCGGCGTTGTCAAGCCTTGTGAAGATCCGATCCAGGAACCGGCGCAACACCCTCGCATACGGCCCAAGCAAGGGCGCCGTGGCACCGGCACTGAAGAACGTGGCCAGCGCCGCCACCAGCGCGGAGGAGAGCGTCACCCAGAAGCCGATGTTGATCGAGAGCTTGGCGTACTGGATCTCACGGGCGTAACTGTCGTGCTGGAGGGCGTAGCCGTGCGCCAGCCGGGCCGCCGCGGCCAACCCTGACTCACCTGAACCTAGCCGCTCCGCCTGCTCGCGGAAGGCATTCGCGGCGGGCCCGTCGTACCCGTCCAAGATCTTGCCGCTCGCCCTGCCAAGGGGTTCGGTGGCAGCCGACAGGGCGGTCCCCAGGTCCTGGAACGCGAGAGCCAGCGCCGCCTCACCGCTCTCGCTGGCCGTCGGCCACAGCCGCCCGCTCGAGATCAGTGCGATCAGTGCGTCGGCCAGTGGCGGCAGGTTCTCACCCCATGCCTTGGTGACATCGGCGGCGTATCCCTCGCTGCCGATGGTGACGTCCAGGTTGTCGGGCGTACTTGTGACAGGAGAACTGACGTTGCGGCCCGCTCCCGCGTCTATGGCCACACCTGTCTCGACCTTCCCCCGTGCCCTTGAGCTGCCGTCAAACCGCTACGTCCGTCTCGTGAACGCCTCTGCGTCCGCCTCGGCCGAGCCGTCGACGCTCTGCCGCACCGCCGTCCCGGTGTCGATGATCTGGCCGATTTGACTCTTGGACCAGGAGATCAGGACATTAGGCCCGTTTTCCGCCATATACGCCTGCAGAAATTCCCTCGCCGAAGCGTCGTCGCCCCATGGCGCGGCGGCGTGCAGTTGTTCGATGCGGGTGACAGCGACGGTGACCGCGCTCTCCAATTCAGCGGCCATGCCGCTCCAGAGCGCCAGGCCGTCGTCGACCAGTCGGCGCTCGATCCTCAACGGCTGGGCCATCAGGTCACCTCGTTGCCCGGCAATCGCTCGGAGAGGTGCCCCAGCGCCGCGCCGAGGTCGCCCTGAAGCTGGGCACGCAGCCGGTCGGCGGTAGCGACACCCCTTCTTCACCACGCTTGACCAACTTCACCACCCTTACCAACGAAGATTTTCAGACGACGACTTGACCACGTTTCCCGGGACGCAATCAAGGCATTTCTGGATTCTTTGAAGTAACCGGCCTGGTGGCCGCCCGCCGCCCACGCCGGCCGCGGTGGGCGACGGGCCGGCTGTTCGTGCTGCCGGCCGTGGCGTTGTTCGTGCTGCTGCGGCGTTACCTCGGCAACGGGCTGGCCGGTGCGTTCAAGGGTTGGAACCGCTCGGCCCAGTGGCGCGTGCGATCCAGGTACGCGGTCTCGGCGGCGGCGCCCGTCCTGCCGTACGCGCCGTCGAAGCTCTGGTATCCGGACCTGGCGACGGCGGGCTCGATCACGCTGCCCTCGTGCCATTCGTTGAACGACGTGATCGACACCCAGGTCGGGGCGGTGCCGATGGCGTTGGTCCACTCCCTGTCGTAGGTCGCGCCGTTGTCGCGGGCCAGGGTCGGGGTCGTGTTGCCGGGGACGGCGCGGTCGTCGATGTAGCCGGGGCCGACCGACGGCGCCCAGATCAGGTCGTGCTGCTTGGCGTAGGCGGCGGCCTGCTGCCAGCCGGGGGCGGTGGCGCCGGCGATCGCGTCGTAGGTGTACATGCCGGAGAAATGCGCGATCTTGGAGGTGTCGGTGGTCTGGGCGAGGATGATGTTGGCGCCGTTGACCTGGTCGAGCGCGGTCCAGTCGGTGATCTTCAGGCTTTCGAAGACGTAGAAGGCGGGGCGGTTGCCGTGCCGGTAGTAGGCGGGGTGCGAGCCGTAGGTCTGGTTGAGGTATGCGATGTCGGACACGACGGACGCCGCGGTGCGGTTCGCGTACGGCTCGATGTGCCAGGCGACCTTGATGCCCTCGCGCTGGGCGGCGTCCAGGACCTGGCGTGCCACATTGTCCTCATAACCGCCGCGCCCCCACCAGCTGTAGACGAGCACGCCCGTGCCCGACTGCCTGATCCACCGCATGTGCTGGTCGATCGCGGCCGGGTCGCCGGAGTCGTAGGGGCCGAGCTTGGGGTAGAGGTCGGCGCCGATGTCCGCGGGCGGGGTGCGGCCGCCCTGCTGCCAGTGCCGCCAGGCGCCACTCACGGACGGGCTGCCGTACCAGGGGTAGTAGAAGACATGCACGTTCGGTGAGACCTGCGCCCGCGCCGTCTCGGTGCTCAGGGTGAAGGTGTCGATGTCGAACAGGGCGCCCGCGCCGCCCGCGAAGACGAGGAACAGCGGGCCTGAACCGGTGCCGGTCAGGGTCGTGGTGACGGTCTGGAAGCTCTCCCAGCCGCCCGTGACCGGGACGGCGACCGTGCCGAGCAGGGTGCCGGTGGCCGAGCCGGAGCGGATCTGGATGGTGCCGCCCGCGCCCGCGGAGGAGATCCGGGCGCTGAAGGTCCTCGCGTTGGCCGTGCTGACCTGGGAGTATCCCGACCAGTCGCCGTTGTCGATATGGCCGAGCGTCCTGCCGCCGCTGGCGGGCGCGTGGTCGGCGATCTGCACGCCCTGACCGGAGGTGTACGCCTCGCCCTCGATCGCGGACGGTACGGCGGTCACGCCGGCCGCGTACTGGATGCCGCCGAGCAGGAGCCGCCGGAAATCACCGTCACCGTACGATTCGACGGTGTGGCCGAGGCCGGTGTAGAACGATCTGCCGCTGCCCTGAGTGTGGTACCACGTGATGGGGTGGTCGGCGCCCATCGTGCCGCCGGTGTAGGTGCTCTCGTCGAGGGTCTGCAGCACCTTCACGTTGGGGCGCGGGTTGGTGCGGTAGTCGTACCACTCGTCCGTGCGAGTCCAGGTCGCCCCTAGATGCGCGGTGGCCGGGTGCGACCGGTCCTCGTTCCTGATCACCGCCTGCTGGATGGCCGGGTGGCTCTTGAACCAGGCGCCGACGAGCTGCCCGTAGTACGGCCAGCCGTACTCGGTGTCGGCGGCCGCGTGCACGCCGACGAAACCGCCGCCACCATCCACGTACGACTGCAACGCGGCCTGCTGGCCGTCGTTCAGCACGTCGCCGGTGGTGCTGAGGAACACCACGGCCCGGTAACCGGCCAGGTTGGCCGTGGTGAAGGCGGCCGCGTCCTCGGTGGCGGTGACGGTGAAGCCGTTGGCCGCGCCGAGGCTCCTGACCGCCTCGACACCGGCCGGGATGGAGTCGTGCCGGAAGCCGGCCGTCTTGGAGAAGACCAGCACCTGGTAAGCGGCGGCGTCGGCGGTGGCGGCCACGGGAGTGACCATGCACATGAGCAGAGCGAGGACGATTCCTATGAAGTGACGCATCCCGGTGCCTACCTCGTGAGGGTGAAGGTGTCGACGTCGAGCAGGTTTCCCTGTCCGGTCATCCCCTTGAACAAGAGGAAGAGGGTCGTGGTGCCGGAAGGGGTGTCGGACAGGTTCGCCGAGACGTTCGCGAAGGTGTCCCAGCCGCCGGTGTTCCGCACGGTCAGGGTTCCGAGCAGGGTGCCGGTGGCCGAGCCCGCGCGCACCTCGATCGTTCCCCCAGGCGCGCCCGCCGACACGCGGGCGCGGTTGGTGGCGAAGGCGGGGTCGGCGGCGATCCCCTGCAGGCCCTCCTCGTCGTGGGTATAGACATCCAGCTTGCCGGCGACCTTGGTGTTGCCGGCCGGGTCGGTATGCCTGACCGTGCCGTCGCGGGCCGTGTGGAGGACTCCTCTGTCGGGGAGGACGGCCAGGGACATCGCCTCGCCGATCTCGGGCGGGCCGGTCGCCAGCTGGACCTGCTGATAGTCGCCAGGTGGGATGTCCGGTGCCGTCGCGGCGGCGGTCGCGGGCGTGACGCTGGGTAGCGCCAGAAGTAAGGCCGTGAACAGGTGTGCTGCCATGTGCTTACTTTCCTGACCTGGGGGGTTGAGTCAGGCAAGGCGCGCGCAGCTCCTTGCACTTGACGTTATGTACGACAAGTGGAGCTATTTCGGCATTGTTTCGGATTGTTTGCGATGGTGACACCCGGACAAGTGAGCTGTCAAGATGTCCGATTTCACAGTTGATAAAAGAGACGAGTGCCTGGCTGGTCCCTGCCCGTGAGCGCGTCGCGTGCCCAGCTGGACACGAGCGTGTGCCTCCCGGACCGGGTCCGTGGGGCACATGATCACGTCTCCGTGTTGCGCGCGTGGGGCTGTGGGGACCGGTTCTCATGGAGTTTTCAGGCGGGATTTGTAGCACTTTTCGCTGATTTTTATAAATATGGGGTGATGGAGCGCGCGCCGCAGGAGGCCGATGCGGCCGAGGCTCAGGGAGCCGGGGCCGGGAGGTCTCGGCGGCTTGTCGTCGCGGGCGGCGCCATTGTCGTCGTGGCGGTGCTGGCGTACTGGCTGGGAAGCAGCGGTGGGAACGGTGCGGGGGCCGCGCCCGCGCCGAGCGCGACGCCGGCACCGACGCCCAGTGCGACGCTCACGGTGTCCGAGGTCTTCAAGAGGGCCGGGCCGTCGGTGGCGGTCATCCAGGCCGGGAAGTCACTCGGAACCGGGGTGATCGCGGCCGAGGACGGAACGATTCTGACGGCGTACCACGTCGTCAAAGGCACGGAGGACGTCACCGTGACGTTCGCTGACGGCACCAAGGCGAAGGCCGTCGTCTCGTCGTCGAATCCCCGGCGCGACGTCGCGACCCTCAAGCCCGCGGAGCTGCCGGAGATCGTCGTCCCGGCGACGCTCGGCGGCGGCGCGGCCGTGGGCGCGCCCGTCGTGGCGATCGGCAATCCGCTGGGCCTGACCTACAGCGTCTCCACCGGCGTTGTGTCGGGCCTGAACCGGTCCGCGGAAGAGGGCGACCTGAGCGGGCTCATCCAATTCGACGCCTCCGTCAACCCGGGCAGCTCCGGCGGTCCCCTCCTGGACGCTCGCGGCCTGGTCATCGGGATCGTGGTATCGATCGCCGACCCGGGAGGCGACGAGGCGTTCGCCGGCATCGCGTTCGCGGTGCCGATCGGCGCGGCCCTTGGTGGTAGCGAAGGCGACGGCCCGCCGGGCGGCGGGCCTGAGATCTGACCGAAGCGTCACGAGAAGGAAGACCATGACCTCGACCAAGTCCCCGGAGTCGGCTCATCCGCTCGAACAGGTGCTGTTCGAGGTCAAACGCACGATCGTCGGGCAGGACGTGCTGCTGGAGCGCATGGCCGTCGCGCTGATCGCCGACGGTCACCTGCTCGTCGAGGGCGTGCCGGGCCTGGCGAAGACGCTCGCGGTGAGGTCGCTGGCCGCCGCGATCGCCGGGAGTTTCCAGCGCGTCCAGTTCACCCCCGACCTGGTGCCGGCCGACCTCGTGGGCACGCGGGTCTACCACCAGCACTCCGGGGAGTTCCGAACCGAACTCGGCCCGGTGTTCGCGAACCTACTGCTGGCCGACGAGATCAACCGCGCCCCCGCCAAGGTGCAGAGCGCCCTGCTGGAGGTGATGCAGGAGCATCAGGTGACGATCGGCCGTGAGACGTTCCGGGTGCCCGAGCCGTTCCTGGTCATGGCGACGGAGAACCCGATCGAGTCGGAGGGCACCTACCCGCTGCCCGAAGCGCAGGTCGACCGTTTCATGATGAAGGTGGTCGTCGACTATCCGACGCAGGCCGAAGAGCAGGCGATCGTCGGGCGGGCGCTGCGTCCGCCGGAGCCGCCACAGCCGATGGTGACGGCCGAGGATCTGATCGCGATGCGGGCCGACGCCCAGAAGGTGTACGTCGATCCGGCGATCGTCGACTACGCGGTACGGCTGGTCTCCGTGACGCGTTCCCCGGCGACGGCCGGGCTCGGCGAGCTGGAACGGTACGTCACCTACGGGGCGAGCCCGCGGGCGTCCATCGCGCTCGTCACGGGCGCCCGGGCGCTGGCGTTCCTGCGCGGCCGCGACTACGTCCTGCCACACGACCTGTCCGAGCTCGCGCTCGACGTGCTGCGCCACCGCCTCGTGCTGTCCTACGAGGGCCTCGCGGACGACGTCGACGCCGACACGATCATCACCAGGGTGCTCGGGGCCGTCCGGGCGCCCGACGTCGTCCTGCAGAACCGCTGAGCCATGGCCACCGCCCCCGAGAGGCTCCTGCTCCGCCTGGAGTGGAAGGTCGTCCGCAGGCTCGACGGCCGACTCCAGGGTGCCCACCGCACCGCGCACCGCGGCTCCGGAATCGACTTCACCGGGTTGCGCGCCTACAGCGACGGCGACGACGCCCGGCACATCGACTGGAACGTGACCGCACGGCTGGACGAGCCGCACCTGCGAGTGTTCACCGAGGACCGCGAGCTGACGGTGTGGCTCGTGCTCGACCGGTCGGCGTCGATGGCAGCCGGCCGGCCGGGGCGCGGCAAGCATGACGTGCTCGCCGAGCTCGCGCTCGTCCTCGCTCGGATGTTCGGCCGGGGCGGCAACCGCGTCGGCGCCCTGCTGTTCGACACCGGGATGCTGCGCGTCGTGCCGCCCGGCACCTCCCGGCGGCACGCGCTGCGGATCGGCGCCGAGCTGGAACGCACCTCCGCGGCGCGCGGCAGCGCCACCACCGACCTGGCGGAGATGCTCGATGCGGCCGGACGGCTCGCGCGCCGCCGCGCACTCATCGTCGTGCTGTCGGACTTCATCGGCGACGGCGACTGGGAACGCTCGCTCCAGCGCCTTGCCCGGCGGCACGAGGTGGTCGCCCTGCGGATCGTGGACACCGCCGACGACGTGCTGCCCGAAGCCGGGCTGATCGTGGTCGAGGACGCCGAGACCGGCGAGCAGCTCGTCGTCGACTCCGCCGACCCCCTCTTACGGGTACGCTTCCGCGCCGCCGTCGACGCCCGCGACGCCCGGCTCACGGCAGGCATGCGCCGGGCCGGGGTCCCCGTCCACCGCATCGACACCGACCGCGATCTGGCCGAGGCACTCGTCGAGGTCGTCGCCCGAACCCGGGACCGGTCATCATGACCGAGCCTGTCGAGGTCATCAATGGGCACAGCACTCTGGTCATGAGGCCGGCGAAGGAGGCCTCATGACTCTGTCGTCTCCGCTGTTGCTGGCCGTCGGGCTGCTCGTCACGGTGGCGCTCGCCTGGGCGGCCGTCGTCTCGGCGCGCCGGCGGACGGCCGCGCTCGCCGCGGCCGGTGTCCCCGTGCCGGGGGGCCGCCCGGCGTACCTCGGAATCGGCCTGACGATCGCCGGCGTCGGGGTGCTCGCGATCGCCACCGCGGGACCGGCGGCCATGGTGCCGGTCCCGCGGACCGCGGGCACCGTCATCCTCGCCATCGACGTCTCCAACAGCATGGGGGCCGACGACGTCGCGCCCACCCGGCTGGCGGCCGCGCAACGGGCGGCCCGCGCGTTCGTGGCGGCGCAGCCCGACAGCGTCGACATCGGAGTCGTCGCGTTCGAGCGGGGCGCGCTCACCACCGCACGGCCCGACGCCGACCACTCCATCGCGCTCGCGGCCATCAACCGGCTGAAGATCACCGGCGGCACCTCGCTGGGGACGGCCATCACGGCCTCGCTGTCGGCGATCATCGGCAAGCCGGTGGCCGTCGGCCGCGACGGCACCACGCCCGACATCGGCTACTGGCCGTCGGCGACGATCGTGATGTTCTCCGACGGCCAGAACCAGGGCGCGGACGTCGAACGGGCCGCCGCAGTGGCGCAGCGAGCCAACGTCCACATCCACACCGTCGGGGTCGGCACCACGGCAGGGGCGACGGTGAAGGTCGATGGCTACCACCTGCAGACCTCGCTCGAGGAGGACACCCTCACCTTGATCGCGCAGACCACCGGCGGCGCGTACCATCCCGCCTCCGACACTGCGCGGCTCGACGGGGTCGCCGACACGATCGATCTGCGGCTCACCGTCTCCGACGAGCCGCTGCCCCTCGCCGGCGGGCTGATCGGGCTCGCCCTCGCGCTGCTCACCGCCGGAGCGGCGCTCACCGTGCTCCGGTCTGGACGGGTGATCTGAATGTTGTTCTCATGGCCGTGGGCGCTGCTGTCAGTCCTGATCATCCCGCTGATCTTCGCCATCCGTGAGTGGGCGCGGCGCCGCCGCCGGCGGGCCGCCGTGCGCGTCACCTCGATCGCGCTCGTACGGAGCGCCCTGCCCGGCCGTACGCGCTGGACGCGGAAGATCCCCCCGGCACTGTTCATAGCCGGGCTCGCGCTGCTCGCGGTGGGGGCCGCGCGACCGCAGGCGTCGGTGCCGGTGCCGCAGACGTCGGCGACCATCGTGCTCGCGCTCGACACCTCCGGCTCCATGTGTTCCACGGACGTCGACCCCAACCGCATCACCGCCGCGAAGAAGGCCGCCGCGGAGTTCATCGAGTCGCAGCGGGGCGGGCCGCGTATCGGCCTGGTCACCTTTGCGGGCACCGCGGGTCTGCTCGTCCCTCCCACCGACGACACCGAGTCGCTGATCGAGGCGCTGGACAGCCTCACCGTGGCCCGCGGCACCGCGGTCGGGCAGGCCATGCTCACCTCGATCGACGCGATCGCGGAGGTCGACCCGTCGGTCGCCGCCACCGGGGCGAACCCGGGCGGAGGCGGGGAAGGCTACGCCGGCGCCGCGATCGTCGTGCTCACCGACGGTGCCAACACCCAGGGCGTCGACCCGCAGACCGCCGCCCAGGAAGCGGCCCTGCGTCGCGTCCGCGTCTTCCCCATCGGCTTCGGCACCACGAACCCGGCCCCGATGGTCTGCGACAACTCACAGTTCGACGGCGGCTTCGGCGGCTGGGGCGGCGGCTTCGGCGGCCGGGGCCGCGGTGGATTCGACGGCGGCCGCAACGTCCGCATGATCGACGAGCCCGCACTCAAACAGATAGCCCAGACCACCGGCGGCTCCTACCACCGCGCCGAGAACGCCGACCAACTCCAGAGCGCCCTCGACGCCCTCCCCGGCAGCTTCACCGTCGTCCGCCAACGGGTCGACACAGCCGCCGCCTTCGCCGCAGGCGGCGCCGTCCTCATCACCGCGGCCCTGTCCCTCTCCCTCTGGTGGAACCGCCCCCGGACCGTTCACTGAGCATCAGTGGCACGGACTACGGGGCCGAGTCGGCGCCGGACCTCGGTGAGAAGCCGAGGCTCGTTCAGATCATGGTCTGCTGCTCCGCGTTCCACGCGCCCAGACCGCGCGCACGTTCGCCGTGCTCCTTCTTGAAATCCTCGCGCCTCTCCTTGACGCGGCCTCCCTTAGTGAAGCGCTTCCATCCGCTTGGTTCCGGGTGCGTGTCGAGGTGGCAACTTCGCGCCGTTTCGTCCTGGTCGTGGGGCAAGTGGAGGGCCTGTGACCGTCACGTAGGAGTGGTTGTTGCAAACGTATTCAAGGCTCGAACTGCTTCTTGACAGGCCATAGGGGCTCGTGGTGCGATCGGCTTCGAGTAAACGGTTTAACAACGGACCGTTTCATCGACGTTACGCCAACCCGAGTGGAGCCCCCCATGGCGATGATGTCCCGACGGAACCTGCTCTTGAGCGCGGCGGCGGTCGGCGCCGCCGGACAGCTCAGCCTGGGCGCCGGACCAGCGCGGGCGGAGTCCGCGCGGCAGGTCGCGGCAGCCGGCCCGCTGGAGGACGGAGTCCAGCTCAGGTGGCTGGAGGGCGGCGCCCCCAAGCAACTGGCCGCCGGGTCCACGTGGGGTGTGGCGTGGCCGAAGGGCGTCGTGCCGAAGGACCAGGCGTTCGCGTTGAAGACGGCCGCCGGGCAGCAGGTGCCGGTGCAGACGTGGGCGACGGCGTACTGGCCGGACGGGTCGCTCAAGTGGACCGCGCACGCCATCGGCGCAGAGGTCGCCCCAGCCGAGCAGTACGTGCTCGCCGCCGGCACCCCCGCCGCGCCGGCGACGGCCGTGACCGTGAAGGACGGCAGGGACGGGGTCGAGGTGAACACCGGGGTCATCCGGTGTGTGATCCAGAAGAGGGGCGACGGACTCGTCCGCTCCATCCACCGCGGGGACATCGAGATCGCCCGCGACGGCGAGCTGGTCTGCCTGCGCCAGGACGAGCCGGACGACGACGAGGGCCGGGCGGGCAAGACGGAGAAGTTCGCCGGCCGGACGGAAAAGGTGACGGTCGAGCAGTCCGGCCCCGTCCGAGCGGTGGTCAGGATCGAGGGCAGGCACCGGCACGGCAACCGGTCCTGGTTGCCGTTCACCGTGCGGCTGTACTTCTACGCCGGCAGCGACGGCATCCGCGCCGTGCACAGCTTCGTCTACGACGGCGACGAGAAGGAGGACTTCATCCGCGGTCTCGGCATCCGGTTCGAGGTGCCGATGCGGGGCGAGCTGTACAACCGGCACGTACGCTTCGCGGGGCCGGGCGACGGCGTGCTGGCCGAGGCGGTACGCGGCATCACCGGCCTCCGCCGCGACCCGGGCGCGGCGGTCCGCCAGGCGCAGGTCGCCGGGCAGGCCACCCCGCCGGTGGAGACGTGGGACACCCGGGTCAGCTCCCGGCTGCACCTCATCCCCGCCTTCGGCGACTACTCACTGCGCCAGGTCACGGCCGACGGCTTCCAGATCCGCAAGCGGACCAAGGCCGGGCACAGCTGGATCCCGGTGGACGCGGGCGGCCGGGCCGGCGGGCTCGGGTACGTCGGAAGCCCCGAGGGCGGATTCGCCTTCGGCATGCGTAACTTCTGGCAGCTCCACCCCACCCAGCTCGACGTCAGGGGCGCGGCCGGCGACAGGGCCGAGGTGACGCTGTGGATGTGGTCCCCGGAGGCCGGGGCGATGGACCTGCGCTTCTACCACGACGGCCTCGGCCAGGACACCTACGCCGAGCAGCTCGAAGGGCTGGAGATCACGTACGAGGACTACGAGCCGGGCTTCGGCACCCCGTACGGCATCGCGCGTACGACGGAGCTGATGTTCTGGGCCCTGGAGGCCACCCCCGCCGCCGGGAAGATCGCGGAGCTGACGGATGCCGTGCGCACGCCGCCGCTCGTCGTCGCGCCGCCCGCGCACCTGCACGCGGCCGGGGTGTTCGGCGACTGGTCGCCGGTGGACCGCTCGACCCCGGAGAAGGCGCTGATCGAGGACCGGCTGGACTTCATGTTCGACCACCACAGCAAGCAGGTCGAGCAGCGTTCCTGGTACGGCTTCTGGGACTACGGCGACGTCATGCACAGCTACGACGAGGACCGGCACGTGTGGCGGTACGACGTCGGCGGCTACGCCTGGGACAACTCCGAGCTGTCCACCGACCTGTGGCTGTGGTACCACTACCTGCGCACCGGCAAGGCGGAGGCGTTCCGCTTCGCCGAGGCGATGACCCGGCACACGGGCGAGGTCGACGTCTACCACCTGGGCAAGTGGCGCGATCTGGGGACGCGGCACGGCGTGCAGCACTGGGCAGACAGCGCCAAGCAGGCCCGCATCAGCAACGCCGGCTACCGGCGCTTCCTCTACTTCCTCACCGCCGACGAACGGATCGGGGATCTGCTGCGCGACCTCGTCGACGCCGACAAGACGTTCCTCGTCCTGGACCCGATCCGCAAGATCCGCACGGAGCCTTACGAGCCGGACCCGCACGCCCTCGGTGTGAGCACCGGGACCGACTGGAGCGGCCTCGCGCTGGCCTGGCTGACGGAGTGGGAGCGGGGCGGCGCGCCGATCGCCCGCGAGAAGCTGCTGAACGGCATGCGCACCATCGCCGCGATGCCCAACGGCTTCGTGCGCGGCAGCGGCCTGTACGACCTCGACGACGGCACGTTCGAGCCCACAGAACCGGCGGTGAGCGTCGGCTCGCTCGGCGCGGTGTTCGGCCTGGTCGAGCTGTGCAGCGAGGTGATCCACCTGACCGGTGACGAGGCCTTCACCAAGGCGTGGCTCCAGTACTGCCGCCTCTACAACGGCACCGCGGAAGAGCAGAAGGCCGAGACGGGACAGTCGTTCGGCAGCCAGAACCTGCGCCAGGCCCACTCCCGGCTGACCGCCTACGCGGCCGCCAAGCTCGGGGACGCCGGCCTGGCCGCGCGGGCGTGGAAGGAGTTCGACACCGGCCACGCCGGCTATCCGAAGGACCACTCGTTCGAGGCCGTGCGGATCGAGGGCTCGAAGGTGCTCAAGCCGGTCGACGAGGCCCCTCTCTCGACCAACGCCTCCGCCCAGTACGGCCTGGCCGCCATCCAGTGCCTCGCCCTCATCGGCGACAAGCGGTAAGGAGACCCTCAGCACATCGCCATTCTCGACGGCAGGACCGGAGCGGCCCGGGCCACGGCCCAGGTGCCCACCGACTACCGGCCCGACGGCCCGATGTACGCCCGCTTCGGCGTCGGCCACCTCGACGGGGTCGCGCCGAGCCTGGTCGCGTTCATGAAGAACCGGATCGGCGACGGCGACTTCAACCTCATGTTCACCGCCTGGCGGTTCGACGGCGCGGCCCTCACCAACCAGTGGAAGTGGAAGCGCGGCAACGGGACCATGGCCGACGGGCACAACACCCGCATCGTCGACCTCGACGGCGACGGCAAGGACGAGATCGCCGAGATCGGGTTCGCGTTGAACGGCGACGGCACCCTGCGCTACTCCCTCGCCGACGAGGGCGTCGTCCACGGCGACCGCTTCCACATCGCCGACCTGGACCCCTCCCGGCCGGGCCTGGAAGGGTACGGCGTGCAGCAGGACAACCCCAGCGGCCTGCGCGAGTACTACTACGGCGCCAAGGACGGCACCATGCTCTGGCAGCACGCCGGGGACGGCGTCGCCGACGTCGGCCGCGGCATGGCCGCCGACATCGACCCGCGTTTCCCCGGCATGGAGGTCTGGTCCTTCTCCGGCCTCTACAACGCGCGGTCCAACCGGCTCACCGAACCGGACACGTCGCTGGCCCCGTGGCCGCAACTGGGCCTGTGGTGGGACGGCGACCTCACCAGGGAGCTGCTCAACGACGGCAAGCTGGAGAAGTGGGACCCGGCAGAGCCGAAGCCGAGCAACAGCCTGCCCCGGCTGCTCAGCACCTGGAACTACGGCGCGGTCAACGCCAGTCAGGGCCAGAATCCCACCTTCGTCGGCGACATGCGGCGGGTCAGCTCGGGCGTCTCAGGACGCGAACGGAGTCGCGGACGACGATGTGGGTGCCGAGCATCACGTGCTCCGTCATTCCCGCCTCGCCGGACCCGCGTCGCAGAGCCATGCGTACGGCGGTGCGGCCCAGCTCCTCGTGGGGCACGTGGACGGTGGTGAGGTCGATGTCGGCGGCGGTGGGCAGGTCGTCGAAGCCGACCATGGAGATGTCGTCGGGGATGCGCAGCCCGTGCTCGCGCAGCGCCTGGCGGGCGCCGGCGGCGATGAGGTCGTTGCCGGCGAAGACGGCGGTGAAGTCGGGCGGCCCGGCGGCGAGGCGCCGGCGGATCATGCGGTAGCCCTCGCTGCGCTCCATCGTGCCGTCGATCTCCAGGCCGGGGTCGTGGGGGACGCCGAAGTCGGCCAGGGCGTTGCGGTAGCCGGCGACGCGGCTGCCCGGGGTGGTCCAGCCCTCGTGCCGGCCGAGGAACAGGATGCGCCGGTGACCGGCTGAGAGCAGGTGGCTGGTGATGGCGTAGGCGCCGCCGGTGTTGTCGTACTCGATGACGAGGGCGGGCACGTCGGGGCCGAGCGTGGGGCGGCCGCACAGGACGAGTTGGGAGCCGGCCGCGGCGAGGGCGCGGGCGTATTCGGCCATGCGCTCGCGGTAGGCGTCGTTGTTGACGACGTTGCCGACGAGGATGACGCATTCGGCGTGTTCCTGCCGCATGAGCTGGACGGTGGCGAGCTCGCGCTCGGGGTCGCCGCCGGTGGTGCCGACGATGCAGAGTTTGCCTTCGAGCGCGGCCTGCGTCTGAACGCCCTGGGCGACGTGGGCGTAGTGGGGGGAGACGACGGAGTTGACGATGATCGCGACGCTGCGGTTGCTCGCGCCGGCCAGGCCGCGGGCGTTGGCGTTGGCCACGTAGTCGAGCTCACGGACCGCCCGCATGACCTTGCCGCGGGTGGCGGGCGCGCTGGGGTAGGTGCCGGACAGGATCCGGGAGACCGTGGCCACGGACACGCCGGCGTGCGCCGCCACGTCGCGAATCGTCACCGCCCGCCGCTCTTCGCCCCCAGACGTCGCGCGCCGGGACATGCCACCTCCACTGGATGGTGCAACAACTGGTAAACCGCTTGCACGCGATCGTTCCGTTCGCGGGTCGGGGTGTCAAATGCCTGCTGGTTCCCTCCGGTCCAGGATACGGCGTAAACGATTAAACATCTGGCCGATGGGAGAGAGACGGTGACGGTCCGGCTGGGCGACGTCCCCGCGTGCGAAATCCCGGCGGCGGGCCGGCCGCTGCAGCCGGGACGTCATTGGTTCGCCGCGTACTCCTTGGCCAGTTCCCCGGCCACCTGGTCGCCGCCGGGCACCGCGAGGAGCAGCAGCACGCGGTCGGCACGGATGCGCCGTAGCGGGCCGATGCGGGTGGACGGCTTCCGTGCCCCCTCGATCGGCGGACTGGTCGCGCCAGTGCCGCCGCGGACCCGCGTCATGCTCACGTGCTACGCCTCTCTCGCGGTGCCGAGCTCGAAACAGAATGTTCATCAACATAAAACGGTTACATAGCATCGTCAATAGACGCCTGAGGAGGAGTCCGGGGTTCTCCTGGGCCTCTGGCCTGGAGGGGCGTTGTGGTAGGACATGTGGCCACGTAGAGTGGCCTCGTTTGCGGAAGCGTTTACACAACCACGCCTCATAGGAGCTCATCAAGTGCCACGGCGACCCGTCGCGGTCTTCGCCATCGCCCCCTGGGCGTTCGACGGCGTCTTCCCTGCCGACCTGCTCACCCGGCTACGGCAACTGGTCGACATCGACCCCGCCACGACCTTCACCTCGTTCGAAGGACCGGCGGCCGCCGCCGCCCTGGCGGAGGCGGACATCCTGCTCAGCGGATGGGGAGGACCGCGCATCGACGCCGCCGTGCTGACCGCCGCGCCCCGGCTGCGTGCCGTCATCCACGCCGCCGGCACCGTCAAGGCCCGCGTCGACCCCGTCGTGTTCGACAACGGGCTCGTCGTGTCCTCCGCCGCCGAGGCCAACGCCGTCCCCGTGGCCGACTACACCGTCGCCATGCTCGTCCTGGGCGCCAAGCAGGCGTTCAGCCGCGCCAGGCGCTACGCCGCCGCGGTGGAGGACGCGCACGGGGACTGGTTCTCGGGCGAGGGCACCGGCCTGCACGGCTGCACAGTGGGCGTGATCGGCGCCTCCAGGATCGGCCGGCTCGTGCTGCGGCGGCTGCGGGCCTTCGACGTCGAGGTGCTGCTCTACGACCCGTACGTGAGCGCGGCCGAAGCCGCGGCCCTCGGCGCCGAGCCCGTGGGCATGGACGACATCTGCCGCCGCGGCGACCTCGTCACCGTGCACGCCCCCGCCCTGCCCGAGACCCGCCACATGCTCGACGCCCGCAGGCTCGGCCTGCTGCCGGACGGCGCGGTCGTCATCAACACCGCCCGCGGCTCACTGATCGACACCGAGGCGCTGACCGCGGCGTGCGCCACCGGCCGGATCTCCGCCGTCCTCGACGTCACCGACCCCGAGCCGCTGCCGCCGGGACACCCGCTTTTCGCCCTGCCCAACGTGCTGATCACCCCGCACCTGGCCGGCGCGCAGGGCCGCGAGACGCGCAGGCTCGGCGAATTCGCGATCGCCGAGGTGAGCAGGTTCGTCAACGGCGCGCCGCTGCTCGGGCGGGTCGAACCGGAGCAGCTCCCGTACATCGCCTGACGCCGGTCGAGCAGCTCGCCGGCCGCCGCGTCATGCCCTGAGTATTGTCGTGGTCTTCGTCATGGGGACACCACCGCACACGCCTTGACGCGTCAGACATCGGCAGGGCGTCACACCGAGCACAGGAACGGGATGAACGACCACTCCACCGCATCCGAGGAGCGTGCCCGGGCGCGCTCGCTGGGCATCGTCGTCGGCGCCCTGCCGACCGGGCCGCTGAACGCGATCACCGATGTCGAAGGGGTTCTGGTGGGTCACACCACCCTCGACGACGGCGCCGATCTGCACACCGGGGTCACCGCCGTCGTCCCCCGGCAGCTCACCACCGGGCGGCGGGCGCTGCCCGCGGCCGTCTGCACCGGCAACGGGTACGGCAAGCTGGTCGGCTCGACCCAGGTCGGCGAACTCGGCGTTCTGGAGTCGCCCATCGTGCTGACCGCCACCTTGTCGGTGTTCAGGGCGGCCGACGCGCTGCTCACGTACCTGATGAGGCTTCGCCGGGACGGGCTGTCGTTCAATCCGCTCGTGGGGGAGACCAACGACGGCTTCCTGTCCGACATCCGGCGCCGCCCGATCACCGAACGGCACGTTCTGGACGCGCTGGAAGGGGCGTCCGGCGGGCTGCCCGCGGAGGGATGCGTGGGGGCGGGCACCGGGACGACCGCCCTGGGGTTCAAGGCCGGCATCGGGACCTCGTCCCGGCGGCCGGCGGTGGACGGTGCTCAGGTGACGGTCGGGGCGCTCGTGCAGGCGAACTTCGGCGGCGTGCTGACCGTCCAGGGTGTCCCGATGCCGGTCGGCGAGCTCGTCCCGGACGCCGGTCCCGAGGAGCCGTCCGGCAACTCCTGCATGATCGTGGTGGCCACCGACGCGGCGCTCGACGCTCGCCAACTGGGCCGCCTCGCCCGCCGGGCGGTCTTCGCGATGGGCCGCGTCGGGGCGTCGTACTCCAACGGGAGCGGCGACTACGCGATCGCCTTCAGCACGGCGCCGCCGCGGCTCGCCACCCTGCCCGACGACGCGCTGAACCCCGTTTTCGCCGCGGTCATGGACTCGGTCGAGGAGGCGCTGCTCAACTCCCTGTTCACCGCGACGACCACCACCGGCGTCCACGGGCACACGAGCCACGCGGTGCCGTACGACCGGCTGCCCCGCAAGACGCGGGACTGACCCGGCCGATGCCGACGGTCACGGCTGGGCGTCAGGGTTGTTACCGTCATGACCATGGACCGCGATGAGAATCCCCCCGCAGGCGTCAATCCGAACGTTCCGAGTATCGCTCGCGTCTATGACTATTGGCTGGGCGGAAAGGACAACTTCGCGGCCGATCGAGAAATGGGCGACCGGGTCAAGGCCGTCGTGCCCGAGATGCCGGTGATGGCGTATCACAACCGGTTGTTCCTTCGCCGGGTGGTGCGGTTCCTGGCCGGTGAAGCAGGCATCGGGCGGTTCCTGGACTTGGGAGCGGGGCTGCCGACGATGGAGAACGTCCACGAGGTGGCGCAGAAGGTCCGTCCTGAGGCCGAGGTCGTCTACGTTGACAACGACCCGGTGGCGCTGGCGCACGCGCGGGCGTTGCTGGCCACGACCGGCGCCACCCATGTGGTGGAGGGCGACCTTTACGAGCCGGAGCCGATCCTGGCGGAGGCGGACTCGCTGATGGGCCTTGACCAGCCTGTCGCGGTGATGATGCTGGCGATGCTGCACTTCGTGCCGGACGGGGACGCCCACCGGATCGTCCGCACGGTGATGGACGCGATGCCGCCGGGGTCGTATCTGGTCATCAGCCACATCGGCGACACCCCGCAGCTCCAGAAGGCGGCGGCCTTCTACAGCGCCTCCGGGACGGGGGCGGTGCTTCGCTCGCCTGAGCGGATCGCCGAGTTCCTGGACGGGCTCGAACTGGTGCCCCCGGGAGCGGTGCCGCTGCCGGAGTGGCGTCCGGACGAGTCGGTTCCCGCGCTGGATCGTGTGACGGGGATGGCGGCGACCTGCGGGGTGGGCCGAAAGCGCTGATGCGCACCGGGGGAGGGCGGGAAGCCGGCCCACCCCGCACCATCCTTCCTATACGCGCGCTCATGACACCTGACCGGCCGCGGCGGCCGGCACCGCCGCTTGCGGCCCCTCTTCTGTTCGCCCCGTCAACGCGTCGTCGGCCGCTCCCGTCCACGGCGTGGCGGACTCCGCAAGGGCGAGAGCATCTTCGACGTTCTTCGCGATGACCACGTGAGACAGAGCGGAAGCGTCGAGCAGCCCAGGCCGCACGACGTGTTCGTCCATGAACCTCAGCCAGGCGTCCCAGATGTGGATCCCCTCGGGCTGCATCAGGATCACCGGGAACGGGTGGAGCCGGTCGAGCACCTGGTGCGTCAGCACCTCGAAAAGCTCATCGAAGGTGCCGAGGCCGCCTGGCAGGACGAACAGCGCGTCGATGTCGTGCGTCAGCAGCAGTTTGCGCAGCGCGAACGTGCCGACGATGATCGACCGGGTGGAGTCCAGCTCCGTCTCCGGCTCCTCCCCTGGGATCTCGATGCGCACCGCCCTGGACAGGGTGTCGCCGCTTCCGTCCCTGACCGCCTGCATGATGCCTGGCCCGCCGCCGGTCACGGCCGTCCATCCGCGCTCGGCCAGCGCGGTTCCGAGTTCCCTGGCCAGTTCGTAGGACGGCTGACCGCGCTTGCCGCGCGCGGAGCCGAACACCGTGACGATGCGCTCTCCTACCATGGCGCGGGAGGTCGTGTTCCACGCCTGTGCGGTCTCCACCTCTGCCGCGATGGACCGCAGCGCCGTTACCAGGCGCCCCTGTTCCGTCATCCCCGTTTCCTTCTCCTGCTCCATCGACGAATCGTCGTTGCTGTCGCGATCAGACATTGACCGGAACCGGCAACCCTTCCGCGGCGGCCTGCCGCATGATCTGGTCACGCTCGCGCCACCGTGACCAGAAGGCGCCCTTGTAGCCGAGCGCCACGAGGTTCGTCAGGAAGGGGTTGTCGGCATAGTTGTTGTCGTGCTGGGTCAGGCCTGGCGCGGTGGGCAGCATCACCCGCGGATAGTCGGACGCGGCGATGTGGTCCCACATGAAGCTCAGGGTGTTCAGCCACGGCCGTCGGGTCGCGCGAGGGTCTGCGGTCCTCGGGCAGTTCCGGTGAGAAGTAGTACAGCGGCCGGAAGGAACCGCCTTCCTCGAACATGAACTGGCGCTCGTACTCGAGGGGAGTGGAGCACTGCTCCGCGGTGCGCAGGATGATCGGCCGCGTGGCGGTGTTCGACTGCACTCCGGGCACCGCCTTGTCTCCGCCGCTCAGCGCGGCGCACTGCATGCCCAGCGGTGAGTACGGGAAGATGCGCAGTCCGAGCGTGAAACCGACGACCGTCACGTCCAACTCCATGGTGCGGTCGATGCACTCGCGCAGCGTGTCGATCGTCTCACCCGGCATCCCGAGCAGCACCTCGATCATGCAGAGCATTCCGTGCTTGCGCGTGAGCTCCACGACGTTGACCAAGTCGTCATAGCCGTAATAGCGCGTCCCGCGCTGAGTGACCTTCCACCCGTTCAGCAGGTCCTCGCGTACGTGGTCGGGAGCCACATTCACCCCCGCGCACCCCGCCTGGGCCAGTAACTCGGCCAGTTCGTCGTCGAACGGGGCCGGCTGGGAGTAGATCCACAGGCGCAGGTCGTGCAGCGGGGAGCCGGCGTCGCCGTGCTTGCGGCGGACGATCTCGCCGGGCCCCTTCACCCCGTAGTCGACGCCGAGATAGTCGGTGGCCGCGACGGGCATGGACGAGAAGCCGACGCCTCCGGCGACGATCGGCGCGTCCGCCAGCCGGCGTATCTCCTCGATGATCTCCTTGTGCGCACCGAGAAACACCTTCTGTTCCTGCGGATAGATGGTGTCGGTGTTGCGTATGGTCACGCCGATGAGCAGCGGCCGGCGGTCACTGAAGTAATCCGTCAACGCGTCTTTCCAGGCGTCACGCCGGAAGGTCAGATCGACTACCTCGACGTCATATCCGGCCTGCTCGAGCGAGGTCGTCAGGATGTCGAGGGCGTACGGAGTGATCCCGGGGTGGATACGGTTCGGATTGACCAAGGTGACTAAGCGGTCGCTCACTTGCGCTCCTCTCGCGACCTGTCATGGCTCGTCGGCCACCCCTCGTACACGGGATCAGCGGAATTCATGCACATGGCTGTCATCGCTGTCATGCGGAACACCAGACGTGACAGCCGGTTGACGATGTGCATGCGCCGATCTCGGACAAGGAGACACCCGCGGTGAGTACGATGGAATGGCCGTCGCACTGATCCGAGACGGAGTCGCACGCGATGTGAATTCCGGACACGTGCGGAAATCCCGCCCGCACCGCAGGCCGCCTACATATTCACCTGGGGCGCAGTCATAAGCGTCGTTGCCGGGGCGGTGTTCAGCCGCACTTGCCACATATCCGGTGAAGAGCCCACGCGCTTCCCCCCGAGAGCGACCGGTCGGATGTTCGTAGTCGATTTCCAAAAGCCCCCCGCGCCGCGCACGGAGGCGACAACGCCCGATGTAATCAGTGGGTCCGATTACTGTCAAGCATTGAGTGGTCCGCCTTCGCGGCGGGGATGGCGCGCCCTCGGGTGTGCCCACGAGACGAGGCCGCCACGAAGCGACGCCCAGGAGACAGGGCCGGCCCGAGTCGAGGCCCGCCGGAAACGATCAGCGAGAAGGAGATCGATGAGGGCGTCGTCGCGATTGTGATTCGGCCTCCGCTCCCGAGGTGAAATGCCTGATAGTCCCGGTGATCAGTCCTCGACCGGCGGGACGGCCGGTAGTTCCGGAGGGGTCGAAATGTTGGTCTCGGGTGTTGACACCGGCTTCGTTTCGGCTACGCTTCGGGCATATCAGGGGAATCTGTCAACGGGGAAATGGCCGGTTGTTGTCCCGCGCCCTTTGGTGCTGCTGCGGTGACATTGACATCCGCGCTGGTTCTTGGGGGTAGTTATTTCTACTCGGATCATCGGCTTCAACCTGAGCCATGACAGCAGTGTGTGTTTAGCGGAAGACGGTGTCATTCGTTTTGCGCTCGCACTCGAACGCACTACTCGAATCAAGCGGGGCACGGTCCCGCTGCACGCTTACTCGGCCATGATGGCCGACCTGACCAACGAGATCCTGTCGGCGGCGGGACTCGTATCGACCGACATCGACGGCTGGATCGCGACGTCGACCGAATCCCGTGACGAGGCGGACGAGGCGAAGCTGCTGAGTTCGCTGGGCCTCGTCGCGCCGCCCGAGCGATGCCTCACGTTGCCGCACCCCGCCCACCATCTCGCGCACGCGAGCGCCGCGTTCTACTCCTCGGGCTTCGACGAGGCCGCGGCGCTGGCCATCGACTGCTACGGCTCGCTCATCGACGGCGGCCGGGAGCGGGAGACGGCGTTCTTCTTCCGCGTCGGCGAGAGACCCAAGGACGTCATGCGCCTAAAGCGCGATGTCGACCGCTGGGCCGGCTACATGCGTGACGGGCACATCCGTACGCCGTCGGATCTGTCCGGCATCGGGGAGATCTACCGCGTGGTCACGCTCGCGCTGGGGTTCCACGAAGCCGGCACCATCTACGACGACGCCGGCAAGACCATGGGGCTCGCGTCCTACGGCAAGCGGTTCAGCGCGGAGAACCTCTTCTTCGAGCCGGCGCCGAATGGCGAGCTGCGGTTCGACCGCGCGGCCGATTCGCTCGTCGAACTCGGCGTCGCGGTGCTCGAGGGTGATGAACTGCGGCTCGTCTCGCGTCCGCCGCGGGCTCCGTACGAGCCGTTCCACCACGACCTCGCCGCGCAGTTGCAGGAGGAGTTCGAGGAAGCGGTCCTGCACCTGACCCGGCATGTGCTCGCCGTCACGGGCAGCCGCTCGCTGGCGCTGTCCGGCGGCTCGTTCCTCAACTCCAAGCTCAACACGCGGATCATGCGCGAGACCGAGATCGACCGCATGTTCGTCTTCCCCGCGGCGACCGACGACGGAAACGCCGTGGGCGCCGTGCTCTACGCCCACCACAACCTGATGGGCCACGAGACCGTGGCGGGGCCGGCGATGCGGCACGTCTACCTCGGCCCGCCCCGGCTCACCGGAGTGGACCTCCAGGCGATCGCGGAGCGATGGCACCTGGAGCCACGCGAACACGGCGGGCCCGAGGAGCTCGCGGCCGCCGCGGCCGGCGCGATCGCCCGTGGCGAGATCATCGGCTGGTTCCAGAACCAGGCGGAGTTCGGGCCGCGTTCGCTGGGCGCCCGCTCGATCCTGTGCCACCCCGGCATCCCCGGGATGAAGGACCGGCTCAACGCCAGGGTGAAGTTCCGTGAGTCCTTCCGGCCGTTCGCCGGATCCGTGCTCACCGAACGCGCGCACAAATGGTTCGACATGCCCGCGCGGGAAAGCCCGTTCATGCTCATGGTGTGCCCTGTGCTGGACGAGCAGAGGCGGCTCATCAGCGAGGTCGTGCACGTCGACGGCACGTGCCGGGTGCAGACCGTCGACGAGGACACGCCTGGGCCCTTCCGCGCCCTGATCGAGGCGTTCGAGATCGAAACCGGCCTGCCGTTGGTGCTCAACACCTCGTTCAACCTGCGCGGCATGCCGATCGTGGAGCGGCCGGAAGAGGCGATGGACTGCCTCTACGGCTCGCGACTCGACAGGCTGTTCATCGGCGATCTGGAGATCCCGGCGCCGGACCTCACCGCGCTGCGGCCCGAACGCGTCCGGACCGCCCCGGGACCGAACGGCCGCCGGGAGCAGGGCGTGCCGATCTCGCCGGAGTGGCAGCGGATCCTCGACCTGGCCGACGGTGTCCGCTCGATGCGCGACATCGCGCGCGAACTCGAGGCGGACGTCGAGGAACTCGTCGATCTCGCCCTCGAGATGCGCAGGCGCAAACTGCTGCGGTGGGCGGGCCTCCCGCGGGTGACCGGTCCCAGGTTCCCGTTGCAGCAGTACTCGCCGGACACGCAGTGAGCGGAGTGAGTGGAGTGAGCTGAGTCGATGGGTGACGTCTCCCATGGGCCGATGTTGTCGTTCGCCCAGCAACGTCTGTGGTTCCTCGACCGGTTGATGCCGGGCAACCCGCACTACAACCTGGCGTTCGCGTACAGGCTGTCCGGGTTGCTCGACATCGACGCGCTGGAACGTGGTCTCAGTGAGATCGTGGCGCGGCACGAGGCGCTGCGCACGCGGTTCGCCGATGACGGGGACGAGCCCTGGCAGGTGATCGACCCGCCGTCTCCGCTGAAGCTGATCGTGGAGGACATCAGGGACGCGGCCGAACCGCCGGCCGAGGCGCACCGGCTGGCGGATGAGGAGTCGCTCGTCCCGTTCGACCTCGCCAAGGGCCCGTTGCTGCGCGCCCGGCTCCTGTGCCTGGGCGAGGCCGACCACGTCCTGCTCGTGACCATGCACCACATCGTCGGCGACGGCTGGTCGCTGAACGTGCTGCAGTCCGAGTTGAGCGTCCTGTACGCCGCCTTCACGGCCGGGCGCCCGTCGCCGCTGCCGCCCCTGGAGATCCAGTACGCGGACTTCGCCGAGTGGCAGCGGTCGTGGATGTCGGGCGACGTGCTCGCCGGGCAGCTCGACTACTGGCGAGAGCGCCTCCTCGGCATGCCGGAGGCGATGGAGCTCCCGGCCGACCGCGCCCGTCCGCCGGTGCCGAGCCACACCCCCGGCGTCGTGTCGTTCGAGGTGCCCGCGGACGTGGTGGAGCGCCTGCGGGAGCTCGGGACGGAGCGGCGGGCGACCCTGTTCATGGTGTTGCTGGCCGCGTTCGACACCTTGCTCGCCGGCTACACCGGCGGCACCGACATCGTGGTCGGCGTCCCGGTCGCGGGACGGGACAGGGCCGAACTCGAGGGTCTCATCGGGTTCTTCGTCAACAATCTCGTGACGCGGGTGGACTGCTCGGGCGATCCGGCCTTCGGCGAGCTGGTGGACAGGGTGCGCGAGGTGACACTCGGGGCGCTGGACCACCAGGACCTGCCGTTCGAGCGCCTGGTCGAAGAGCTGAACCCGGCGCGTGACCAGGGCCGCAACCCGTTGACGCAGATCGGTTTCCAGCTCCTGCCCGCGGGGCACACCGGGCGCTCGCTCGACCTGGCGGGCATCGAGATCACGCCGCTGGAGGGGCACGGCGACGCCATCCACTTCGACGTGGAGCTGTACTGCTGGGACAGCCCGAACGGGCTCTCCGCCCGGCTCGTGTACGCGGTCGACCTGTTCGACCAGGCGACCATGGAACGGTTCGCGCGGCACTTCGTGCATACGCTGACGCAGGTGCGAGCCGAGGTCAGGCTGTCGCGCCTGTCGCTGCTCACCGAAGAGGAGAGGCACCGGCAGCTCGTCCAGTGGAACGACACGGCCACGTCGGTCCCCGCGGGGACGGTGATGCGGCTCTTCGAGGCACAGGCCGCCAGGACGCCACACGCCGTCGCGGTGTCCTTCCATGACGATCGGCTCACCTACGCCGAGCTCGACGTGCGGGCGAACCGGCTCGCCCACCGGCTGCGTTCGCTCGGTGTGGGGCCGGAAGTGGTCGTGGGTCTCTGCTTCGAGCGCGGGCTCGAGGTGATGGTGGCCATGCTCGCCGTCCTCAAGGCGGGTGGCGCGTACCTGCCGCTGGACCCGGACCATCCGGCCGCGCGGATCGGGTTCATGCTGCGGGACGCCTCCTGCCCGCTCGTGGTCGTGCAGGAGGGGCTCGACGTCGACACCGGCACCGCCGAGGTGGTGCGCTTCGACGCCGTCGCGGACGAGTCCTGGCCCGTGGACGATCCCTCGCCGGAGCTGTCACCGGACAATGTGGCGTACGTCATCTACACCTCAGGCTCGACCGGGCAACCCAAGGGCGTCGAGGTCGCGCACGGCGGTCTGACCAGCCTGATCACTTTTCAGAGCCGGACGTTCGGCGTCGGGCCGCGCTCACGCGTCCTCCAGGTCACGTCGGTCTGTTTCGACGCCTCGGTGTCGGAGATCTGGATCACCTGGATCAGCGGCGGCGAACTCGTGGTCGCGCCCCGCCAGCTCATCGGCCAGGACCTGGCCGACGTGCTCGCCGAGCGGGCGATCACGCAGGTCGCGCTCGTGCCGTCCGTGCTCGCGACGATGCCCGGCACCGCGCTGCCCGACCTGAAGACGATTCTCATGGGCGGCGAGGTGTGCGTGCCCGCCATGGTGAACCGCTGGGCGCCGGGGCGCGACCTGTTCAACGTCTTCGGCCCCACCGAGGCCACCGTCAACGCGTCGGTCTTCCACTCCACCGGCGAGGTGAGCGAGCCGCTGCCGATCGGCCGGCCCATCGCCAACACGCGGATCCATCTGCTGGACGCCTGGCTGCGGCCGGTTCCGGTGGGCGTGCCCGGCGAGGTGTACATCGGCGGCATCGGCGTGGCCCGCAGCTATCTGCGAAGGCCGGGGCTGACGGCGGCCCGCTTCGTCGCGGACCCGTTCGCCGGGGACGGCTCGCGGCTGTACCGGACCGGCGACCTGGCCCGCTACCGGCCGGACGGGGACCTGGAGTTCCTCGGCAGGCTCGACGACCAGGTGAAGCTGCGCGGCTTCCGTATCGAGCTGGGCGAGGTCCAGGCGGTGCTCGCCGAGCACCCGGCGGTGGACCAGGCGCGCGTGGCGGTCCGCGAGAGCGCGGGCGGCGACCGGCGCATGTTCGCCTACGTCGTGCCCGTGGACGTGGCCACGGACGACGACGCGGCGCTGAGTGAGCAGCACGTCCGGGAACGTCAGCGCTTCTTCGACAAGGCGCACCGGGAGGGGACGGGCGCGGCGCCGCCGAATCCCACCGCGGTCGAGCGGATCACCGCGCTGCGGCCGAAACGGCTGCTGGAGATCGGCTGCGGCGCCGGTGCGCTGCTGCGGGCGCTGTCGCCCGTGTGCGAGCAGTACGTCGCGACGGACTTCTCCTCCTCCGCCATCGACCTGCTGCGGGCGGCGCCGGACCTGGCCGCAGGGAACGGGCTCACGCTGCTGATGCGTGAGGCGACGGACTTCCGCGGCTTCCGCGACCGGTCGTTTCACGCGGTCGTGCTCGACTCCGTGGCCCGGCACTGCCCCGGCCTGTCCTGGGTGGACAAGGCCGTCGAGCTGGCCACGAACGCGGTGGAGGACGGCGGCCTGGTGATCGTCACCGACGTCCGGGAACACGCCGACGACGGGGACCTGGCCATCGGGCAGGCGTATTTCACCGGGTTGCCCGAGCGGCTGGCCAGGGCCCGCCACGTCGAGGTGGTCCCCGGCGACGATGGCTACGACGTCGTCGTCACGGTCGGGGCCACGGGCCGCCTCGATCCGGAGCGCCGCCTGCCGGACGGCCTCGATCCGGCGCGCCTGCCGGACGGCCTCGCGAACGATCCGCTGCGGGGCAGGCGTACCGAGCTGCTGGCGGACGAGCTGCGGGAGTTCGCCAGGCAACGGCTTCCCGGCCACATGGTGCCGTCGGGCTTCTTCATGCTGGAGCGGCTGCCGCTGTCCCCGCTCGGGAAGATAGACACGCGGGAACTGCCGTCGCTGGAGGCGAAACCTCCCGGCCGCGCCCCCTCGGGGCCCGCCGAGGAGGCGATGTGCGCGCTGTTCGCCGAGGTGCTGGAGCACGACACGGTCGGGCCCGACGACGGGTTCTTCGACGTGGGCGGGCATTCGCTGCTGGCCGTGCGGCTGATCAACCTGATCCGTTCGCGGCTCGGCGGGGAGATCACCCTCGGCAAGCTCTTCCAGCATCCGACGCCCGCCGCGCTCGCCGGCCATCTCACCCGACCCAGCCGAGGAGGAACGGAATGACCAACCCCTTCGACGACGAGCACGGGACCTTCCTGGTGCTGCGCAACGACGAACGGCAGTACTCGATCTGGCCGGAGTTCGCGGAGATCCCCGCCGGATGGACCGCCGTGCACGGTCCGGGCAGCCGCCAGGAGTGCCTCGATCACGTCGAGCGGAACTGGACCGACATGCGGCCGTACAGCCTGGTCCAGGCGATGGAAGCGGATACGGCCGGCCAGTAGCGCGTGACCGGGGCCCTCCTGCGGCTGTTCCTTCAGCGTCCCGGGATCAGCCGTCTCGCGTACGTCACCCGGCCATGTCGGCGGCCCTGCGCAGCGCCGTCTCGGCACGGGTCAGGTGCTCGGGCTGCTCGGGCAGCTTCTCGGCGGCCTCCACCGCCCTTCGCGCGGCGGCGAGCGCCTCTTCTGCCCTGCCCAGGTCGGCCAGCCGCTCGGCCAGTTCGCTGAGCATGGTCGCGAGCCCCCGCTGCGCCGTGGGCCGGTTCTGCCGCACACGGTACTCGTATGCCTCGACGAGGCTCTCCGCGAGCAGCACCGCGAAATCGCCGAGCACCGTGGTGCCCGCGGGTACGTCCTCCAGGAGCTCGGCCGGGAGGGCGGCGTTCCTGGCCAGTGAGATCAGCGCGTCGGCGAGCGGGGCGGGGTATCCGCCGTGCAGCGCCGCGTCGACCGCGTTCGGCGAGAGGCCGGGCAGGATGGACAGCAGCTCGGTCAGGAGCACGCGCAGCGCCGGTCGAGTGGCGGCGGCGCGGGCCAGCGTGGTGAGTGCTCGCCGGTTCTGGTCCTGCGTCGTCTCCATCAGCATGCCCATGAGGAACTTCGGGGAGACGACGGCGGCGACCAGTTCCTCCAGCAGTGGGTCCGGGAGCGACTCGGCCCAGTACGACGCCGCGGCCGGCGGGCAGGCCTCGCGCAGCCAGCGGGCGGCCAGCAGCCGGAGATCGTCGTCCTGCAGCGCGGGGAGGTGCCCGAGCACGTCGCGGGCCGCCTCCTCGTCGGCGGCGCCGCACAGCACAGCGGTGGCCACGGCGCCCTCCACCACGTCGGCGGCCGGCGCCAGCCCGTGCTCCGCGGCGTCCCAGCGCAGGTGGGCCAGTTCGAGCCGGCCGAGCGCGGCCGTGGCGTCGTCACCGGTCAGGCTCAGCAGTCCGGCCAGCACGGCGGCCTGCAGCCCGCCCGGCAGCCGGGTCGCGTCCGTGAGCCCGATGCCGGGGGCCTGGTCCGGCGCGGGACAGGAGAACCCCATCGCGGTCAGCGTGTCCGCGTAGTCGCGGGTGGTCTCCCGCACCGCGTCCGCGTGGTCCAAGGTGGTTCCCCCGTCCGCGTCCGCGTGGTCCAGGGTGGTTCCCCCGTCCGTGTCCGCGTGGTCGAGGGTGGTTTCCGTGGCGTAGGGGGACGTCAGCTCCTCGTCGGTGTTGGACTCGGACCGGAACTCCTCCCACCATCCGTCCCTGGTGCGGGCGCACAGCAGCACGCGGAGGGCCGGGCGTTCGCCCGCCGCGCCCAGGATCCGGGCCACCTGCTCCCGGCGGGTCTCCGCGTCGTCCACGACGAGCAGCGACGGCCGGTCGCCGCCCGAGGGGAGTCCGGCGCCTGGGGCCAGGAACTCGACGTCCCAGTCGCCTCGCACGCGGTCGGCCAGTTCGAGCGCCAGGCGGGACTTGCCGGACCCGGCAGGGCCCCAGACGAGATGGGCGCGGGTGCCCTCGCCCGTGAGCCACGCGGTGAGCCGGCGCAGTTCCTCGCTACGCGCGTGCAGGCGCGCGGTACGCGCTTCCGCCCGCAGCAGCAGGCTCGGCCGTGGGACACGTACCGGGGCGGCCGCCTCGGACGGACCGGCGGCCGGCGGCGGGGTGCCGGCGTGGACGGCCTTCAGCTGCCGGACGATGCGCGGCAGAGCCTCGCCGATCGGCTCACGGAGGATGTCGGTGGCGATGCTGTCGTAGGGGGTCTCGCCCAGGTTGACGATGACCAGCCGGGCCCCGGCGTGCACCGCGCTCGCGGCCAGGGACCCCGCAGGTTCGACCGTGAGGGTCGTCCCCACGGCGAGCATGAGGTCGCACTGGACGACGGCCCGCTCCGCGCGGGTGAACACCGCGGGGTCCATGGTCTGGCCGAACATGGTGCTCGCGGTCTTCAGGATTCCGCCGCACTCCGCGCACGGCGGTACGGCTTCGCCGGCCGCGATCCTGGCCAGCACCTCCGTCGTCGGCGACCGGCGCCCGCACGCGACGCAGAGCACCACGCGCATCGTGCCGTGCAGCTCGACCACCCGGTCGGCAGGGGCGCCCGCGAGCTGGTGCAGGCCGTCGGTGTTCTGGGTGACGACCGTCGTGTCGATCTCCGAGTCGATCAGCTCAGCCACGGCGCGGTGACCGGCGTTGGGCTCGGCCTGCCAGACCTCGTGCTCGTAGCGTGACTTCCAGTAGGCGGCGCGGAGCTCGGGATCGGCCATGAATCCCTGGTAGGTGTTCCTGTGCTGGGCCGTGGGGTCCTTGATCCAGGCCCCGCTCGGCCCTCGGAAGTCGGCGATGCCGGACTCCGTCGAGATGCCCGCGCCACTGCACACGACCAGTCTGCTTACCCCGTAGGCCCAGCTCGGAATGCCGCTCGGATGGTCACTCATCGTTGTGCGTCTCCAGATAGAGGAACCGGTCAAGTGCCTGCACGCCGTCGTGCATGGCGATGACCAGCCTTTCGGCCAGGGATCCCACATGCAGCTTCGTCAGCAGAGTTCGATGATCGCCTGGTGTCTCGATCACGGCAAGCCGGCCGCCGACCCGAGGCCCCCAGCCCAGATCCGCGCGGGCGTGCGGCGCCTGCGCGCCGCGGATGACCACCGCGTCACCACCGTAGGGCTCGTGCACGGTGTCCCGGTAGGTCAGCAGCGCGATGGCATGCCGGCGATAGAGCGTGAGCAGCGTGCGCAGATCGTCCTCCGTGCCGACGTCCGGGCGCGCCTTGTCGTCCACGGCGAGCGACAGCACATGCCGCAGGCGGTGCTCCGGATCGACCTGCCGCAGCTCTTCCAGGGTGATGGGCAGCGCGTCGGCGAACGCGCCGAGGATCGCCGCGGCCTCGTCGTCGACCCACTCGGGCGGCACCGGGTCGGCGAAGCTGGAGTCGATGATCGCCAGGGTGGCGACCCGCTCGTCCTGCTGTTCCAGGCGACGCGCCATCTCGTAGGCCACGACGCCGCCCATGCACCAGCCGCCCAGGTGGTAGGGCCCCTCGGCCTGCACCCCTCGGACGGCGCTCAGGTAGTGCTCGGCGATCTCCTCGACGGTCGCGGGCCGCGGCCCGTCCCGCATGGCCGCGTCGAACGCCTGGAGGCCGTAGACCGGCTGGTCCGGGGGCAGGGCGTCGAGCAGTTCCCCGTAGCAGAACACGGTGCCGCCCAGCGGATGGATGAGGAACAGCGGCGTCTTGACCGGGGCGCCGGACACCTCGCGCAGCGGGACGAGGATCGAGCCCGCTTCCTGGTGTCCGCTGTCGACCATCTCGGCGAGCGTCGCGACCGTGCCGTCGGTGAGCAGCCGCGCCAGCGGCAGTTCGTGTCCGGTGACCTCCTTGATCCGCAGGACGACCCGGAGCGCGGCGATGGAATGCCCGCCCAGATCGCGGAACAGGTCCGTGCTGCCGACCCGGTCCAGTCCCAGCTCCTGGGCCCACACGCCGGCGATCAGTCGCTCGGTCGCCGTCGCGGGCTCGACGATCTCTCCGGCGGCGGTGCCGCTCCGGCCCGGGTCCGGCAGAGCCTTCCTGTCGATCTTCCCGTTGGGAGTCAACGGGAACGTCTCCAGCCACATGAACGAGGACGGGACCATGTAGTCGGGAACCTGGGCCGCCACGTGCGCCCGCAGTTCCGCCGGAGTGGAGGCCGGGGTGGAGGCCGGAGTGGCGGCCGGGGACGCCGCAGGCACGAGGTACGCCACCAGCCGTTGATCGCCGGGCCGATCCTGCCGCGGTACGACGACGGCCTGCTTGACGGTGTCGTGGGCGGCCAGCACTGCCTCGATCTCGCCGAGCTCGATCCGGAACCCGCGGATCTTGACCTGGTGGTCCGACCGGCCGAGGAACTCGAGCGTGCCGTCCGGCCGCCGGCGCACCGTGTCGCCGGTGCGGAAGAGCCGGGAGCCTGGCGTGCCGAAGGGGGCGGCCACGAACCTCTCCGCCGTCAGCCCGGCTCGGCCGGCGTAACCGCGGGCCAGGCCGTCGCCGCCGATGTAGAGCTCGCCCAGCACCCCCACAGGCACCGGTTTCAGGCTCTCGTCCAGCACGTAGACCTGGGTGTTGTCCAGCGGCTCGCCGATCGTCACGGGTTCGGCGGACCGCACGCGGGAAAGGCACGACCAGATGGTGGTCTCCGTCGGCCCGTACGCGTTCCACACGGCGCCCATCCGGGCGGCGAGCTGTTCGGCGAGGTCGGCGGGCAGCGCCTCGCCACCGCAGATCGCGCGGATGCCCGGTTCCGTGCCGAGCCCCGCCTCGATCAGCATGCGCCAGCTCGACGGGGTGGCCTGCGCGATCGTGGCGGTCGACAGCAGGGACACCACTTCTGGGCCGTGTACGACGTCGTCAGGCAGCAGGATGACCTCGGCGCCCGCCGCGAGGGGGGCGAACACCTCAAGCCCGGCGATGTCGAACGACAGCGAGGTGACGGCGAGCCAGCGGTCGCCGGCTGTGAGGTTCACCTTGGCCGACATGGACAGCAGCAGGTTGACCAGGGCTCGATGGGAGATCTGCACGCCCTTCGGCCGCCCCGTCGAGCCCGACGTGTAGATGACGTACGCGAGATGCCCAGCCGTCGTACCGGGGTCGAGGTCGTCATCACGTCCTTCCGCCAGGCTGTCCGGCCCGATCGTCAGCACCGCCGCCGCCGAGCCGGGCGGCGCGGAGCCTGGATCGGTCAGCACGACCGGCGCGCCGGAGTCGGCGAGCATGAACGCCAGCCGGTCCTCCGGGTAGTCCGGATCGAGCGGCAGGTACGCGCCGCCGGCCATGAGGACGCCGAGCAGGGCGACCATCAGCTCGGGCGACCGGCGCATGTGCACACCGACGATCACGTCAGGACCGGCGCCCAGGTCCCTGAGCCGCCGGGCGAGCCGTCTGGCCTGCCGGTACAGCTCCGCGTAGGTCAGGTGCCGGTCTCCGGATCGCAGGGCGACCTTGTCCGGAGTGCGCCCGGCCGCCTCGGCCAGCAGGGACGGCAGGTTCCTGTCGAGCGGGAAATCGGCGGCTGTGTCGTTCCACTCCTCGAGGTGCCGCGCCGTCTCCGCCGGGCTCATGAGCACGGTGCCGGAGACGTACGCGCCGGAGTCGCGGACCGTCGCCTCCAGCGCCGCCACGTAGTATCCGCCGATGGCCTCGATCTGGTCGGCGGAGAAGGCCGCGCCGTCGTAGTTCAGTGCCAGCCCGATGTCGCCGGACCGCGGATCGGCGCCATAGTTCGCGGTGAACGGGAAGTTGGTCTGCTCGAAGAAGGCCGTCTCGTCGATCCTCAGGTGCCGCAGCGAGGCCGTGTCACCATAGCTGCGCATCGCGCGGTAGTCGACCATGGTCTCGAACAACGTGTCCTGGCCGAGGTCGCGCAGGATCTGGCTGAGCGGATAGCGCCGGTGCGCCAGCGTGTCGACCTCCGCCTGGTGCGCCTGGCGGGCCAGGTCGAGCCAGCTCGTCCGCTCGACGTCCAGGACCATGGGCACGGTGTTGAGGAACAGGCCGATCATCTGCTCGGCGTCGGCGGTCTCGGGCCGGCAGTTGGCGACCCTGCCGGTGACCACCCGGGACTGGCCCGACATCCGGGACATGACGCCCGCGTGCGCCGCGAACAGCACGGCCTTCGCCGTGATCCGCGCACGCGAGGCGAGGTCACGGATCTTCTCGGTCAGGTCCGTCCCCAGGGAGACGCGGCGGAGGTGCACCGCGTTCTCCGTGGCGGTCCCGCCGTCCCGCCTGCGGGGCAGTTCGAGGACTTCGGCGCCGGCGAGCAGGTCACGCCAGTACGCCCGCGCGTCGTCGTCGGCCAGGGCCTTGCGCTCCAGCGCCACGTAGTCGCGGAACCGGCCGGCGAGGCGCGGCGGTTCCGGTGCGTGGCCGGAAAGCGCCCGATCGTAGTCGCGCAGCAGCGACGACGTCAGCAGCGACAGGCTCCAGCCGTCCAGGATCGCGTGGTGGAAGCTCAGGTTGAGCCAGAACGCGGTGTCGTTCAGCACCTGGGCGTGCACCCGTAACAGGGGCGGGTCGGCCAGGTCGAACGGCCTGGTTCGTTCGGCGGCCCGCCACCGCTCGACCCGTACGCGCTGTCCGGCCTCGGCCAGGCCGGACAGATCGTCCACGGTCAGCGCCGGCTCGACGGCGTCGTGGACGAGCTGCATGGGCTCGCTGAACCTGGTCAGGTCCATGCCGCTGCGCAGGATCTCATGGCCGGCCGTCAGCGCGGCGAGCACCTGGCGCAGGCGGGACGCGTCGAACGGCCCGGTGATCTTCATGCTCGACACGTCGTGGTAGGTCGATCCCGCACGATCGAGATGGCTGTGGAACAGCATCCCGGCTTGCAACCGGGTGAGCGGGTAGGCGTCTTCGATCACCACAGGATGTCAGCTCCCTCCGGTCAGGCGCGCGCGGTCCTCTTCTGACATCAGGAGGAAGGCGTCGGTGTCGTCGTCCTGCGCGGGGTTCTCCGCGCGGGGCGCGGGTTCGTCCGCTCGATGGCTCTGGGCCTGCGCGGCCAGCGTGGGCGTACGGAACAGCGACTCGACCGTGAGGTCGAACCCGTGCTGTCTGGCGCGGCCCACGAACACGACCGCGTGCATGGAGTCGCCGCCCAGCTCGAAGAAGTCGTCGTCGGCCCCGACGTTCCCGACGCCGAGGACCTCCTGCCAGAGCGCCGCCAGCGTCCGCTCCTGGTCGGTGGCGGGCGCCCGCGACGGGCCCGTACGCACGTGATCGGGCGCGGGCAGGGCGGCCTGATCGATCTTTCCGCTGGAGGTGACCGGGAATTCCGCCAGCGGCACGAAGGCCGACGGCACCATGTACGCGGGCAGCACCGAGGCGGCCAGCGTCCGCAGCTCCGCGGCCGACGGCGGAGCCGCGCCCGGCTTCGTGGTCAGATACGCGACCAGCCGCCGATCGCCCGGCCGATCCTCGCCCACGACGACCAGCACCTGCCCGATCGCGTCGTGACGGGCCAGCACCTGCTCGATCTCGCCCAGCTCGATCCGGAACCCGCGGATCTTGACCTGGTGGTCCTGCCTGCCGAGGAATTCCAGCCTGCCGCCGGGCAGCCACCGCGCGCGATCGCCCGTCCGGTACAGCCGCGCGCCCGGCGGCCCGAACGGGGAGGCGACGAACCGTTCCGCGCTCAGCGCCGGCTGGCCGCGGTAACCGCGGGACAGACCTGCACCGCCGAGGTAGAGGTCGCCGGTCACGCCGACGGGAGCCGGCTGGAGCCTGCCGTCCAGGACGTAGGTCCGCGTGTTGGCGATCGGTGAGCCGATCGGGACCCGTGGCGCTTCTGAGCCGGGTTCGCACGTCCACGAGGTGACGTCGACGGAGGCCTCCGTGGGCCCGTACAGGTTCTCCAGCCGGAGGTTCAGCGTGCGCAGGCACAGCCGGGCGAGGTCGGCGGGGAGTTCCTCGCCGCTGCACACGATCAGCCGCAGCCCGGTCTGCCGCGCCACGCCGGGGGTCTCCAGGAACGCGCGCAGCATGACCGGCACGAAGTGGCAGACGGTGACGCCGGCGGAGGCCATCAGCTCGACCAGGTAGGCCGGGTCCCGATGCCGGCCCGGCGCGGCGAGCACCACGCGGGCGCCGGTCATCAACGGCCAGAACAGCTCCCACACCGAGACGTCGAAGCCGATCGGCGTCTTCTGCAGCACGCGGTCCCGCGCGGTGAGCCCGTATGCCTCCTGCATCCACAACAGCCGGTTGACGATGCCCCGGTGCGTGATCTGGACGCCCTTGGGCACGCCGGTCGAGCCTGACGTGTAGATGACGTACGCGAGGTTGTCCGGACCGGCCGCCGGCCCCGGACCCTGGTCCGCGGCGTCCTGCCCGACCACGATCTCGCCGGGGAAGGTGCCCGCCAGCTCGTGGTGGGTCAGGACGACGGGGCAGGCGCTCGATTCGAGCATGGTCCGGAGCCGTTCGACCGGGTGGTCGGGCTCCATCGGCAGGTAGGCGCCCCCGGCCTTGAGTACGGCCAGTAACGCCACCATCAGCTCGGCCGAGCGACGCATGTGGACGCCCACCACGACGTCCGGTCCCACTCCCCGCTCCCGCAGACGCAGCGCCAGCCAGTTCGCCCGCCGGTCCAGCTCCGCGTAGGACAGTTCCTCCGCGTCGAACCGGACCGCGGGCGCGTCGGGAGTCCGGCGCACCTGGTCGTGCAGGAAGTCGGTCAGGGTGCGATCCAGCGGGTAGTCCCTGGCCGTGTCGTTCCAGCCACGCACCAGCAGCTCGCGCTCCGTCCCGCCCAGCAGGTCGAGCCGGTGGATCGGGACGCGCGGGTCGCGGGCCACCTTGGCCAGCACGTTCAGCAGGTGGCCGATCATCCGGTCGACGGTGGCCTCCTCGAAGAGGTCCACGTCGTAGTCCAGCATGCCGACCAGGCCCTCGGCGCCCTGCACGAAGCGCAGGCTGAGGTCGCACTGCGCGTGGCTCTCGGTGCTGTCGAGGGTCTCGACCAGAGAGCCGGGGATCACCAGCGGCGCCTGCGGCACGTTCTGCAGGGCGAACAGCACCTGGAAGAGCGGGTTGCGGCTGAGGTCGTGGTTCGGCGCGAGTTCCGTGACGAGCCGTTCGAACGGCGCCTCCTGATGGTCGAAGGAGGCCAGCGCCATCTCCCTCACCCGCGCCAGCAGGTCCGCGAACGACGGCCGCCCGCCGGTGTCGACCCGCATCACCACGGTGTTGAGGAAGCAGCCGACGGACCGCTCGAAGTCGGAGCGGGGACGGAAGGACACCGGCGTGCCCACCAGCACCTCGTCCTGGCCCGCGTGCCTGGCCACCACCACGCCGAAGGCCGACAGCAACGTCATGAACGGCGTGACGCCGTGCGCCCGGCCCACCGCGTGCAGGCCCGCGACGACCTCGGCGGGAACGGTGAACCGGCGGCGCGCGCCGCGGTGCGCCTGCACGGCGGGACGCGGCTTGTCCGTCACCAGGTCCACGACCGTCGGCGCCTCGGCGAGCCGCTCCTTCCACCAGCTCACCAGCCGGTCCTGCGCGCCGTCGCCGGCCGAGGACCCCTCCCATTCCACCAGGTCCGCGAGCTGGGCGACCTGGCCGTCGAGCTCGCCCGCCAAGGCCCGTGACAGGTCCTCGAAGAACACGCCTCCCGACCATCCGTCGAAGACGATGTGGTGCAGGGTGAACGTGACCAGTCGCACCGCCTCGCCCAGCCGTACGACGACGCATCGCATCAGCGGGCCGACGGACAGATCGAACGGCCGGCGGGTCTCTCCCGCCGCGTACGCGCGTCCGACCTCCTCCGCGTCCTCGCGATCTCGCAGGTCCACCACGTCGATCAGCACCCTGGCACCGGAGACGACCTCCTGCACGGGCTCGCCGTCCACGATCGCGAACCGGGTGCGCAACGCCCCGTGCCGCGCCACCACGGCGTCCAGGCCGGCCTGCAGGCGGCCGACGTCCAGCTCGCCGCTGACCCGCAGGATCACCGACATGTTGTACGAGACGTCGCCAGGCTGGATCTGGTCGACGAACCACATCCGCCGCTGCGTCCGGGTGAGCGGGTAGGTGCCGTCGCCGCCGGCCAGGATCGGCGGGGGCTCCGCCGCGACGTCCTCGCGGGCCCTGGCCCGGACCAGGCCGGCGAACCCCGCGATCGTCGGGGTCTCGAACACCTCGAGCAGGCTGAGCCTGACGCCGAAGGTCTCGGCCACCCGCGCGAGGAGCCTGGTGAGCAGCAGCGAGTGGCCGCCCAGCTCGAAGAAGTCGTCCTCCGCGCCGATGCCGTCGACCGCGAGCACGTCCTCCCACAGCCCGGCCAGCTTGCGCTCCACGTCACCGGAGGGGCGCCGGGACCGGTGGCCGAGCTCCTGCTCGCGGCTGGGCGCCGGCAACGCCGCGCGGTCGATCTTCGCGTTGGCCGTCAGGGGGAAGCCGGGCAGCACCACGATCGCGGACGGCACCATGGGCCCCGGCAGCGCGGCCTTGGCCAGGGCCCGCAGCTCGGCCGCCGACGGCGCGGCGCCGCCCGGCGCGGGCGTCACGTACGCCACCAGCCGGCGGTCGCCAGGCCTGTCCTCGCGCACCATGACCAGTGCCTGGCCGACGTGCTCGTGCCCGAGCAGGGCGGCCTCGATGTCGCCCGGCTCGATCCGGTGACCCCGCAGCTTGATCTGGTGATCGGTACGGCCGACGAACTCGAAGCACCCGTCACCGAGGTAGCGGACGCGGTCCCCGGTGCGGTAGACGCGGTCCCCGGGGTCGCCGGTCCACGGGCTGACGGTGAACCCGCCGCTGACGCCGTCGAGGTAGGTGGCCAGGTACGGCGTCCGCACGACCAGCTCGCCGATCTCCCCCTCCGCGCACAGCTGGTCCGCCGGGTTGAGTGCGAGCACCTGGACGCCGTCGATGCCCGGCCCGATCGGTGCCTTGGACGTGAAGGGCCGGACCCCGTCGGGGGAGCCCGGGTCGCGCAGCGACAGCGCGGAGATCACCTGCGGGGTCTCGGTCGCGCCGTAGATGTTGATCAATGTCGTGCGCGGCGCGGCCGCCGCCCAGGCCGTCACCGTGTCACGGCGCAGCACGTCGCCGTTGATCCCGACCAGCCGCATGTCCGGCAGCCCGCCGGGCGGCATCGCCGCGGCCAGTTCGTTGGCGTACGGCGGCGTGAGGTGCAGGACCGTCGCCCCGATGTCCCGCAGCCAGTGGGTGGTGCCGGCGAAGTCCAGCCGGTCGAGGTGCGGGAAGGACGACCGGGCGCCGAGCCACATCGGGGTCAGCAGGTCCCGCATCAGCACCTCGTAGCCGAGGCCGGCGAGCACGGCGATACGGTCGCCGGGGCCGAGCCGCTGGGACCGCTCGTACCAGTCGAGGAAGTGCATGACGGCGTCGTGCCTGGTCACCACACACTTGGGCACCCCGGTCGAGCCGGAGGTGAAGACGGCGTAGATCGGGTCTTCCGGGCGGATGTCGACATGGTCGTCATCGGCGGGCAGCGTGGTCCACTCGGGGTCGTCCAGCCGGATCACCTCGGCGGGCTCAGGTCCTGCCGCGGCGGCCACGCCGTCCGGCAGCGGCTCGCAGCCGCGCGTGAGCACGATCGCCTTCGAGGCGCTGACGGCCACGCACTGGGCGAGCCTGGCCGGCGGCAGGGTCCAGTCCATGATCACGAAAGGCGCGCCGCACTTCATCGCGGCCAGCATCGCCACCTGGGTGGACGGATCGCGCTTGACGACGATGCCGACCATGTCGCCGCGTCCCACGCCCGCGCCGCGCAGGCGGCCGGCGAGCTGGTTCGAGGCGTGGTCGAGGTCGGCGTAGGTCCAGACCTCGTCCTTGTAGGTCATGGCGACGCGGTCCGGCGAGCCGGCCACGTGCTTGGCCATCCGGCCGAGCAGCGATCCCGGCCACTCGGGGGCGAGCGGTTCGAAGGGGTCGGGCAGCAGCTCGCGGCTCTGCCCGGACAGCAGGGGGTAGCCGCGCACCGAACGGTGCGGGTTGGGGCCGACCTGGGCGAGCAACGCGCCCAGCTGGTCGAGCAGCCAGCCGATCCGGGTCTCTGAGAACAGGGCGGCGTCGTAGACCAGGTCGAGGTCGATGAGGCCCGGCGAAGTCCGTACGTACAGGGTGAGGTCGAACTTCGCCGTCACGGACTCGTTCTCGACGTGCTCGGTCACGCAGCCGGGGAACGCGGGCGGCACGGGCTCCGGCTCGATGTTGAGCAGCACCTGGAGCAGGGGAGTGCGGCTCAGGTCGTGCTCCGGCGCGAGTTCCGCGACGAGCCGTTCGAACGGCGCCTCCTGGTGCTCGAACGCGGCCAGCGCCGTGTCCTTCACCTGGGCCAGCAGCTCCGCGAACGACGGGTTCGCGCCGATGTCGACGCGCATGGCGACCGTGTTGAGGAAGCACCCGATCGCGCGCTCGAAGCCGGACCGGGGACGGAAGGCCACCGGCACGCCCACCAGCACCTCGTCCTGACCCGAGTGCCGAGCCAGCACCACGCCGAACGCCGACAGCAACGACATGAACAACGTCACGCCGTGCGACCGGCTCAGCTCCGCCAGGCCCTCGGCCACGTCCGCGGGCAGCGTGAGCGTGCGGCGGGCGCCGCGGTGTGCCTGCACCGCGGGCCGCGCCCGGTCCGTCACCAGGTCGAGCACGGTCGGAGCGCCCGCGAGGCGCTCCTTCCACCACCGCACCAGCCGGTCCTGCTCGCCGGACTCGACCGACGCGTGCTCCCACTCGACGAGTTCGGTGAGCTGGGGGGGACGGCCCCGCAGCGCCCGCGGTCCGCCGGTCAGCGCCGTCGACAGCTCGTCGAAGAACACCTCCGCCGACAGGCCGTCGAACACGATGTGGTGCATGGTGAACATCACCAGCTGGTCGGCGTCGCCGAGCCGTACCACGACGCAGCGCAGCAGCGGCGCGACGGTCAGCTCGAACGACCGCCCGGCCTCGGCCGCGGCGTACGCGCGCCCCACGGCCTCGGCGTCCTCGCGGCTGCGCATGTCCACCACGTCGACGACGACGCGCGCGTCGGGCAGCACCTCCTGCGCCGGTTCGCCGTCGACCACGAGGAACCGGGTCCGCAGCGCGTCGTGCCTGGCGACCACGGCGTCCAGCCCCGCCTGGAGAGCCTCGATGTCCAGCCTTCCGCGGACCCGCAGCACGACTGGGATGTTGTACGCGACGTCACCCGGTTGAACCTGGTCCACGAACCACAGGCGCCGCTGCATCGAGGACAGGCCGCAGATACGACTGGACACCGAACTCCCCCTTTTGACGGTTGACCCTCTCGGCGTTACGCCAGTCACGTAGGCCAAGGCGAATGATTACTGAAGGGCCTTTCTGACGAAGTCGAGGGCCCTGTTCACCGCCGCTCGCGACTCCACCATGGAGGCGTCGAAGTCCGGGCGCACCGCGCCGGGCGGCGGGTTGCCCACCTTCTTCTGGGCGTGGTTGACGATGTCGTAGCCGTGGAAGCCGGTGGCCACGTCGATGATCTCGAGCGGCACCTGGTGCTTCTCCGCGGCCATGACGAACTTCTCCACGGTCTTCGCGATGGCCGGCGCCTCCAGGGCGGCGCGCCCCAGCAGGATCCGCGGCAGCTCCCGTGCCTCCGCCAGCGCGTCCGACGGCTCGAACCCCGCGGGGAGTTCCACGCCGTCCGGTGCGCCGAGCGAGGGGTAGGTGAGAGCGAGAACGCGCAGCCACGGCGGCGCCTCGCGCAGCCAGCTGGAGACCAGCGGGCCGCCCGCGCACCAGAACCAGATCCCCATCCGGTCCGCGTCGACCCGATCGTCGGCACGTACGGCGTCGACCGACTCCGCCAGCACCTTCGCGCAGCGGGGGAAGTGCTCCCCGTCGTACAGGGGGAGCTTGACGAGGCCGGCCACGATGCCGTGGGCGGCCAGCAGCGAGCCGTATCCGTGGTAGACCGACCACTCGCGCGGGTCGTTCCAGTCCGCGTCCTCGGGGAGCGGGCCGCCTGGCTCGAGGATCACCGCGGGGAACGGGCCCTCGGACTTCGGTATGTACAGGTCGACGTTGCCGTGACGCTCGGGCTCGATCGCCTCGGGCTCGAGGACGAACTCGCCTTCCACGAAGTACGGGAGGTCAGTGCTCATGATCAACTCTCACTTCGACGGGAACGGGGCACTGCGGGTCATGTCTCGATCGGCTCGGGAAGCTCCTTGCCGATCGTCCTCAGCGCGGTGAACAGGTAGAGGGATGAAGCGAAGATCATCGCCAGAGCGGCGACGAACAGTCCGTTGCGCAGCCCCAGCTGCTCGCCGAGGAAACCGCCGGCCAGGGAGCCGAGCGGGACACCCAGTCCGACGCCGAGGAACCGGTGGGTCGCCGTGACCCGGCCGAGTATCCTGTCCGGCGTGATCGACTGCCTGATCGCCACCAGGGGCAACGTGAAGGTCATGCTGAGCGTGGCGTAGACGAACTGCAGGACGAGCAGCAACGCGATCGTGAGGATGCCGTTGCCGTGCAACAGCGCCACTCCGAGCGCGAACAGGCCGCTCAGCACGGCGCTGGTGTTCAGGACCAGGCCGTAGCCGAACCGCTTGGGCAGCCACGACGACAGCACCGCGCCGACCAGGAAGCCGGGCCCGGTCGCCGCGAACGCCAGACCGATGGCATAAGTGGGCAGCTTCAGCTCGACCGGCAGGTAGACGATGTACACCGCCAGGTACGCGGCGTAGGTGAAGTTGAACAGTGCGACGATGCCGACGACCGAGCGCAGGATCGGATGCCCGAACACCAGGCGGAAACCCTCGCCGATCTTCGCGATGGCCGAGCCCGTTTCCTGGCTCGCCTCCGGCTTGGGCTCGGGCTTGCGGATCCACCAGATCGCCCCGGCGGAGATCAGGTAGAACGCCGCGCACGCGATGAGCGCGTTGGGCGGCGAGAACCAGCCGACGATGAGGCCGCCGACCGCGGGGCCGGCGATGAGCGAGGTCGATCGCAGGCTCTCCATCAGGCTGTTGCCCTGGGTGAGCTGGTCGCGTTCGACCAGCCTGGGCAGGTAGGCCTGCGAGCCGACGTCGAACAGCACCGTGCAGACGCCGATGAGGAAGGAGACCAGGTAGAGCACAGGCACGTTGAGCGCGTCCAGCGCGAAGGCCGCGGGGATCGCGGCCAGCGCCAGCGCCCTGCCGAGGTCGGCGAAGGCCAGCAGGTTGCGCCTGCGCACCTGGTCGACGACGATGCCGAAAGCCAGGACGAACAGCAGGTAGGGCACCTGGTTGGCGGAGCGCATGACACCGACCTCGAACGAGGAGGCCCCTACCGTGAGCACCGCGACCAGCGGAATGGCCACGGTGCCGATCTGGCTGGCGAAGTCTGATGCGGTGTAGCCGACCAGATATTTGCCGAAGTCGCGGTTCTGCCGCAAGCTCTGCGCCGGAGGTCCGGGGCTCGCCTCTTGGTTCGCCTGGCCTGCAGTCATAGGTCAATCCCTTCCATGGGCCACTGGGTGGCCTACGCCTGTGTCAGCCCACGCAGGTGTGCGAAGTACTCGTACTGGCTGGGCAACTCGGTCACCAACTTGCGGCCTTCCTGTCCGACGAGTTCCAACTCCCTCTCCGCGGCGCTCTCGTCGATCGCGCCGAGCGCGGGCGGCGCCTGCAGCGGCACGCCTCCGAGTCCCAGCAGCATGATCTGGTAGGAGTACGGCTCGAAGCCGTGGAAGTAGGGGAAGACCGACTCGCTGTCCGGCAGCTTCACCTTCCACTGCTCGATCCGCTCGGCCAGCCCGTCGGGCAGCGGCCGCGTCTTGGTGTCCTTCCAGTACTGGTTGTCCCGCCGGCCGGCCGCGTAGTAGTGCAGGGCCAGGAACTCGCGGACCCCGTCCATCATCCGGGCCATGTGCCCGTTGTAGGAGTCGCGCAGCGCGTCGTCCCAGCGCTTGTCGGGGAAGTGCTTGACCAGCTGCTCCACCCCGTTCTGGATGAAGAAGATGCCGGTCGACTCCAGCGGCTCCACGAAGCCCGCGGACAGGCCGATGCCGACGCAGTTCTTGACCCACGCGTTGCGCGTGCGCCCGATCCGCATCTTGATGTGGTTGGCCTCCAGCCCGTCCGCTGCCGGCCCGACGAACTCGCGCAGAGTGCGCTCGGCCTGGTCGGGGGTGATGTAGTCGCTCGCGTAGACGTAGCCGGTGCCGTGCCGGCTGAACAGCGGGATCGTCCAGATCCAGCCGGCCTCCTGCGCCGTCGCCGTGGTGACAGGGCGCAGGCCCTGCGTGGCGATGTCCTGCGGCACGCGCAGCGCCACGGCGCTGTCGTTGGGCAGCGTCTCCTGGTACGACTGGAAGGGCTCGCCCATCTTCTTGTTGAGCAGCACGCCGCGGAAACCCGTGCAGTCGATGAACAGGTCGCCGTGCAGCTCGCCGTGTTCGGCGGTCGTGACGTGGCTGATCCAGCCGCGCGAGTCGAGTACGACGTCGGTGACGTTGTCGAGCACGTGGTGGACGCCGCGGTCCGTGCCGTACCTGCTCAGATACTTCGCGAGCATGGCCGCGTCGAAGTGGTAGGCGTAGGGGAACTGCGTCCGCTGCTCGGTCGTCGTGCCGCCGGCGGTGGCCTGGTCACCGCCCCAGCCGCGCTGCTCGAAGGTCTCGCCGCTGAGATGGCGCGGCGAGGACTTGTGCTCGCACAAGGCGGGAATGACGAAGCAGTCGTCGTCGAAACGCCCCGTCCTGCGCAGCCGCAGCCACCAGTCGGTGATGGGGAACCGGTCTATCATCCTGGGCCGCTCGAACGGGTGGTAGAAGTAGTGCCCCTGCTCACGCCAGTTCTCGAACCTGATCCCGAGCTTGTAGGTGGCGCTGCATTCCGGCATCCACTCGTGTTCCTGCAGGCCCAGATAGGCGAAGAAGTGCCGGATCGTGCTGAACGTCGCCTCGCCGACACCGATCGTCGGGACGTTCTTGGACTCCACGAGCGTCACCGAGATTCGTGAGCCGAACGTCGCGCGCAGGTAGGTCGCGGTCATCCATCCGGCGGTCCCACCGCCCACTATGACAACACTTTGGATCATTCGGAGAGCCCTCCTTTGATCTGTACTGAACCGGGCAGGCGCGCGCCTGGGGCACGTCGGCGATTCTCATGAACTGAAGGCGCGCGCTTTTCACCGCCCCCGTGCGCGCGGATCACAATTTCGTCCTGACCATCCAGAGCTCCGGGAAGAACCGGTGATCGGCGACCCTGCGCAGCCAGTTCGCGCCGGTTGTGCCGCCCGTGCCGGCCTTGGCCCCGAGCAGCCGTTCAACCGTCAGTAAATGGGTGTAACGCCATTGACCGAGGTCGGCGGCGAGACTCATGAGAGCCTCGGCCAGCTGGTAGAGGTCGCCGTACTTGTCTTTCTCGACATAGACGACGTGCCAGGCGTCGACGACGGCGTCCTGTTCTTCGTACGGCTCGCTCCAGTCGCGTTCGACGCAGCTGCGCGGGACGGGCAGGCCGCGCCGCCACAGCAGGCGAAGGGCGGCGTCATAGAGGCTCGGCTCCGTCAGGGTGCGTACGAGGTCGCGATGGATTCTCTCGTCGGCACGATGCGCCTCGGCCAGCTTCGCATTCTTGTTGCCCAGCAGGAACTCCATTTGCCGGTACATGAATGACTGAAAGCCGGTTCCGCTGCCGAGTTGCTCGCGGAACTCGGCGTACTCGGTGGGGCTCAGTGAGCCGAGCACGTCCCAGCTGCCGGTCAACGTGGCGGACACCTGTCCGAGCCTGCGCAGCGTCCACAGCGCCCCCGTGACATCGCTGCTTTCCAGCTGGTCTCTCGTGCGTAAGGCTTCGATATGAGCGAGCTTGAACAGCAGCTCCATCACTTGGGTCATGATCAGGAAGGCCGGTTCCGCGGGCGCGTCGGTGCGTGGATATTGCAACGACAGCAGCACGTCACTGCCTACGTATCTGATGAAAGGGTTACCCTCGTCCGTCGACACGACTTTTGGGTCGTCATCGGCAACAGGGGCACCCTCCTCGCGAACTTCTGCTGCCAGCGACCGACCAGTAGGGTCATTCATGTTTACTTCAAGGCCTCCATTCGCTTCAAGGCGGCCTTAATAAAGGGACTGGCGCTGTCTGGAGGGTCAGCCAGGCTGGACCAGAAGATTCCCCCGCGAACCCCCGTGTAGCTAACTCGGTCGATGTAAGCAGGGGGTTCTGATTATTGTCAAGCCCCCGTCATGCGCCCAATTAGGACACATAGAACAAAACCCCCAGCACGGGACGAATGGGTCGATCGGGATGTAGCGGAATGTGACCGTGCGGATCAGCCGCAACATATCCGGTCTGGGGCTACCAAAATGTCGGATTTCATGTGTATCGTCAACCGGGTCCCGTAGACCGGGAACACCCGACAGCCGCCGGCGCCACATGCGTGACAGGGAGCGTAAGCCTCACATGAGGCCGTGGTGCCCCAAAACGACACAGTAGACCTACTCCGATCTTGTCGACCTTCTGAGCGAATTGTGCGACGGAGGCATGATGCCGGTGCCAACCGACTCCCCGGCGCTTGATGACGACGAATTGGCCAGGACACTTCCGGGATTCCGGCGGACTCCGCAGTCTGACGCCGTTGAGCACGTGAAGCCGGATCGGTGGGCGGGGGACCGTGCGTGTTCCGAGCTCGCCGCCGGCCGCCGTTGACGTGTCCGTAGGAAACCGGAGCAACTTTGTGAGTTCCGCCATGGCACATGAGATCAGCTTGTCGAGCTTCCGGATGGGAATGAGCCGTCTTGCCGGCGCGGTGAGCATCGTCGCCACGGGGTCGTCCGCCGACCCGGCGGGGTGGCGTGGAATGACCGCGACCGCGGTGTGCTCCCTGTGCGCGGAGCCACCGAGCCTGGTCGTGTGCCTCAATCGCGGTGCGGGAACCTACCGGCTGCTGCGCAGTACAGGACTGTTCTCCGTCAACGTTCTCGCGAGCCGGCACGTCGGACTGGCGCAGACGTTCGCCGGCCACCGCGGACTGAACGGGGCCGAACGCTTCGGCACCGGGGACTGGACCGCGGGCACGCGCGGCGTGCCGGTGCTCGCCGACGCTCTGACGTCCTTCGAGTGCCGCGTGTCGGAGTCCCTCGAGTACGGCACGCACACGCTGCTGATCGGCAGCATCGAGACGGCCTACTGGACCGATGGCGACGCGGAGCCGCTCGTCTACCACCGACACCGATTCCTAGATCTTGGCCGCGAGATCGAGACGACAGGAGGCCCTACCGCATGACGCACCTGGATGACACGCGAAGCCGGCTCGTCCCCGTGGACGAGCTTCGCCGGGCAGGCGCGGCGGCGTTCCCCGGCGCGCTCGCCGCCAAGTCCCTGTATCCGGACTCGCAGTACGAGGTGGTGCTCGTACGCGGTCCCAACCAGCGCAACGACTTCCACGTCGAGCCGTACGACGAGCTCTTCATCCAGCTGGAGGGCACGATCCGGGTCGACACCCGGGAGGAGGGCGCCGGCCCGCACCGCCAGCTCGTCCGCGCGGGCGAGCTGTACGTGGTGCCCGCCGGCGTCGCCCACTCGCCGCTACGACCGGCCGGCACCTGGGGCCTGGTCGTCGAGATCCGCCGCAAGCCGGGCGACGTCGAGCACGTCGAGTGGTACTGCGATCGATGCGACGCGCTGATCGAGCGGGTCAGCATGGAGTCGTCGGAGATGATCGCCTCCCTCGGACCCCTGCTCGACGAATTCCAGGCCAGCGAGAAACGCCGTACATGCCGGAAGTGCGGCTCCGTTCTGCCGCAGCCGGGGCCGTTCGTCCTGGACGAGGCGGAATGACGGACGCGCGCACCGAACTGGTCGACTGCCACACCCACACGCTTCCCCGGCGCTGGCTGGACCTGGCCGAACGCTATGGCGACGACCGCTGGCCGGTCCGCCGCGAGATCGACGCCTGCAGCGCCGACCTGTTCGTCGGCGGCAAGCACTTCCGCACCGTGCCGCACACCTGCTGGGACGCGGCGGCGCGCGTCGAGCAGATGGACGCGGCCGGCGTGCGTACGCAGTGGCTGTCCGTCACTCCTGTCATGTTCAGCTACTGGGCGCCGCCCGACCAGGCCGCGGAGATGGCCCGCCACGTCAACGACGAGATCGCCGGCATGGTCAGGCACGCGCCCGGCCGGTTCGCCGGCCTGGCGACGCTCCCGCTGGGCGACACGGACCTGGCGCTGAAGGAACTCGAACGCGCCGTCTCCGAGCTCGGGCTCCGTGGTGTCGAGATCGGTACCAACGTCGCCGGTCGCGACCTCGACGATCCCGCGTTCCTGCCGGTTTTCCAGGCCGCGGCCCAGTTGGGCGTGCCGGTGCTGGTGCATCCGTGGGACGTGCGGACGGCCGATCGGCTCACGCGCTACAACGCCATGTACACCGTCGGGATGCCGACCGAGACCTCGTACGCGGCGCTCGCCCTGCTGCAGGGCAACGTTCTCGGTGCCGTACCCGGCCTGCGCGTGCTGCTCGCGCATGGTGCGGGCGCACTCGCCTGGCTCCTTCCCCGCATCGACCGCGGCTGGGCCACCTGGCCGGAGCGCAGGGGCGCCTCCACCGAGACCCCGGGTTCGGCCGCCCGCCGGCTGTGGGCCGACTCGCTCGCGGGCGACGAGGCCAACCTGCGGCTCGTCGCGAACCGCATCGGCTGGGACCACCTCGTGGTCGGCAGCGACTACCCGTTCCCGTTCGGCGAGCAGCGCGCGGGGGACGTCGTGCTGGAGTCCTCGCTCGACGACGGCACCAAAGCCATGATCCTTTCGACCAACGCCGTGGCGTTGCTGACAGGAACGCCGCAAGACACAACCAATGGGGGCACGAAATGAGCGGTGAAGCCGCGACGTCATCCGCCGAGGAGCGGTTCAAGGAGCTGGGGCTGGAGTTTCCGCCGTCCCCCAAGCGGACGGGCAACTTCCTCAGCGCCGTGCGGGTCGGGGACCTGCTGTTCCTGTCCGGGCAGGGGAGCCACGACCGGCTGGGCAAGATCGGGGTGGACTTCGACGTCGACGAGGGTTACCAGGCGGCCCGTGAGGCGGGCCTGCGTTCGCTCGCCCTGGCCAAGGAAGAGCTCGGCTCGCTCGACCGGGTGAAGCGGATCGTCAAGATCCTTGGATTCGTCAACTGCGAGGCCGGGTTCGACCGCAACCCGCAGGTGCTCAACGGGGCCTCCGACCTCATGGTGGAGATCTTCGGCGACGCCGGACGGCACGTGCGTTCCGCGATCGGTGCGATCGCGCTGCCGCACGACTTCGCCGTCGAGATCGAGATGGTCCTGCAGCTCGAGCCCGACCGGTCATGACCCGGCTGGAACCGATCGATCACTTCATCGACGGGGTCACCACGCCGTCCGCGGACGGCGCAACCATGCCGTCGGTCGATCCCACCACCCGCCGGCCATGGGCCGAGGTGGCGCTCGGAGCCGAACAGGACGTCGACCGAGCGGTGGAGGCCGCGCGGTCGGCGTTCGACCACGGGCCATGGCCGCGGATGACGCAGCAGGAGCGCTCCGCCCTGCTGCGCAGGCTGTCGGAGGTGTTGCCGGCCAACGCCGCCGAGCTGGGCATGCTCGACACCGTGGACATGGGGCGCCCGTTCTCGCTCACCAGGACGAACGACGTCCAGCGCAGTGCCGCCAACCTGCGCTTCTTCGCCGACCACGCGGCGATGGCCGCCGACGACAGCCTGCCAGGGCAGCCTGGGCACCACGTCTACACCCGTCATGAACCGGCCGGCGTGGTCGCCGCGATCTCCCCGTGGAACTTCCCGCTCATGCAGGAGACCTGGAAGATCGCGCCCGCGCTCGCGTACGGCAACACCGTGGTGCTCAAGCCCGCCGAGCAGAGCCCCGCCTCCGCGACCCGGCTGGCCCAGCTCGCCGTCGAAGCCGGACTGCCACCTGGCGTGCTCAACGTCGTGCACGGAGTGGGCCCCGAGGGCGCGGGGCAGGCCCTGGCCGCGCACCCCGGTGTCGACCTGATCACCTTCACCGGCGAGACGCGTACCGGTGAGGCGATCATGCGCGAGGCCGCCGCCGGCGTCCGCGCCGTCAGCTTCGAGCTCGGTGGCAAGGGCGCCTCGCTGATCTTCGAGGACGCCGACATCGAGCGGGCCGTGGCCGTGGCGGCCGACGCGGCGTTCGCCAACGCCGGTCAGATCTGCCTGGCAGGCACCAGGATCCTGGTCCAGCGGACCGTCTACGACCAGGTCGTCGAGCGCCTGGTCAAGACAGCCGGGCAGCTGCGCCTCGGCGACCCCCGCGAGCCGGCCACCGAGGTCGGTCCGCTCTCCTCCGCGGAACACCACGCGAAGGTCACGGCTCACCTGCGTCGTGCCGCGGAGGACGGTGCCGTGGCACTGACCGGAGGCGCTCGCGACGGCTGGTGGGTGGCGCCGACCGTACTGGTGGACACCACTCCGGAGATGCGGATCACCCAGGAGGAGGTCTTCGGCCCGGTCGTCACGATCCACCCGTTCGACACCGAGGACGAGGCGGTCGCCGCCGCCAACGCGACCCGCTACGGCCTGTCCGCGATGGTGTTCACCAGCCGGCTTTCCCGGGCGCACCGGGTCGCCGGGCGGCTGCGGGCGGGCAATGTCTGGGTGAACTGCTTCTGGGTCCGCGATCTTCGCTCGCCCTTCGGCGGGTACGGCCACTCCGGCGTCGGCCGCGAAGGCGGCCGGTACTCCCGGGAGTTCTTCACCGAGGCGAAGACCGTGGTCATGAACGTGGCGGACAACTCATGAGCTCAACGACGTACGTACAGGAGGTGTCCGCCTGATGGACCTTGGGATTCGTGGACGAGTGGCCCTGGTTTGCGCATCGACCGCGGGCCTCGGCGAGGCCACCGCGCGAGCGCTCGCCGCCGAGGGCGCGCGGGTCGTGATCTCTGGGCGGAGGGGCGGAGTCGCCAAGGCGATCGCCGCCGAACTCCCCGAAGCCGTGGGTGTCGAAGTGGACCTGACCGCACCCGACGGGCCCAGGAATCTGGTCGCCGCGACGCGGGAGGCGTTCGGCCCCGTCGACATCCTGGTCACGAACAGTCCGGGACCGCCGCCCGGCGGTTCGGCCGACATCGACGACGAGGCCATCGTGACGGCCATGGAAGCGCTGGTGTTGCCGCACCAGCGGCTCGTGTCCCTGGTCCTGCCCGGGATGAGGGAACGCGGCTGGGGCCGGATCCTCGCCATCGCGTCCGTCGGCGTCGTGGCGCCGATTCCCAGCCTGGCGCTGTCGAACATCGGCCGGGCCGCGCTCGGCGGGTATCTCAAGACGCTCGCGACCGAGGTGGCCGGCGACGGCGTCACCGTGAACCTGCTGCTGCCTGGACGGATCGAGACCGCCCGTACGCTGCAGATGAACACCTTCAGGGCCGAGCGCGAGGGCATGCCGGTCGAGGAGTTCTCCGCGCGCGCCCAGGCAGCCATCCCGGCGGGCAGGTACGGCCGGCCGGCCGAGTTCGGCGCGCTCGCCGCGTTCCTGTGCGGCGAATCCGCCGCGTACGTCACAGGAACGGCGATCCGGTGCGACGGCGGCGCCGTGCCCACCCTTTAGGCCACCGCTCAGGCACCGCTAGGCACCGCTCAGCCACTGATCAGGCACCGCTAGGCACCGCTCAGCCACTGATCAGGCACCGCTAGGCACCGCTCAGCCACTGATCAGGCACCGCTTAGGCCGGCGCGCACACCACGGGGAGCGAATTGACCGAATTCCAGGTGGCGATCCTGCTCCTCGACGTCGCGGTGATCGTGCTGGTGGCGAAGGTCGTCGGCAGGCTCGCGCAGGCGCTCGGGCAACCCGCGGTCATCGGGGAGATCATCGCGGGCATCGCCGTCGGGCCCACGCTCTTCAACGGGGCCGTGGCGAGCACGGTCTTCCCCGTCGAGGTCCGGCCGCACCTGACCTCCCTGGCAGACGTCGGCCTGGTGCTGTTCATGTTCCTGGTGGGGCTGGAGTTCGACCACGATCGGCTGCGCGGTTCCGGCCGGGTGGCCGGCGCCACCGCGCTGGGTGCGATGCTCCTGCCGTTCGGGCTGGGCTCACTGCTCGCGCTCCACCTCGCCGGCAACCACCGGACCGGTGATCTCCTGGGATTCGTGCTGTTCTTCGGCGCGGCGATGTCGATCACGGCGTTCCCTGTGCTGGCGCGGATCCTCGTCGACCGGGGCATGAGCAGGACGCTGATCGGCTCGATCGCGCTGTCCGCGGCGGCGGTGTGCGATCTCGTCGCATGGACGTCGCTCGCGCTGGTGCAGGCCATCGTGAACGGGGTCGCGGACCACTGGATGGTTTTCCTGGTGGCGCCCTTCGCCGCCCTGCTGTTCTTCGTGGTCCGGCCGTGGCTAGGGCGGCTGCTCCGCCACGGCGACAAGCTGACCACCGGACATTTCGCCATCGTGCTGGCCTGCCTGTTCGCCTCGGCCGCGGTGACGCAGTTGCTCGGGCTGCATTTCGTGTTCGGCGCGTTCCTCTTCGGCCTGGCCATGCCGCGGAAGTCGGCCGACAGGACGCGTGCGGATCTGACGCACCGCATCCAGATGGGCACCGTGCTCCTGCTCCCGATCTACTTCTTCGTCGCGGGGTTCAAGGTCGACCTCTCCCAGATGGGCACCACCGGGCTGGCGGAGCTGGGGCTGATTCTGGTCACGGCGATCGTCGGGAAGTTCGTCGGCGGCTTCGCCGGCGCCCGTTCGCAGGGACTGTCCACGCGGCAGTCCGCAGTCCTGGGCACCCTGATGAACACCCGCGGGCTGACCGAACTCATCGCACTCGGTGTGGGATTACAGATCGGCGTGCTCAATTCCAGCCTTTACTCGCTCATGGTCGTCATGGCGGTCGTGACGACGGCGATGTCGGGCCCCCTGCTGCAATGGCTCCGCGGCCCGGAGAACCGCGATCCGATCGATCAGGACCCGCAGAATTCGGCGGCACCGTCAATCGCCCGTGACGGGGAATGACACGACGCTTGGGCCGATGCGCCCGGGGCCCTCAGGAATCGTCCCCGGATTCCGCCGAATTTCCGTAGGACGACAACAGGTCGTCCACGACGCCGTGGAACCGGGGCCACGGCGCCTCACGGAAGTTGTGGTTACGCACGATGAAACCGGCACCGGCGTAGAATTTCTCGTACTGCAGGTGGCGGCCGGCGAACTCGGTGCCGACGAGGTCCCATGCCAGCCGATGGAGTTTCATCCGGCTCACCGCGTCGAGTTGCGGGGTGTGCCAGAACTCCTTGAATATCGTGGACAATTCTTCGTCGTCCAGCACCGAGCTGTCGGCCGGCATCTGCAGCACGCCGCCGCCGCACAGCTCCCGGAGCACGTCGATGATCCCGGAGTAATTCTCCACACACCAGTTCATGGCCGCGTACATCGAACGCCGGTTGTAACTGAGGTAATCTCCCCACGGCTCGGCGCTCCAGAGCTGACCGTCGATCAGGCCCGCCAGGAGTGCCTCCTGTGAGGCGAGCCGCCCGAGCGTCTCCCGGACCGCGGGGACCTGGTCGGCCCCCGTGGACTGGGCGATTCTGCTCGCCAGGCCCACCACCAGCTCGAGTTTCGACCGGAAACGCACGCTGGACTGGTGGTTTCCGTACGCGTGCGCCGGAGTCCGGAAGTACAGCTCCCGCGACAGCGCGACGTCATTGTGCACGAAGACCCGCTCCCAGGGGATGAACACGTGGTCGAAGAGCACCATCGCGTCGGTCTCGTCGAATCGCCGGCTGAGCGGGTCGTCGGCTTCTGCGCCCCCGGGCACGTTGAGCGGCCGGCGCGACCACAACGACAGGCCGGGTTCGTTGCACGCCACCGCCAGCGTGATCGACTCGGCCTTGTTCTCCGGGGCGAGCGGCAGGATGTTGCCGATCCAGATCTCGTTGGCGAGGATCGCTCCGGTCGCGAGCATCTTCATGCCGTGCACGACCACGCCGGAGTCGTTTTCCTCGATGACCCGAAGGGTGGGGATCGGCCTGTTCTCGCGCTCATAGTATGCCGGGTCCCGCGCGGCCTGCGGGGCCACGATCGCGTGGGCCGCGTACACGTCATTGTCGCGCATGTGGCGCCAGTAGGCGGTTATTCTGTCGGCGCCGTCACCAAAGACTTCGGGACAGATCGCCATTCCCGTCACGAAGCTGGCGACGTAATCCGGGGAGCGGCCCAGGAGCCCGTAGCTCAGATCTGAGATCTGCTTGTGCGCGGCCGAGCGCTTGGCGAGATCCGCACGGGTCCTGGCCCGCATGAAGTATGAGCTGTAAGTGCCGCCGTCGTCATCCACATAGCTCATCACGTCACGGTTGGCGGCGTTGGCTTTGAAGTCATACAGGTCGGCGATCGTCTGCGCCGCGCGAGCGAACGCGGGATGCGCCGTGACATCTTCGACTAGTTTTCGGCCAATGTAGACACGACGGCCGTCGCGCAGGCTTTCGAGGTGCTCTTTACCAGTCTTCAGCACCCGTACGACACTACCCAGAAGAACCGGAGGTTGGTAGTCCCAGGCTGACTCCGGACGGCTGCGCGGTCGCGCGGCCGGGTATTTCCGTGACAATCCCTTGACGCGGCTCGGGGCCCGCTGGTTCTATCGGTTCCAGTACCCCTGGGGGCCGGGGACGCATGTCGCTGCCCGTGGTCGCCGACCTATCGCAGACTTCGGACCGGACCATTGACACTGCTCTGGATTTGTCCGCCGGCCGGTCACCGGGTGAGAAAGCGTGGACGCCTCGGGAAGCCGGAGGTGGGGCGCCGGGCCGCGGTCACGGGGAATGGTGAGCCGGCCCGCCGGTGAGCGGAGCGCACGAGTCCGGAACCATCGCGGCGCACGGGGCCTCGACGCCGCCAGGATGGATACCGCCGCGCGTCGTGGCGCCTGGAGCGGGGCTCGCCGATCGACCGAGGAGAGTGGCATGACCACCACACCGCTGACGCTGCCGGCCGACCTGGTGCGTCTGCTCGCGGACCGCCACGGCACGTCGCCGGCCGCGATCGCGCGGGCCGTCGTCCTGCTCGTGTTGTCACGGTTGACGTGGGAGGACGATCCGCTGGGCGGCGACCCCACGTTCGACGAGCTCGTCCACCGTGACAACGCCGACGGTGTGCCGTTCACCCTGTCCGGGGGGCACGATGCCGGTCACGCCGGTCACATGGAACTCGCCACGGATCTGATCGACGCCACGGCTGCGGCGAGGTTGCCCGAGCTCTGCGTGATCGCGCTGGAGAGCGCCGCGCGGAACCCCGCCCGGCCGGTGCGGCGGATCGACCTGCTGCCGCCTCGGGAACGGGAGCGCGTTCTCCACGAGTTCAACGACCACGAGTTCAACCACAACGCCGCGCCGTTCGCGCGGGACGCCGGCGTGCACGAGCTCGTGCAGGCCCAGGCCGCGCGGACGCCGGACGCCTTCGCCGTGGTGAGCGGCGCGGCGGCGCTCACGTACCGGGAGCTGAACGGGCGGGCGAACCAGCTGGCCCGGCACCTGCGCGAGCGCGGGATCGAGCGGGGTGCCCTGGTGGGCGTCTGCCTGGAGCGCGGGCCGGAGCTGGTGATCGCCGTGCTGGCGGTCATGAAGGCCGGCGCGGCGTACGTGCCCCTCGATCCCGACTATCCGCCGCGGCGCCTCGCGTTCATGGCGCGCGACGCCGGCCTGTCACTGGTGATCACGTCGTCGGAGCTGCGGGACAGGACCTCCGAGACGGCCCTGATGCTCCTCGACGAGGGCTGGCCCGCGGGCCCCGACACGGACCTGCCGCCCGTCGCCGGGCCGGCGGACCTGGCGTACGTCATGTACACGTCAGGTTCGAGCGGCAGGCCCAAGGGCGTGATGGTCGAGCACCGGTCGATCTGCCGGCTGGTCGACGGCAACTGGTACGCGGACGTGACCGCCGACGACGTCGTCGCGCAGACGGGCAACTTCTCCTTCGACGTCTTCACGTTCGAGTGCTGGGGCGCGCTGTGCTCCGGCGCCCGATTGGCGATCATGAGCGGAGACACGGTGCTCGACGCCCAGGGGCTGAAGGAGGCCGTTCGCCGCCACGGGGTCTCGACGATGTGGCTGACGGCGTCGCTGTTCAACCGGCATGTCGTGGACTGCCCGGACCTGTTCGCCGGGATGAAGACCGTGCTGTACGGCGGCGAGGCGGTCGATCGGTCGATCGCCGACAGCCTCATGGCCGGGCCGTGGGCGCCCGCCGTGCTCGTGAACGGCTACGGCCCGACCGAGGCCACGACGTTCACCACCTGTCACCGGGTCAGGCAGGACGGCCTGCCGACGATGCCGATCGGCCGTCCGATCGCGAACACCGAGGTCTACGTGATGGATCGGTACGGCGGCCTGGCGCCGATCGGGGTGCCCGGAGAGCTGTGGGTGGGCGGACCGGGGGTGGCGCGCGGCTACTGGAACCGGCCGGAACTGACCGCGGAGCGGTTCGTGGACCACCCGTTCACCCCGGGCGCCCGGGCCTACCGCACCGGCGACCTGGTCCGCTGGCTGCCCACCGGGGAGCTGGAGTTCCTGGGGCGCATCGACCAGCAGGTGAAGATCCGGGGTTTCCGGATCGAGCTGCAGGAGATCGAGTCGGTGCTCACTTCGCACGACGATGTCAAGGCGGCGGTGGTCGCCGTGCGCGAGGACATTCCGGGCGACAAGCGCCTGGTCGCGTACTACGTCGCGGCCGATCCGGTGGACGGCCTGCCGGACTGGTGCCGGCGGACCCTGCCCGCCTACATGGTCCCCGGCGCGTTCGTGCGCGTCGACTCGTTCCCGTTGACCCCCAACGGCAAGCTCGACCGCGCCGCGTTGCCCGCGCCCGGCACCGCGCGCCCCTTCGAGCCGCCGCGCAACCAGGTCGAGAAGACCGTCGCGAAGATCTGGGCGGAGGTGTTCGACCTGCCGCAGGTGGGGATCTCCGACAACTTCTTCGAGCTGGGCGGCCACTCGCTGCTCGCCACCCAGGTCATGTCGCGGATCCGCCGGGAGCTCGGCGTCGAGGTGCGGATACGCATGATTCTCGACGCCCCGACGGTCGCCGGGCTGGCCGAGCAGGTCAGCGCGGCGAAGCCCGCGACACCCTCGATCACGCCCCGCCGCGCCCGCTGACCGGGCGGGCCCGCCCAGCGTGTCGGATTGGGCGGGCCCGTTAGGGCAGATCAGACCGGGGGCCCGCCCGGGCAGGTCAGACTGGGCAGGTCGGCTCAAGCCGGGTCAGACGACGAATCGGACGAGCTCGCTCGCCCGGTCACAGACGGAATTCACGGCCGCGGCGTCGCTGGCCGTGGCGATGACATATCCGACTCTGTCGAACGACTGTGACACGGTCGGGATCTCATCACCGACCCCGACGAAAAGACCCAATTTGACGACTCCCGGCATTCCGGCCAGCAGTTCGGGGCCGAAAATCCGCTTGACCCGGCCCGGCGGCGGCGCCAGAAAGCGAATGGCGGACGTCGCGGTGGACTCCGCCACGTCCCAGCTCGGCGCGGGCGCCGTACCCGCCGCCCACTCCAGGGTCATGGTGCAGAGATCCCAATCGGTGGCCAGGCGAACCAGCTCCCAGATGAAGTCCCCGCCGACCCGGTTGTGGGTCTCGATGATCTTGGCCCCGTCCGGTGTCAGCTTCACCTCCGTGTGCGCGGGTCCCTCGGTCAGTCCCAGCGCGTCCAGGCACAGCGACACGACCTTGCGGATCGAGGCGGCGGCGTCGTCGTCGAGTCGCGCGGGCACGGTGTGACCGATCTCGACGAACGTACCGTCCAGGAGCCGCTTCTCGACGATCGCCAGGAACACGTGCCTGCCGCTGTAGGAGAACGTCTCCACGGAGAACTCCGGACCGTCGATGTACTCCTCGACGTGGAGCGGACGCCCGTCCGCGAACATGCCCGCGAGCTCGTCCGCGTCGCGGGCCATGCGTACGTCGATGCTGGCCACGCCCATAGGGGGTTTGACGATCAGCGGAAAGCCGGTCTCCTCGGCGAACGCGAGCGCCTCGGCGGCCGAGGAGCACAGGCGTGCGGGCACCGGGCACAGCCCGAGCGTGTTGAGCCGCTCCCGCATCAGTGACTTGTCCCTGGTCAGCGCAACGGTCTCGGGCGAGACCCACCCGAGGCCGAGTTGCTCGTTGATCTGTGCGGCGGTGTCCAGCGCTGACTCGACGAACGTGATGCAGGCCCCGAACGGGGTCTCCTCGTGAGCCCGGGAGACGAGCGGCATCAGCAGCTTGTCGTCATAGCTGTCGACCACGACGAGCCGGTCGACGAGTTCGAGGTCGACGGTGGGAACGGCTTGCTTGGTGGTGACCAGCAGTGTCTCGAGTCCCAGCGCGCAGGCTCGTTCGGTCAACGTCCGTGACGCTCCCAGCAGCACGACCCGTCCTGTGCGATCTGCCGGCATCGACCGAGAAAATGCGATGGGGGAAGCCATGGGGGGTGCCTTTCGTTGGGCGCTCTACGAGCTTGACCGGACGAACGATCGCCACTGGGGCTTATCCAGGTTTCAGAGTCTAAGCGGGCATGTGCTCGTTAGCTGAGCGCGTTTGGGCATTTGTCTTCCCGGCGGCGAACGCGTCGACGATCCGCTCCAGGTGCCGGTCGGTGTGGGCGGCCGTGACCGCGACCCGGATGACGGACCGCCCGTCGGGGACGCCGGGCGGAATCATGGCGCAGGTGAGTACGCCCGCGTCGAACAGCTCTTTCCACAACCGGAAGCAGCTCAGCTCGTCGTCGGCCGGCACCGCCACGATGGGCCGGTCCGATGGCGTGACGGCGAACCCCAGATCGGCCAGAGCGCCGCTGACCAGCGCAGCGGCCTGCCGCACTCGCTGACGGCGCTCAGGCTCGCCGATGACGATGTCCAGGGCGGCCAGCGCGGCGGCGGCCGAGGCCGGCGACAGCGCGGACGTGAACAACATCGACCGCGCGTCGTGACGCAGGTGAGCGATGACGTGGTCGGGACCGGCCACGGCTCCGCCCACGCCGCCGAGGGCCTTGGAGAAGGTCACCGTCTGCACGTCGACCGCCGGCTCCAGGCCGAAATGCTCCGCGGCGCCACGGCCGTGCCGTCCGAGCACGCCCAGGTCGTGGGCGCTGTCCAGCGCCAGGCGGACACCGTGGCGGCGGGCGAGCTCGGCGATGCCCGGCAGATCGCACAGATCTCCGCTGGTGGAGAACAGGCCCTCGGTGATGATCAGCCCGAAGTCGTGGCCGTCGGAGGCCTGCAGCAGCCGTTCCAGACGGGTGAGATCGTTGTGCCGGAAGCGGACCAGCCGTGCCCGGCTCAGTGCGACGGCGTCGATGAGCGACGCGTGGATCAGCTGGTCGCCCGCGACCTTGTCACCTCGGTCCAGCAGCGCGCCGAGTGCGAGGTTGGCCTGATATCCGGTCGCGGTGACCATGACGGCGGGACGGCTCAGGAAATCCGCCAGACGCCCCTCCAGCTCCTCATGCAGCGCGAGCGAGCCATTGGCCACCCGGGAGGCGCAGGTGCCGGTGCCCAGCCGCCGAGTGGCCGCGACGGCCGCCTCGATCACCCGGGCATCGCACGACAAGCCGAGGTAGTCGTGAGCCGAGGCCTGCACCAACGTCCGGCCGTCGATCACCACCTCGGCGCTGCCGTGCCGCGTCTCGGCGGCCCGGTAGAAGGGATATAAGCCCTGCTCGGTAAGTGACTGTACGGCCTCGTGCAGTTGGAGCCTCGCGAAGAGGTCCGCCATGGCCATGTTCTCCTTCCGATAGATCAGAACGCAGATCGAGATGAGGCCCGCGAAGGCCACCGGATCCATGCTGGACGACCGGGGGCACCGCTGGACGCGGGTCTTCGCCGGACCAACGGGTTGCGCCACCGAGGCCCGGGAGGTCGTCATAGGCAGGCGGAAGCAGAACGACGACCATCGCTTGCTCAAGGCCATGGAGAGGATCGCCTTCTACGTCTTCAACGGCCACAATCCATGAGCCTCCGCCGAACGTCACATCAGGGACTAAGCGAACGTCAGGTTTGACGAGCCGACTCGCATGACATGACGGCATCCGCCCGACCCGACCCGCCTACGCGCGTGATCCTCCGGGACGGGTCAGATCCAGCCCGCCTCGGTGGCGATGCGGATGGCGTCGACGCGGTTCCTGGCGTTGAGCTTGGTGACGATCTTGGTGAGGTAGTTACGCACGGTGCCCACAGACACGTGCATGGCGGCCGCGATCTCCGGCGCCTCCGCGCCGCTCGCGGCCAGCCGCAGCACCTGGATCTCCCGCCCCGACAGCGGCATCTCCCCGACGTCCCACGCGGTCAGCGCGAGCTGCGGGTCCACGATGCGCCGCCCGGCGGCCACCTCGCGTACCGCCTGGGCCAGCCGGGCGACGGGCTGGTCCTTGAGGAGGAAGCCGGACACCGACACCGAGAGCGCGCGGCGCAGCGTGCCTGGGCGGCCCAGACCGGTGAGGATCAGCGTGCGGCAGGTCGGCAGCTTCGTGTGCAACTCCTCGGCCGCGGACAGGCCGTCCAGGACCGGCAGGTCGACGTCGATGATCGCGACGTCGGGCCGCGTCGCCAGCGCGACGGGAACGATCTGGTCGCCGTTGCCGACCTGGGCCACCACGGTCAGGTCAGGCTCCAGATCGAGCAGCGCGGCCAGCGCGCCGCGCACCATGTGCACGTCCTCGGCCAGGAGGATCTTCAGCGACAGCAATGTCCCTTCCCCCCTGCCAGGAACGAGGACCGCCGCCATCGTGCGACCAGGTGTGGCGTCGTCCGCCGAAAGGCCCCTCGCCGGTACAGGGCCAACCGAATCTTGTCCGAATGCTACCCATCCACGGAGAAGAGGCAATGCCGTCGGCCCTTACTGACTGTCACCTCCGCCCGTCAGTCATGGCTCCGGTGGGCGCGGTCGCCACCAGGCGCACCGTGCCCTCGCCGGATTCGGCCGTCAGCCGCCCGCCGATGGCCCGCAGCCGCGCTGCCAGATCCCCCAGGCCGGTGCCGCTCTCCAGCGTGGGGAGCGCACCAGGCGGGGCGCCGTCGGTGGCGACGCTCAGCCGGACCTCGTGCCCGGTCACGCCGGCCGTGATCCGGCACTCGGCGCCGTCGCCGTGGCGCAGCACGTCCGTGACGGCCTCGCGCAGCACCATCGCGAACACAGCGTCCAGCTCGTCGGGGACCCCGTCCACGGACACGTCCACGCGCACCGTCATCCCGGCGGCGGTCAGCGTGGACAGGGCCGAGTCGGCCTCCGCGGCCAGTGACATGTGCTGGTAGCCGCCGGCCACCGTGCGCACGCCCGCGATCGCCTGGCGGGCGATGTCCAGCACGTCCGCGATCTCTGTCTTGGCCCGGCCCGCGAACCGGGGGAGCAGGCGGTAGGCCAGCTCGCTCTTCATGGTCATCGCGGACAGGTCGTGTCCGAGCAGATCGTGCAGGTCGCGGGCGACCCGCAGGCGCTCACGCGTCACCGCCATCTTGGCCAGCTCGCCGCGGGCCTGGTCGACCTGCGTCACCAGACCGGCCAGGGAGCTGATGCCGTACACCACCAGCCCGGTCAGGAGCGTGGAGATCGTCAGGTAGGCGCTCCACTCCATCGGTTCGCCGTGGGTCAGGGACAGCAGGAGCACGCCCGACCCGGCCGCCGCGTACAGGGCCCACCGCGCCCGCCCGGCCAGCGTGAGCAGCAGCGATCCGGCCAGGAAGCCGCCCATCGACCCCCACGGGGTGCCGATCCACGACAGCGGCAGCACCGTGGCCGCCGCCTGCAGCGCCAGCGCACCCCCTCGGGCCCACGCCGGCCATGACCGCGGCTCGTGCAGGGAGAGCACGATCTGCACGCCGACCAGGACCGCGACGCACGCGGCGAAGCCGGCCAGCGCCAGGGCGGACGGCTCCAGCGCGAACACGTTCACCACGAGGAGCAGGCCGTAGCCGATCAGCACCACGACGGTGATGAGCCGGGCCACCCGCAGGTGCCACGGCTGGGAGGCCACCTGGCCCGGGGGAGCGGCCTCCTCCTGGGGGCGTTCGGACGGCCCAGCCGCCTCCGCCGCCTGCGGGGCCTCCGCCGTCAGCCGGAACCACCCGTCCTCGACCGTGACCGCCAGCGTGCCGCCGACGGCCGCCAGTCGAACCTCGAGGTTGCCGAGCCCTGAGCCGTTGCCGAAGCGGGCCGCGCCGGGCGCCGGCTCGACGCCGTCGTTGTCCACGCTCAGCCGCACGCGACCCGCTTCCACAGTCGCCTCGATCACGCAGTGCTGTGCCTTGCTGTGCCGCAGCACGTTGGTGACGGCCTCGCGCAGCACCACCGCCAGTACGGTCTCCAGCGACTCGGGCAGGCCCTCCACGGAGGAGCGAACCCGCACCCGCATCTCGGCGGCCACCAGCATGGACTCCGCCGAAGTCAGCTCGGCGGCCAGCGACATGGGCCGGTAGCCGCCCGCCACCACCCGCACGTCCGCCAGAGACCGGCGGGCCACCGCCAGCACGTCCTGGAGCTCCTGCCGGGCCCGCTCGGCCGCTCCTGGTAACAGCCGGTAGGCCAGCTCGCTCTTGACCGTTATCGCCGACAGGTCGTGTCCGAGCAGATCGTGCAGGTCGCGGGCGACCCGCAGGCGCTCCTGCACCACGGCGACCCTGGCCAGCTCGCCGCGCGCCGCGTGAACCATGTCCACCAGCGTCGCCAGCGAGCTGACGCCGTACACCATCAGCCCGGTCAGCAGCGTGAAGTACGCGCCGTAGAACAACCCCACCGGGGCGGCCTCCCCCAGCCACAGCGCGAGCAGCACCCCGCAGCCGACGGAGCCGTAGAGCGCCCACCGCGGCGGGCCCGTCACGGCCAGCAGCATGGAGCCGGCCAGGAAGCCCGCGATCGTCCCGGCCTGCGTGCCGGCCCAGAGGAAGGGGGCGAACGTCGCCACGGCCTGGGCCGACAGCGCCAGGACCCGCGCCCGGACCGGCCACTCCAAGGTGTCACCCGTCGAGTGCGCGAGCTGGAGCAGGAACACGACGGCCAGGCACGCGCCGAAGCCGGCCAGTCCGAGCCCGCGCAGGCCGTCCACCCAGACGAAGACCGAGGCGTTGAGGACGTAACCGAACAGCACCGCGGTGGTCACCGCGCGTGCCATGCGCAGCGCGCCGAGCCCGTCAGCCCTGGTCTCCCCCTGCGGTCCGGGGACCGACCGGGCCGGCCAGCGGTGTGGTGAACCGCCGTCTCCAGCCATCGACTTCTCCTCCGAAGTCCGACGGTGGCCCCTCGTCGCCAGCCGGGGTCTGCACGAAATCTACAACAGCCGCAACGCCTGTGGTAGCTCCAGGTCAGGTCAGTGTGGCCTGGGCCCTCGTCACCCAGTCGGCGTCGTTCACCGCGTACCTGTCCGCCGGGCCTTCACGGTCCGGCGCGGAGCGGTGGCCGACGACGAAGCCGCCGACGCTCGACTCCACGCGCCAGTCGAGGCCGAGCACGCGGGGCGCGGTGTCGGTGTCGCCGCTGTCCAACCGGCAGGCGGGCAGGCCCATGGCGGTGCTGACCAGGGAGAGCGTCTGCGTCAGCGCGCCGACGTTCTTGAGCACCAGTGAGTAGCTCAGCCCGTCGTACTTCCACGACACCCGGCGGAAGCGCGCGGTGATGGTGAGGAGGGCGGGTGGCGTGCCCGTCAGGTTGGCCGCCAGCCTGCCGGTCTCCAGCAGTTCGTCCGCGCCCGCCGGCTCGGCGGGGATCGGTTCGAGCCGGTGGCCGAAGGGGTCGTAATGGTAGACGCCGCGCGGGAGGCCGTCGCACCTGTCGACGGTCGCGTACAGCTCCAGCTCGTAACAGCCTCCGCTGCTGGGGTAGGGGCGGTCGCTGGTCGCGGTGGTCGAGGTCTCCAGCGACGAGCCGATCAGGGCCCGCACCCGGGCCGTCCGGTACAGCAGCTCCCCGAGCTCCTCCACCGTCAGCGGGCGCTCGTCGTAGCCGCGGCCTGCTTCGCCGGCCTCCACCGCGGTGGCCAGCGGCGGGTCGGCCGCGATCAACCGGTCCCACGTGGGCCGCGGCAGCGGGATGGCGGCGTCGGCGGAGCGCGGCTTGACCACCGGCTCGACGCTCCACTGCTCGCCCAGGGGATAGGTGACCCCGAAGTCGTGGTCGTGCCTGCCCAGCGTGGAGCGGGTGTGGAACATGAGGTCGAACGCCGACCAGGCGACCAGGGCGGGGTCACGGTCCTCGGCGAACCGCATCGGCTGGAACGGATCCCCTTCGTCGGCCTGCACCGCCATGCCCGCCGCCAGCAGGTAGGCGATCACCGAGTCGGGGTCCTGCTCCGCCGGGACGAACGGCCGGATCAGCGGGCTGATCTGGGCCACGGCATCGGCCCGGTGCAGGATGACCCGGTGCAGCGACAGCGGGGACTCGATGTAGCAGTGGTTCCCGTCCGTTCTGATCAGCGCGAACCTGGACAGGCGGACCGGGTGCACCAGGGGGGTCTCCGGTAGCAGGAAGGACGCCTGCTGGGTGAGCGGGACCACCGAGATCAGCGGCCGCTCCGGGTCGAGGCCGAACGAGCGCACCACGAGATGCTGCAGCCGGTCGAGGAGTACGGCCAGCTCGCGCCTGTCGACGTCCTCGCTGATCACGTTGTCGAGCGAGATCGGCCCCAGGCTCATCCGCCGCATGGCCTCCAGCACGGCAGGTCTGGGACTCGGCAGTGACGTGTCCTCCCAGCGGTTGTGCACCACGACGATCCCCAGCTGCGGCACCGGCTCGACGTACACGTCCTCACGGAAGGACCAAAGGGGGAAGGGCCCACCGGGCATATCGCTACTCCTGGTTCGGGTCGGGGGTCACAGGAAGGTCGGGGGTCACGGGAAGAGGTCGGGGGTCACGGGAAGAGGTCGGGGGTCACAGGAAGAGGGGGATGGGATTGAGATCCTCGTACGCCGTGGGCGCGGCCAGCCGGCCGAGACGTACGGGCACGTCGTAGAGCCGGCCCGGGGCGAAGCGCGCCCAGAAGTGGCGCAGGCCGGGGACGATGACCTTGACCACCGGCATGCCGATGTCGGGGCGGGTCTGGTCGAGGACGAGGACCTCCAGGCCCAGCCCGCCGGCCAGCCGGAGCAGGTGCTCGATGTCGTCGCGCAGGTCGCCGCGCGGGCTGTAGGCATATCCGGCCAGGTCCTTCCCGGGCTGGCCGGCGTCGGGGCGGAGGTAGGGCTGGTTCGCCGTCGTGGCCGTTCGCCACCAGTGCTGGATGTGGTCGTCGGCCTGGCCGTACCCGGTGCCGTCGGCGCGGGCGCCCACGATGGACGGCAGGAGCTGCCCCAGCTCCGTCAGCGCGCGGCGGGCGGCCACGCGCGGGTCGAAGTGGGCGCCGAACCCGAGCATGATGTCCTCGGCCGGCTTGTCGACCCGCCGGGAGACCGCAGCCATGACCGGGATGCCCAGGTCGGAGGTGACGTCGAGGACCCACAGCTCGCGGTTGACGCTCTGGTAGCGCCGCCGCAGGCCGGCGATCCACGGGTCGTCGAACGAGTCGAGTTCCACGGCGGGCTGGCCGGTGCGGTTGTACCACCACAGCGCCACCGCGTCACGTTCCACCAGTTCGAGGAAGCCCTGGACGATCGCGTCCTCCGGACTGGCGCCCGCGGCGTTGCCGTTGGAGTCCGCGCGCAGCGAACCGTGGCCGTTCCTGGTGAAGTAGAGCAGGTCGGTGGGGAGCAGGCGGTGCAGGTTCGCGGTGAGCGACCAGACCGGGGTCCAGTCGATGACCTCCGCGTCGTCGAAGGGCTCGGGAACGCGCTGGAAGCCCATGTTCGCCGCGTTCCAGCGGTCGCGGTCGAGGAACTGCCGCCGGTGGAAGAGCTGGTACGCGTCGGGATGCACAGCCCGGCGCGCGCCCAGGTCGCGGTAGCTGCCTCGTACAGTCGGCTCGTCCCCGAGCCGCGCGCCGCAATAGCGCTCCACCGCCTCGCACAACGCGCCGACCTTGGCCTCCAGGTCGGTGCTGCCCTTGCCGCCGCTCTGCTGCCGCAGCCCCGCCCTGATTCCCGAGAGGCTGTCGTCGGCGAGCGCCAGGTTCGGACCCGACAGGTAGCAGTGCAGGAAGGACGGGCTGCGCGGGTCGCGCTGGATCTCCTCGGTGATGCCGGTGACGGGATCGGCCAGGTGACGGTACCGCTCCCACACCTGCTCGGGCGCCAACGCGCGGTGACCGTTGCCGTCGGCGGCGGTCTTGCCCCTGGAGACGACGACCACGGGCCGGTTCACGCGCGCCTCGACCAGGCCGGAGTCGCCGCAGGCCGGGCACTGCGGCCGTTTGTCCACCCGGTGCCGCCCGCTCTCCAGCGACAGGGTGTCCAACGTCCACACGCTGCCCTGCCGCTCGTCGCGCCACCCGGCCAGCCACTTGGCGGTCTCCAGCGCCGCGAGCCGCAGGCCCAGCGCGCGGGTGAGCGGCAGCGCGGCCTCAGGCGGGCTGACCAGGTGGCTCAGCGCGTTGCGCAGCCACGTCTCACCGCGCCGATGCCCGCGCAGCCTGGTCGCCAGGCAGCACCAGCAGGGACCGGTACCCGGCTGGAAGACCGGGCCGATCCACAGGTCGGCGCCCGTCGGCTTGGCCAGCAGCCAGGATCGGCCGTCCGCCAGCCGGCGCGCGTTGACCCGCTCCAGCTCGGGGTCGAGGTAGTCGTCGCAGAGCACCAGGGCGAAGGCCGCGCTCTCCTCGCCGACGGTCACGTCCATGGACCGCAGGGCCTCGGCGACCCGCCCGGTGTCGACGCCGCCCAGCGCGACCAGCTCGACCGGCGCCTCCGTCAGGCCAGGGACGGCCTGGCCGGCGTCCAGGCCGGCCAGCTCCCAGTACGCCTCGGCCGCGGCGTCGCCCCTGGTCGCGGCGGGCCGGCGCGACCCCACCAGGTTGGCCTGCGCCAGCCTGCCGAGGAGCTGTCCCAGCTCCGCCGGTGAGAGCTCGGTGCGCTCCTGCACCTCGGCCAGGCTGTGGCTGCCGTCCAGTAGCGGGGCGAGCTCCTGGATGCGCGCCCCGGAGAGGGCGATCGTGCCTCGCGCGGAGGTCAGATAGACCGCCTCTCCGGGAACCGCGGCCGCTCGCAGGTGGCGCTTGAAGCCGATCAGCGGAGGATCAGTCATGCCCACGGTGGTCACCCGGTGTAGCTGGGCAGCGCGCAGCCGGGAGCGGGGCGGTCGAGGTCCTCGATGAGGATGAGGTCGTCGACGTGCCAGGTGAGCGGGCGCGGCTCGGTCCAGGAGCGCATGACCAGCTCGGTGACCCGCCAGTCGGTGTGGTCCAGCGTGGTTGCCATCGCGAGCCCCTTCGGGTTTCTGTGATGTGTCCGATGGACCATGAGTCTGCTGCGGCGGCGCCGGCGAACATAGTTTTCGCGTCACTTCCGGAGTGTGAAAGATTCACACCCGGGTGGTGGCCATATGTGTAGGTTGTCGTGCTTCCCCCGACCTAGGCTCGCCCCATCCATATCAAAGGATTGGGGGAGATCATGCAGCAGGTCCAGATCAGCAGATCAGAGAAAAGGCGCACGATCCGCAGGTCGAAGAGAACGTGCACCAGAAATTCCCTCGACCTCGACACGCGCACTCCGAGCGGCGTTCCGCTGCCGTACTGAACCGGCGAGAAACCTGCTCATCAGACCTGCCGTCGCTGTACAAGGCCGTGGCGGCGGTCGGATTGAGCGGATTTCGCCGGGTGTGGCGGACGCGTCGCAGGAGGTGATGTGGACGGGAGAACCGGGAACTCCGGGGAGCCGGCAGCCGCCGCTCCCCGGGCGGCTTTCACTTTCACTAAAAACCAGGATTTACCGGAACGCGAGAGGGAAAATGTATCACGATCTGCAGATAAGCCGATTGAGAGCTCTGCTGACAGTGGTCGATCTCGGCGGTTTCCGGCGGGCGGCGGAGGCGTTGCACGTGACCCAGCCCGCCGTCAGCCAGCAAATCCGCCAGCTCGGCAATCTCATCAAAGGACCCATCTTCATATCCACCGGACGGGAGCTGCGGCTCAGCCCACAGGGCGAGGAACTCCTCGGGTACGCCCGCCGGATCGTGTCGCTCAACGACGAGGCCGTCGACCGGTTCGTGCCTCCCGCGGGGAGCGTCCGGGTGTCGATCGGCATCGGCGACCAGCTCGCCGAGGCGCTGCCCGACATCCTGCGGATGCTCACCAGGGGCATGCCGCACGTCCAGTTCAGCGTGCGGACCGGGCTGAGCGAGTCGCTGGAGAGCCAGGTGACCACCGGCCAGCTCGATCTGGCGCTGCTGCTCCAGTCGCGTTCCCCACGGGCCTCCGCCACCGACCACGAGCTGGGTCGCATGCGCATGGACTGGTTCGGCCAGCCGGCGCACGGAGAGGGCGCGGCGCTTCCGCTGACGCTGTTCACCGAGCCGTGCACGCTGCGCAGCCGCATCCTGGACGCGTTCGACGCATCCGACGTGCCGTGGCGGGTCGCGTACGAGGGGTCGGAGCTGGTCGGGTTACGCGCGGCGGCGAAGGCCGGGCTGGGCGTGGCCTGCCTCATCGCCAACGGCGACGAGCTGTGGGGCCTGCCGCGCACGGTCATGTTCTCGCTGCCGGACCCGCCCGGTCCCATCCCCGTGACCATGGCGGTCTCCACCGGCTCGGCCACGGCCGGCTTCGTTCGGATCGCCAAGAAGGCCCTCCAGAACGCCCTGCGCGGCTACCCGTTCGCCGAGTGAGCCGCGGCTTCGTGGCGTGGCCGGTTCCGCGTCGCGGGACCCGTACGACGAAATGCCCCGGCAGTGCCGGGCACGTGATTGTCAGCGAAGGAGAGACCCGTTGAGCAGACTGCGCTGGCTGACCGCCGGAGAATCGCACGGTCAGGCCCTGGTGGCGACGTTGGAAGGGCTCCCGGCCGGGGTGCCGGTCAACACCGGCATGGTGGCGCGGGCGCTCGCCCGCAGAAGGCTCGGCTACGGCAGGGGCGCCAGGATGAGGTTCGAGGAGGACGAGGTGACCTTCCTCGGCGGCGTACGGCACGGGCTGACGCTCGGCTCACCGGTGGCCATCATGGTGGGCAACACCGAGTGGGCGAAGTGGTCGCAGGTCATGGCGGCCGATCCGGTGCCCGCCCACGCGTTGACCGGGCTGGCCCGCAACGCGCCGCTGACCCGTCCCCGCCCGGGTCACGCCGATCTGGCGGGCATGCAGAAGTACGGATTCACCGAGGCCAGGCCCGTGCTGGAGAGAGCCAGCGCCCGCGAGACGGCCGCCCGCGTGGCGCTGGGGGCCGTGGCCCGCTCGTATCTCATGGAGACGGCCGGCGTCGAGATCGTCTCCCACGTCGTGGAGCTGTCCACCGTCAGAGCCCCCGACGGCCGCCTGCCCACCCCCGCGGACGCCGGCAGGCTGGACGCGGACCCGGTGCGCTGCCTGGACGCGGACGCGAGCCGGGCGATGGTCGCCGAGATCGACAGAGCGCACAGGGACGGAGACACGCTCGGCGGCGTGGTCGAGGTCCTGGCATACGGCGTCCCGGTCGGGCTCGGCTCCCATGTCCACTGGGATCGGCGGCTCGACTCCCGGCTGGCCGCCGCGCTCATGGGCATCCAGGCGATCAAGGGCGTCGCCCTGGGCGACGGGTTCGGCCTGGCGAGGGTGCCGGGCTCGCGGGCGCACGATGAGATCGTGCCGGCCCCCGGCGGCGTCCGGCGTACGTCGGGGCGCGCAGGCGGCACCGAGGGCGGGCTGAGCACCGGCGAGCCACTGCGGGTACGCGCTGCCATGAAGCCGATCGCGACCGTCCCCAAGGCGCTGGCCACCGTGGACCTCACCACCGGAGGCCCCGCCCGGGCGCACCACCAGCGCTCGGACGTGTGCGCGGTCCCCGCCGCGGGGATCGTGGCCGAGGCCATGGTGGGGCTGGTGCTGGCGGACGCGGTGGCGGAGAAGTTCGGCGGCGACTCGGTCGCAGAGACCCGCCGCAACCTCCAGGGCTACCTGGCCAACCTGCCCGTCACATGAGCGGGAACGCGAGCCGGGACCCGGCGGGCGGGCCCCGGCCGGCGCGCGGGTCAGCCCCGGACGACGCCCGCCGCCCTGGTGGAGCCGTCGTGGGGGTCGATCAGGAGGCAGGCGCCCGTCGTGCGCGACTCGGTGTACGGATCGACCGCCAGCGGCGAAGCCGTGCGCAGCAGCACCTCGCCGATCTCGTTCACCGCCAGCAGGTCCGCCGCCGGGTCGCAGGTCAGGTCGTCCAGTCCGGGGCAGGGCGAGATGTCCTCGACGACGGCCTGGATCGTACGGGTGCCGTGCTTGACCAGCACCCGCTCGCCGAGCGCCAGCGCCCGCTCATGCAGGTGGAACACGGTGATGTCGAGCTTGCACGTCGGCTCGGGAGCGGCGTTGGCGGCGACGATGAGATCGCCCCTGGACACGTCGAGAGCGGCGTCGAGGGCGATCGAGACCGACTGCGGCGCCCACGCCACGGGCGCCGGCCTGCCGAGCACGTCGATGCCGGCCACGGTGGCGCTGCGCCCGCTGGGCAGCACCGCGACGCGTTCGCCGACCCGCAGCACGCCGCCCGCGATCTGCCCGGCGTAGCAGCGCCGGCCGTCGGCCCTGATGACGTACTGGACGGGCATCCGGAGGGGAGCGCGGGCGGGATCGGCGCCCGCGGGTACGGTCTCCAGCAGCTCGAGAATGGTCGGGCCGCCGTACCAGTCCATGTTCGGCGAGGGAACGGCGACGTTGTCGCCGGTGAGCGCGGAGACGGGGATCGCGGTCACCTCGTCGATGCCGAGCCGGGAGGCCAGCGCGGTGAAGTCCGCCGCGACGGCGGCGAACGCGTCCTCGGAGAAGCCGGCGAGGTCCATCTTGTTCACCGCGAGCACGACGTGCGGCACCCGGAGCAGGGCGGCCACGGCCGCGTGCCGCCTGGTCTGCGCGCTGACGCCCTTGCGGACGTCCACCAGCAGCAGCACCAGCTCGGCGTTGGACGCGCCGGTGACCATGTTGCGGGTGTACTGGACGTGACCGGGCGTGTCGGCCAGGATGAACCGCCGGCGCGGCGTGGCGAAGTAGCGGTAGGCCACGTCGATCGTGATGCCCTGCTCGCGCTCGGCGCGCAGGCCGTCGGTGAGCAGCGCGAGCGCGGCGCCCTCGTGGCCCTGGCGGCGCGAGGCCGCCTCGACGGCCTCCAGCTGGTCGGCGAGGACTGTCTTGGTGTCGTACAGCAGGCGTCCGACCAGCGTGGACTTCCCGTCGTCCACCGAGCCCGCGGTGGCGAAGCGGAGCAATGTCGTCTCCATCAGAAATACCCCTCCCGTTTGCGATCCTCCATGGCCGCCTCGGAGGCCCGGTCGTCGGCGCGGGTGGCGCCCCGCTCGGTCAGCCGGGACGCCGTGATCTCGGCGATGACCTCCGCCACGGTCGTGGCGGCCGAGTCGACGGCGCCGGTGCACGACATGTCGCCGACCGTGCGGTACCGGACGAGCCGCCGCAGCACCGTCTCTCCCGGCCTGGGGCCGCCCCACGGGCCGGGGGCCAACCACATGCCGCGACGCTGGAACACCTCGCGCCGGTGCGCGTAGTAGATGGCGGGCAGCGGGACGTCCTCCCGGGCGATGTACTGCCAGACGTCGAGCTCGGTCCAGTTCGACAGCGGGAACACCCGTACGTGCTCGCCGGGGGTGTGCCGGCCGTTGTACAGGTTCCAGAGCTCGGGTCGCTGCCGCCGCGGGTCCCACATGCCGAACTCGTCACGCGGCGAGAACACCCGCTCCTTGGCCCGTGCCTTCTCCTCGTCCCTGCGCCCACCGCCGAAGACCGCGTCGAAGGGCCCGGCGGCGATGGCGTCCAGCAGCGGCACCGTCTGCAACTGGTTGCGCGAGCCGCCCGGCGCCTCGGCCAGCTCGCCCCGGTCGACGTAGTCCTGAACCGAGGCCACGCGCAGGCGCAGTCCGTGCTCGGCGACGATCCGGTCCCGGTAGGCGATGACCTCGGGGAAGTTGTGCCCGGTGTCCACGTGCAGCAGCGGGAAGGGCGGCGGCGCCGGAGCGAACGCCTTCAGCGCCAGGTGCAGCATGACGGCCGAGTCCTTGCCGCCGGAGAACAACAGCACGGGCCGCTCGAACTCGCCCGCGGTCTCCCTCAGGATGTGGACGGCCTCCGCCTCCAGCGTGTCCAGGTGGGACAGCAAATGGAGACCCTCGGTGGTGATCGTCACGGTGTCGTCCTCTCTCGTTCGTCGACCCAGCTCATGACCGCTCTGGCCAGCACCGCCCTGGCTTTTCTGAACTCCGCCGCGTCGAGCCGCTCGCCGGGGGTGTGGTCGAGCGCGGCGTCGCCGGGGCCGTAGGCGACCATGGGGACGTCCTGCCAGGTCGTGGCGAGGGTGTTCATGTCGCTGCTGCCCTTCTTCGCCAGGAACCGCGGTGTGGTGCCCATCTCGCGAAAGGCCCGCGAGAACGCTCGTACCAGCGCGCTCGTCCTGGGTGTGATCACCCCTGGCGTCGCCCTGAGCACCTCCACGCCGACCGCCTCGGCGATCTGCCGCACCAGGGCGACGAGGCTCTCGATCGGGGTCTCCTGCGGCACGCGTACATCGAAGACGGCCTCCCCCTGCTGCAGATGTCCGGCGTTGACCGCGTGGATGCCGAGCACGGCCATCATGGCCTTCGGCGAGCCCGCCGCGATCTCGTCGCGGAGCCTGCTCAGCACGTGCACCATGCGGTCGGCGGCGGTGACGACGCCGTGGCCCGCGGTGTGGCCGACCGGCTCGGCGATGCTCAGGCGCACCTTGAGCAGGCCGTGGTAGCCGACCGTCAGCGCCTCGGCGCCGCTCGGCTCGCCGATGATGACGGCGTCGGCCGGATAGTGGTCCCTGACGAAGAACGCGCCGCGCGCGGTGTTCTCCTCCTCGACCGCGCCTATGACGCGGACCTGCGCGTGGCCGGGCACGTCCATCTCGGCCAGCGTCTCCAGGAACGCCACCAGGCTGCCCTTGGCGTCCACGCAGCCGCGGCCCGACAGGGTGTCGCCGTCCCAGCGCACCGGCCAGCGGTGCGGGACGGTGTCGAGGTGGCCGAGCATGAGCAGCCGTTCGTGGCCCGAGCCGCGGGTGGCCACCAGGTTGCCGACCTCGTCGATCTCGGCGTGGATTCCGTGCTCCGTGCACCAGTCCACCAGGAACTCGGTCAGCTCACGCTCGTCGAACGACACCGAGGAGATCTCCACGGCCCTGGAGAGCAGCGACAGGTCGCCGGCGGGCGCCGGGGCGCGCCAGAACCGGGTGCCGGACGCGGGGGACAGGACGTACGGCCCGGTGATCGAGACGTCGGCGGTGCCGGTCAGCGCGATCTCGGCGGCGCGCACCTTCTGACGCATGCGGCCCCGCGCGTACGCCAGGCCCTCGCCGCGGGTGGCGTGCTCGATCCCGCTGGCCGGGTCCGCCGGGTCGGTGAGCAGCCCCGCCGTGCCGGTGACCAGGCGCAGGTGGTCGGCGTCCAGGGCGTTGGCCAGCTCGGCCGCCAGCACGTCGGCGTCCACGTTGAGCGCCGTGCCGCCGGCGGCGTCGGCGACCGGCGGCGACAGGCACACGACGTCGAACGCCTCGAGCAACTGGTCGAGGCAGTCGACGTCGACCGCGCACACCGTGCCCGCGCGGTGGTCGCGCACGACGCACACGCGGTCGTCGAGCTCGGCCCGTACCGGCGGGTTGGCCAGGGCCGACACCAGGGCGCCGGTGTGGGCCACCGAGGTGAACACGCTCAGTCCGCGCTCGGACAGCGCCTGCCGCACGCGGGGCAGGGTCACCTTCTCGTAGGCGTCGACGAGGTGCGGGATCTCCGCGGGCGGGCAGTAGCGCACCTCGCCGCCGCCGCGCACGCGCATCGTTCTGACGGGCCGGCCGATGTCGGCGTAGTGGCGGGCGATCCCGGTCGCGCCGCCCGCCACGAGCAGCAGCCGCGCACCGCGGGCACGCAGGCCGGCCAGCTCGTCGAAGACCCCCTCGTGGTCCAGGCCGGCGCTTCCGATCTTGATGACGTACAGGGCCGCCTTGCGGGTGCTGGCAGTGTGTCCGAGCACGGACATCTTCGGCTCCTCCTCAACTGATGCCACGGGTGTTGCCTCCGTCGATGAGCAGCACCGTTCCGGTGATGTACGAGGCCTGCTCGCCGGCCAGGAAGGTGGCCACCGCGCCGAAATCGGCCACGTTCCCGACCCGCCCGATCGGGATTCGCGCGGCCACGCGGTCCAGCTCAGCCTCCACGTCCGCCCCGAACTGCACGTCGAGGATGGGTGTCCGGTGAAAGCCCGGCGCCAGGACGTTGACGGTGACGCCGTTCGGGCCGAGCGCGTGCACCAGCCCCTTCATGTAGCCGAGCAGGCCGAGCCGGGCCACCGACGACAGCCCGCTCTCTGGGTGCGGCTGGCGTACGGACTCCGAGGCGATCATCAAGATCCGGCCCCAGCCGCCCTTCTTCAGCACGGGCAGCGCGGCGAGCGTGAGGCTGACGTGCGGCAGCAGGTTGGCGTCCACGGCCGAGCGGTAGTCGGCGACCTCGAAGGCGTCCACCGGGCCGAACGGCACGCCGCCCGTGTTGGTGACGAGGATGTCGATCCGGCCGAAGGTGGCGGCGGTCTTGCGCACCCAGTTCGCCGCGGCCCGCTCGTCGCGCAGGTCCACGGGGATGCTGAGCACGTCTCCCTGGCCCATCGCGTTGACCTCGACGTGGGCCTGGGCCAGCTTGTCCGGGTCGCGCCCGCAGATGGAGAGGTTCGCGCCCTCGGCCGCGAGCGCCCTGGCCACGGCGAGGCCGAGCCCGCTGCTGGAGGCGGCGACGAGGGCGACGCGGTCTTTCAGCCCCAGATCCACGATCGGGCCTCCTTGATCGGCAGGAGCGGGTAGCCGTAGCGGGCCAGCAGCGGCAGGGCCGGGCCGGTCGCCGCGGCGATCTCCCGCACGGTCAGCCCGGCGCGCCAGCGCTCGTCGGCGCGGATCACGGCCGCGCCACTCGACAGCCGGTCCGGGTTGCCGGTCACGGTGTGGTTCCTGCCGAGCGAGAGCCGGCCGGACTCGTCCACCGGCGGCTCGCCGTCGAGGCCCGCGAAGCGCATGACCGCGGTGACCACCCGGCTCGGGTCGCGGCACAGGTCCTCGTGCCTGACCCGCAGATAGCGGTCGGGACGGGCGCGGCCGATCAGCTCGGACGCGAGGTTGAACGCGGTCCAGTACCCGCTGCTGCGGGCCGGGCTCATCGGGTCGATGTAGTCCTTGGCCCGCTTGTAGGAGTAGGCGGTCGGGCGCGGATCGCGGACCATGTGGAGCACGCGGACGTCGAGGTCGGACCGGCCCAGCAGGGCGGCCGCCTCGGCCGGGTATTTGGAGCCGTCCACGATCAGGCGCTCGGCGCCCAGACCGGCGAGGCCGCGGTAGATCGCCGCGGTCCGCCCCATGGTCGGGTCGAGGCCGGGCGCCGGTCTCGCCGTGCCGCCGGACTCGGCGAGCCGGTCGCGGGTGTGCCTGGTCCGCAGCAGCGACCGCTGTGCGCGCACCATCCGCCGCGCCGTCTCGTGGCGGTCGTCGCCGGCCGCGGCCAGCACGCGCGACCACAGATCGCACGCGGTCACGCCGCTGCCGCAGCCGCAGGTGGAGTTGGTTCCCGCGCCGAGTACACCGTTGCGCCACAGGTAGTGCAGCTCGCCGGTGTGCAGAACGCCGGGAAGCTCTCCCAGGACGTTGCCGAGCAGGGTGCTGCCGCAGCGCATCCAGCCGGTGATGTACAGAACTCGCGGGTCAGCCATGGTCACCGCCCCACGACAGCGTCATCAGGTGCTGGGGCAACCGCACGGCCAGCCCCACCCGGGTGGTGGCGCGGACCGTGGGTCCGTCCAGCGTGATGTCGGCCACGCCGGGGAGCAGCAGCGTCGCCGCGGCGCTGAAGTCGCCGAGCAGCAACCGGTCGCGCGGGATCATACGGGTCCGCGACACCTTGATGCCGGCCGTGGCCAGCCGGGAGAGCGCGCCCAGGCGGACCAGCTCCCAGTAGACGGCCGGGTGCGCGACGATGCCGTCGCAGGAGCCGCCGGTCTCCTCGACCAGCGCGGCGGCCGTCGTGACGGCCTCTTCCAGAGTCTTCCCGGTTCTGGTGTGCCGGGTGCCCGGCTGCGCGAGGAGCCCGGTGATCGCGCCGTCGGCGGTGCCGTGCAGCAGCGACTCGTTCTCCACGACCGAGAGCCGGACCAGCACCCGGAAGTCGATGTAGTGGGCGAGCAGGGCGGGGTCGTGGATGAGGTCGCCGGGGATCGGCATCGTGACGCTCAGGTCGGTCAGCCTGGCCTGGGCCAGCCGCGGCGCGAACGCCGCCTCGGGAGTGGCCGCGTACGACGTCCCGGCGGCGCCGAGCTCGCCCTGCGGCGGCTCGTACACGAAGGTGTACGGCTCGTCGGCCACGTCCGCGGTTCTGAGCAGGTGCCGCACCGTGTAGCGGGGCCGGGTGGCGAACAGCGGGAACGCCGCCGGCAGATGGCTGCGGAAAGGCACCGACGCGGCCCCTTCGGCGACGGCCGAGGCGAACAGCCCGCCCGGGGTGGCCTCGGTTTCAAGTCCGGGAGTCGTCAGCATGAGAACTCACTTTCCACGGGAATGAATGATTACCGTGTGAGCGTAAGCGGCGGAGTCAATGTTTTTACGCCCCTGACCAGTAGCTCTGCTTATCCGGTAATCAGCGCGCAATTATTGGTGCCTGCATATAAGCGGCCATTTTCACTGTGAGCAGCAGTATTTGTTGGAGTTTTCCGGGGCGACCGGGTTACCGTCGCCAGTGAAATGCAATGCACCTAATTCGGAAGGGGCGACCTGATGCAGAAGGTGATGGAAGCGGCGGCGGAGTGCCCGGAGTGCGCGGCTGTGGTGCCCATCGAGGCGGACGCGCGGTCCGGCGAGATCATCGAGTGCCCGGACTGCCGGAGCGAGCTGGAGATGGCCTCGGTCGAGCCCCCGGCGCTCGTTCTCGCCCCCGAGGTCGAGGAAGACTGGGGCGAGTGACGATGCCGGCGTCACGCCTTGCCGTCCTCGCGTCACGGGTGAGATTCGAGGAAAAAGCGATCATCGCCGCGCTCGAACGGCGCGGCGCCTCGTACGAATATCTCGACTCTCGTTCGCTGTTCGTCGCGGGGAATCCCGACAGAGCGGATTGGGCCGGGAGGTTCGTGCTGAACCGTGAAGTCGGCCACTTCAGGGCGCTCTACGCGGCGAGCGCCCTGGAGTCCGCCGGGGCGACCGTGGTCAACTCCTCCCGCGCCACGCAGGTGAGCGGCGACAAGTGGCACACCTCGGCGGCCCTGCTCGGCGCGGGACTGCCGACCCCCAGGACCGTCCTGGCGTTCACACCGCAGTCGGCGCTGGCCGCGCTGGACAAGCTCGGCTACCCGGCCGTCATCAAACCGCTGATCGGCTCCTGGGGCCGGCTGGTCACCCGGGTCACCGACCGCGAGATCTCCACGGCCGTGCTCGAACACGTCGAGGCCCTGCCCTCCCCGCAGGCGCACGTGATCTACCTGCAGGAGCAGGTGGCCAAGGCGGACCGCGACATCCGCGTGATCGTCGTGGGCGGCCGGGCGCTGGGCGGCACCTACCGCCGCAGCACCGAGTGGCGCACCAACGTGGCCAGAGGAGCGGTGAGCGAGCGGCTCTCGCTCTCCGGCGACCACGCCGATCTCGCGATCGCCGCGGCGGCCGCGGTCGGCGCCGACATCGCGGGCGTGGACCTCATCGAGGACGGCGACGGCTCGGTCACCGTGCTCGAGGTCAACGACCGCGTGGAGTTCAGAGGCTTCCAGGAAGCGCACGGTTCCCACACCGACGTGGCCGACGCCATCGCGGCCCACCTCATCGAGAGGACGGAATGAACGCCAACTCTCACTCCGCAGGCGGACTCAACGCTGTTCATGATCGCAGGTTGCGCGTGGCGGTCGTCGGAGCGGCCGGCTACATCGGCGGCGAGCTGCTGCGGCTGCTCATCTCCCACCCGGGAGTCGAGTTCGCCGCGGCCACGTCGCGCAGCCTGCGCGGACGCCCGATCGACGGCGTCCATCCGAACCTGCGCGGCTTCACCCGGCTGGCCTTCTGCACGGAGGACGAGCTCGACCACTGCGACGTGCTGTTCCTGGCGACGCCGCACCGCGAGACGATGCGCAAGATGCCGCAGTTCATCGGACTGGCGGACACGATCATCGACCTGTCCGGCGACTTCCGGCTGCACGACCCCCTCGTGTACGAGGACTACTACGGCGTGCCGCACGAGGCTCCCGAGCTGATCGGCACGTTCGTGCAGGGGCTGGCCGAGCTGCACAGGGAGCGGCTGCGTACGGCGAGTCGGATCAGCGTCCCCGGCTGCATGGCGACGGCCGGGATCCTGGCCCTCGTGCCCCTCGCCGAGGCCGGGCTGATCCAGGGCTCGCTGACCGTGGACGCCAAGACCGGCTCCAGCGGTGCGGGGGCGAAGGCCGGACCCGAGAACCTGCACGCCGAGCGGAGCGGTGCCCTCAGGGTCTTCGCCCCCACCCGGCACCGTCACGAGGCCGAGATCACGCAGGCCACCGGCCTGCCCGTCAGCATGACCGCGACCGGCGTCGAGGCGGTGCGGGGCGTGCAGCTCCTGTGCAAGGCGTCGCTGACGCCCGGCGTGGACGAGAAGGCCATCCGGGGCGCCTACCGCGCCCGCTACGGGGACGAGCCCTTCATCCGGGTCGTCGCCCACCGGCGCGGCCTGCACCGGTTCCCCGACTCCAAGATCCTGTCCGGCTCCAACTTCTGCGACGTGGGCTTCGCCCTGGAGCAGGGCGCGAGCCACGTCACGGTGATCTCGGCCCTGGACAACCTGGTGAAGGGCGGAGCGGGAAACGCCGTCCAGTGCATGAACGTCCGGTACGGCATGCCGGAGGCACTCGGGCTCGAATTCAGCGGCCTGCACCCGAACTGATCCAAGGAGTAGCTCATGACCATCGTCTCCACCACGCCGCACGCGCTTGCGTCCGCCGAGACGACCGCCCGCGTCAGGGAGCACATCGTCGGGATGTGCGCAGGGCCGGAGGGCGGCCACGCGGGCGGCTCGCTGTCGCTCGTCGAGATCCTGGCCACGCTGTACTTCCGCGTCATGCGCGTCGATCCCCGCTTCCCCGGGGCGCCCGACCGCGACGTGCTGCTGCTCAGCAAGGGTCACGGCGGCCTCGCCCTGTACGCGACGCTCTGCGAGGCCGGCTTCTTCCCCGAGGAGCGGCTGGCCGAGTACGCGCTGCCGGACAGCCACTTCATGGCGCATCCCCACCCGGAGATCCCCGGCGTGGAGATGCCGACCGGCTCGCTCGGGCACGGCCTGGCGCTGGGAATCGGCTTCGCGCTGGCGTTCCGGCTCGACGGCGCCGACCGCCGCTGCTTCGTCGTCATGGGCGACGGCGAGCTGCAGGAGGGCTCGGTGTGGGAGGCGGCCGCGGTGGCCGCCAACCACCGGCTGGACGGCCTGGTCGCCGTCGTGGACCGCAACCGCCTGCAGATCACCGGCGACACCGAGTCGGTCGGCGGTACGGAACCGCTGGCCGAGCGGTGGCGGGCCTTCGGCTGGCAGGTGCGCGAGGCCGACGGCCACGACATGGAGGAACTGGCCGTGGCGCTCGGCACGCCGCCGGTGCCTGGGCGGCCCACCCTGATCATCGCGCACACCGTGAAGGGCAAGGGCCTGCCGTTCGTGGAGGGCCAGGTCCGCAGCCACTACGCCCGCCTGAGCGAGCGGCAGCACCAGCGGGCGCTCGCCGCCCTCCGCTCGGAAAGCCCCCTGGGCTCGGATAGGGCCCTCGGCTCGGAAAGGGCCCTGGGCTCGGAAAGGGAACGCGCATGACCGGGACGGCGGTCCTCTCCTCGCGGGAGGTCTATCGCGACCTGGTGGCCGCGCTGCTGCCCGGCGACGAGCGGCTGGTCTGCCTGGACTCCGACACCGGTCTGTTCGCCGGCGTCGACTTCGGCCCCGCCCGCGACCGGTACGTCAACCTCGGCATCGCCGAGCACACGATGATGGGCGCCGCCGCCGGGCTGGCCAAGGAGGGGCGCCGGCCGCTGGTCAACACCATGGCCGCGTTCGCCGCCTCGCGAGCCGTCGAGGCCGTCAAGATCGATATCGCGATGAACGGCCTGCCCGTCCTCATCGCGGCCACCCACTCCGGTGTGTCGGCCGGCCATCTGGGCCCCACGCACCACGCGCTGGAGGACCTGGCCGTCATGCGGACGCTGCCGAACATGACCGTGGTGGCGCCGGGCGACGCCGCCACCACCGCCGCCCTGTTCCGCCAGGCGGTCGTGACGAGCGGGCCGGTGTACTTCAGGCTCGGCCGTGGGCCCACCCCGGACCTGCCGCCTGGCCCATCCGTACGGCTCGGCCGGGCACAGGTGCTGCGCCGCGGCCTGGACGTCACGATCGCCGCCTGCGGACCATACCCGGTGCTGGCCGCGCTGGAGGCCGCGGACCTGCTGGGGCGGGACGGCATCCGGGCGAGCGTGCTCCACGTGCACACGGTCAAGCCGCTGGACGTGGCCACCCTGGCGGCGTGGGCGAGCGCGACCGGCCTGGTGATCACCGTGGAGGAGCACTGGGCTCACGGCGGGTTCGGCGCCGCGGTCGCCGAGTCCCTGACCGAGCTCATGCCGATCCGGGTGCACCGGGTGGCGCTGCCGGACGCCTTCGTCTCGGTCGCGGGCGACCAGCGCCACCTTCTCCGCCGGGCCGGCGTCACGGCCGCGGCGGTTGTCGAGCGGGCCAGGTCGGCCCTCGGACGAAAGGACGTGTGGTGACCGCGACGAGCATCGCGACCGGAGAGCTCTTCCGTACGGCCGGGTGGTGGCGCGAGGAGACGATCCTCGATGATTTGCGCCGCGCCGTCGCCGCCCATCCGGCCAAGCCCGCCCTGGTCTGCTACCAGGGTGGCGACGCCGTGACCGTGACCTACGCCGAGCTGGCCGTGCTGACCGACCGGCTGGCGGGCAACCTGCTGCGGCTCGGCGTGCGGCCGGGCGACGTGGTGAGCCTGCAGCTGCCGAACTCGTGGCAGCTCGTCGTCTCGATCCTGGCCTGCGCCAGGATCGGTGCGGTGGCCGGGCCGATCGTGCCGATCATGCGCAGGCGCGAGGTCGAGTTCATGACCCGGCTGACCGGCAGTCCCGTCTACATCGCGGCGGCCGAGTTCCGCGGCTTCTCCTACGCGGAGATGAGCGCGGAGGTCGCCGCCGCGGTCCCGACGCTGCGCCACCGGGTGCTGGTCGGCGGCGGACCCGGAGCCCTCGACTTCCACCGCGACCTGCTGGAGCACCAGCCGCCGGCCGCCGACCTCGGCGCCCTGGAGGCCGGCCCCGACGACCCCGCCCAGGTCATCTTCACATCAGGCACGACCGGTGAACCCAAGGGCGTCGTGCACTCCCACAACACCCTCCACGCCATGAACCGGGCGCAGGCGGACGTGCTCGGCCTGACCTCCGGCGAGGTGACCGCGATGGGGTCGCCCACCACGCACCAGGCCGGCTACACGTGGAACTTCGTCATGCCGCTGCTGCTGGGCGCGACCGCCGTTCAGGTCGACGCCTGGGACCCGGTGCGGATGCTGGACATCCTGCGGGAGCGGGCGGTCACGTTCTTCATGGGCGCGCCCACGTTTCTGTCCGACCTCATCGAGGCCCAGCGCGAGGATCCCAGGGACCTGAGCGCGCTGAGGACGTTCGCCACCGGCAGCGCGCCGATCGCGCCGAGCCTGGTGGAGGACGCCGGCGAGGTACTCGGCTGCCGGGTCTACGCACTGTGGGGCATGTCGGAGAACGGCTGCGTCACCATCACCCGCCCCGAGCACCCGCCGCTGCGTGCCGCCGAGAGCGACGGCATCGTCGTGCCCGGCATGGAGATCCGGATCGTGGACCGCGGGGGCGACCCCGTGCCGCCGGGGGAGCAGGGTCTGCTGCAGGTACGCGGCGCGTCCCAGTGCCTCGGCTACTTCCGCCGCCCGGAGGTGTACGCGGCGTCGGTGACCGCCGACGGCTGGTTCGACACCGGCGACCTCGCCCGGGACGACGGCCACGGCGGCATCCGCATCACCGGCCGGCTCAAGGACATCGTCATGCGCGGCGCGGAGAACATCCCCGTCGTCGAGGTCGAGGGCGCCCTGCTGCGGCACCCCGCCATCAGGGACGTGGCGGTCGTCGGCTATCCGGACGAGCGGCTGGGCGAGCGCGCCTGCGCCGTCGTCGTGGCGACCGGCGCACCGCCGACGCTCGACGACGTACGGGTCCATCTGACCGGGCTCGGCATGGCCAAGCAGTACTGGCCGGAGCGGCTGGAGATCGTGCCGTCCCTGCCCCGCACCCCATCGGGAAAGATCCAGAAATTCGCCCTCCGTGACGCGCTGAGGAACTGACGTGGACTTCGATTTCACCCCTGAGCAGAATGCTCTCGCCAAGCAGGCCAGGCAGTTCGCGGCCGAGCGGGTCGCGCCCTACCGGCGCGAGAGCGACGTACACGGCTCCTACCGCCCCGGGCTGCTCCCGGACCTGGGCGCCGAGGGCCTGTTCGCGCTGCGCCTGCCCGAGGCGTACGGCGGGCAGGACCTGGACGCGGTGAGCGCCGGCATCGTCCTGGAGGAGCTGGCCGCGGCCGACCTGTCCGTGTGCTTCCCGGTGCTCAACGCCGCCCTCGTCGGCGGGGTACTGGCCGCGAACGGCAGCCCTGAGCAGCTCGCCGAGTGGCTGCCGCCGATCGTCCGCGGCGAGTCGGTGCTCGCGCTGGGCCTCACAGAACCCGGGCACGGCACCGATGCCGCCGCGATCGAGACGCGGGCGGAGCCCGACGGCGACGGGTGGCTCCTGACCGGCGAGAAGACGTCGATCATGTCCGCCGCGTACGCCACCCACGCCCTGCTCTTCGCCCGCACCGGCGAGCCGGGACCGTACGGGATCACGGCCTTCTACGTCGGCCTCGACGGCGTCGAGCGCGAACTCCTCCAGGACCTCGGCTGCCGGTCCGGCGGTCGCGGGCGGCTGGTCCTCGACGGCCTGCGGGTGGGCCCCGAGCACGTGGTCGGCGGCGTGGGCCGCGGCTTCGGCCAGGTCATGCGCGGGTTCGGGGTGTCCAGGGCGCTGATCGCGCTGATGGCCATCGCCGTCGGCAGGGCCGCTCTCGACGAGGCCATCGCGCACGCGGCCACGAGGGAGGCGTTCGGCCAGGTGCTCGGGCGCTTCCAGGCGGTGTCGTTCCCGCTGGTCGAGCACGCGACGCTGCTCCACGCGGCGCGGCTGGTGGCCTTCGAGGCGCTGTGGCGGGCCGACGTGGGCCTGGACCCGAGGGAGGCGGCCAACATGGCCAAGTGGTGGGCGCCGAAGGCGGCGGTCGAGGCCGCGCACCAGGCGCTGCTGACCCTCGGACACCTCGGCTGGTCGGAGGACGGGCCGGTGGCGCAGCGCCTGCGGGACGTCATCGGGCTCCAGCTCGCGGACGGCACCGCCGCCGCGACCAAACTGGTGGTGGCCCGGCGCCTGCTCGGCAGGGAGAACGCCCCGTGACCTCAGGCGTGCTTCTTCGACTCCCGGTAGACGCGCATCTTCGAGCGGGTCCCGCAGACCTCCATCGAGCACCAGCGGCCGGTGCGGTTGCGCGAGCGGTCGTAGAAGGCCCACTCGCACTGGTGCGCGTGGCAGGCCTTGAGCCGCTGCCAGGACCCCTCGATCGCGGCCTCGGACACCGCGGCCAGGATCGTCGCGAACACGCCCCGCACGTCACTCAGCGTCGGGCCGAGGCGCAGGGCGCCGCTCTCGTCGAAGTCCACGACGAGCGGGCAGCCGCGCGCGATGTGCTCGACGGCGCCGCGGGCCGGCAGGTCGGGGTCGCCGCCGTTGTGCTCGCGCAGCAGGGCGCGCAGCGCCTCCCTGAAGGTCACCGCGTCGCGCCGGTCGAGCTCTCCCGGCTCCAGGCCGGGGAAGCCGTGCCGGTCCAGCCAGGTGGCGAACCCCTCGACGGTGGCGAGGTAATCGGGCCCGAACTCGACGTTGATGCTGTTCACGAAGGACTGCACGAGCGCGAGTCGGCCGGGCGCGATCGCCCTGTCTCCAGGTTGTCCCTTCATGCCGCCGATATTACCGGCAAAACTGTTTCGCCGGTAGAGCCGGTGCCGCGGCATCAGGTACCGCATCCGTCGAAGCGGCGGCGAGAGGAGGCGCGGCTGCCGCACCGGCGCGTCACACACGTCCCCCAGTAGGTCCCGCGGCCGTGGCGGGCTCGTCCCGGCCGCCGCCAAGCGTGGTCTCATCCAGGAAGGAAAAGGACAATGTCGGAAACCTCAGAGACGGTACGGCGTCCACCGCTCGGCCTGCTCTGCACCGCCCAGTTCATGCTCACGCTGGACTTCGCGATCCTGAACGTGGCTCTGCCGTCGATCCAGCGCGACCTCGGCTTCACCGACGCCGCCCTCCAGTGGGTGGTGGGCGCGTACGCGCTGTTCTACGGCGGGTTCCTGCTGCTCGGCGGGCGGCTGGGCGACCTGTTCGGCCGCAAGCGCCTGTTCGTCGGCGGCCTGGTGCTCTTCACCGCCGCCTCCCTGGTGGGCGGCTTCGCCACGGATCCCATCGTGCTGGTGGTGGCGCGCGCCCTGCAGGGCCTGACGGCGGCGGCGGTCTCGCCCGCGGTGCTGGCGCTGATCGCGTCCGGCTTCACCGAGGCCAAGGAACGCGCGAAGGCCATGGGCATCTTCGGCGCGGTCGCGTCGGCCGGCTTCACCGGCGGCGTGCTGTTCGGCGGCATCCTCACCGAGTACCTCGGGTGGCGCTCGGTCATGTGGGTCAACGTGCCGATCGGCATCCTGCTGATCGCCCGCGCGCTCAAGCGCCTGGACGCCGACCACGGCGTGGCCAGGCGCGGGCGCGTGGACCTGCCCGGCGCGACGCTGGTCACGGTCGGCATGTGCGCGATCATGTACGCCCTGACCGTCGCCGCGGACCAGGGCTGGAGCTCGGCGGGCGTGGTGTGGCCGCTGGCGGTGGGCGGCGTGCTGCTCGTCGCGTTCGTGTGGCTGCAGGCCCGGGTCTCCACTCCGCTGGTGCCGCTGTCGATCTTCGCCAACCGCGCGGTGACGGCGGGCAACGCGATCGCGTTCCTGTCCGGCGGCGTGATGTCGATCTCGACGTTCTTCATGAGCGTCTACATGCAGGAGGTGCTCGGTTACTCGGCCATCCAGACCGGGCTCGCGTTCTTCCCGCAGGCCTTCGTGGTCGTGCTGGCCAGCAAGAACGTGGCGCAGATGACCGGAACGCGCGGCGCGCGTCCCGTGCTCATCGGCGGCGCCGTGCTCCTGACGGCGGGCTCACTGCTGCTGACGGGGATTCCCGTGGACGGCTCGCTCTGGATCCACATCGTGCCCGGTGGCGTGCTGCAGGGCTTGGGCGTCACCGTCATGATGATCAGCACCGCGGTGGCCGCGACCTATGGCGTGGCGGGGCCGCGCATGGGTCTGGCGTCCGGGCTCTACACCTCCAGCAGGCAGCTCGGCGTCGGCCTGTGGCTGGCGATCGGCGTCACAGCCTCCGGCCTCGCGGCGGGCTCCGGCATCGAGGCGTTCCACACGGCATTCTGGCTGGCCGCCGGCCTGTCAGTACTGATCGCCGCCCTGTCCTTCCTCATCCCCGCGACCAAAAAGCCGGCCGCCCCTGCCCGGCCGCCCCTGCTCCAGAGGCGGTGTCCGCCAACTAGCACGCGGGGGGCATGCCCC